>NZ_POUC01000025.1 GCF_002891435.1 Streptomyces cahuitamycinicus
CCGCAGCGCCCCCGCCCCCTCCGCGTCCTGGCCGCCATGTCCGGCGGTGTCGACTCCGCCGTAGCCGCCGCCCGCGCGGCCGAAGCGGGCCACGACGTGACCGGCGTCCACCTCGCGCTCTCCGCCAACCCCCAGTCCTTCAGGACCGGCGCGCGGGGCTGCTGCACCATCGAGGACTCACGCGACGCCCGCCGCGCCGCGGACGTCATCGGCATCCCGTTCTACGTGTGGGACCTCGCCGACCGTTTCCGCGAGGACGTCGTCGAGGACTTCGTCGCCGAGTACGAGGCCGGCCGCACCCCCAACCCCTGCCTGCGCTGCAACGAGAAGATCAAGTTCGCCGCCCTCCTCGACAAGGCGCTCGCGCTGGGCTTCGACGCGGTCTGCACGGGCCACTACGCCCAGGTGATCGTGCGCGAGGACGGCACCCGCGAGCTGCACCGCGCCTCCGACATGGCCAAGGACCAGTCGTACGTCCTCGGCGTCCTGGACGACCGGCAGCTCGCCCACGCGCTGTTCCCGCTCGGCGACACCGTCACCACCAAGGACGAGATCCGCGCCGAGGCCGAGCGCAGGGGCCTGGCCGTGGCCAAGAAGCCCGACTCGCACGACATCTGCTTCATCGCCGACGGCGACACCCAGGGCTTCCTCGCCTCCCGCCTCGGCAAGGCGGAGGGCGACATCGTCGACGAGTCCGGCGCCAAGCTCGGCACGCACGAGGGCGCGTACGGCTTCACGATCGGCCAGCGCAAGGGCCTGCGCATCGGCACCCCGGCCCCCGACGGCAAGCCGCGCTACGTCCTCGACATCTCGCCGGTGGACAACACGGTGACCGTCGGCCCCGCGTCCGCCCTGGACGTCAGCGCCCTCACGGCCGTCAAGCCCCGCTGGTGCGGCGCCGCCCCCACCGGCCCCGGCACCTACACGGCCCAGCTGCGCGCCCACGGCGGCGAGACCGAGGTGACCGCGGAACTCGTCGACGGCTCCCTGGAGGTCACCTTCGCCGAGCCCGTCCGCGGCGTCGCCCCCGGCCAGGCGATCGTGCTGTACGACGGCACGCGCGTGGTGGGCTCGGCGACGATCGCGGCGACGACCCGGGAGACGGCCGGGGTGGCCTGATCCCGCCGCGGCAGCCGGGGGCGGGCTCCACACGCGCGTGCCCCCGTGCCGCCCGTCTCGGTCCCGGCCAAGCACCCCGTCGGTCTCGGCCGAAGAACTCCGTCAGTCCCGGCTGAAGAACTCCGTCAGCACCGGCGCCAGCACGTTCGGCTCGACCATGTGCGTCTGCCCCTGGAGCGTGCGGTACGTGCCCTCGGGGACGGAGTCCGCGATCGCCTTGGCCGCCTCGCGCAGCCAGGCGGGGCTCGCGTCGCCCGCGACCGCCAGGACGGGCACGCCGACCGAGCCCAGCCGGGAACGGGGGACCCGGCCGTCGCCCATGACGGCGTCGTCGTAGGCGAGACTCAGGGCCATCGTCTCCATACCGGCCCACATGGGGGACTGGCGGGCGCCCTGGATCACCCCCTCGGCCAGGCCCGTCAGCCGCAGGAACAGTTCGACCGCGTCCCCGCGCCGCCCCTCGCCGAGCGCCTCAGTCAGCCGCTCGGTGTACTGTGCACGCTCTCTGGCGCCCTCCTCGGACATCGCGAACGGCGTCTCGTAGACGGCCACGCGCCGCACCGGCAGTCCGCCGGCCGCCGCCTCCAGGGCCAGTGCCCCGCCCGAGGAGATGCCGTACAGGAGTGCCTCGCCGCCCACCGCCTCGATCACCGCGGCCAGGTCCTCGATCTCACGCTCCACGGCGTACGGCGCGGTGTCCGCGCTGGCGCCGCGGCCCCGGCGGTCGTACACGACGGCCTGGAAACGCTCCGCGAGCGACACGGCCAGCGGCGCCAGGGTGCCGCCCGTCGACATCGCGCCGCTCACCAGAATCACCGCGGGACCGCGTCCGGTGCTCTCGTAGGCGATGCGGGTGCCGTCGCGCGAAAGGATCTTCTTGTCCATGCTCATGCAGACTGCCGCACGGCGCGGTGTTCATCGGTGAGGCGGGCGGCGCGTCAGCCGATCAGAACACTTCCACCTCGTAGAAGCACAGGTGGTCCTTGATCTCGGCGACGTCCGGCCTCGGGTCCGGATACGCCCAGACGAGGTCCGCCGCGTCCGGCAGCGACCAGTAGGAGGCGGTGCCCTTGAACGGGCAGTACGTCTGCGCGCCGGACGGCGTCAGCAGGTCCAGCCGCACGTCCTCACGCGGGATGTAGTACCGCTCGGGACAGCCGGTCTCGCGCAGTACCAGCGACCGGTCGCTCTCCGCCAGCACCTGCCCGCCGTGCACCACGCGCACGTGCCGGTCGCTGCGCTCGACGGTGATGCGATGCCCTTTGGTCACGATCGCCCCTCCTTGGGTAGCCGACTCCTCCCGTACAGCGCAGGCTGAAGCGGAGTTCTTCCCTCGCCGCAGGAGGCCCCCATGCGCGCCAAGGAACCGGCTGCCGGAAACCGCTCCCGCCTGCTTCACCAGGTCCGGTACGCCCTGCACCACCCTAGGCGGGTGCCCGCGCACGCCCGGCGTGCGGTGCGCGACGCATGGCTGCGGCTGCGCCATCCCGACCACATCGCGTACTACCGGGCCGTGATGGCCTCGGACGCGGCCCGCAGTGCCGAGGCGGCGGTGGGGCACAACCCCTCACGCGAGCAGTGGGCGCGGATCGGGCGCATGCAGTTCGACTACCTGATGGGCCACGGCCTCCAGCCGCACCACCGCATGCTGGAGATCGGCTGCGGCAACCTGCGCGCCGGGCGGCTGTTCATCGACCATGTCGACACCGGGCACTACTACGGCATCGACATCTCGCCGCACATCCTGCTCGCCGCCCAGGACACCCTGGTGGCCGAGAGGCTCCAGCCCAAACTGCCCTACCTGGCACTCGCCGGCGACCTCACCTTCGCCTTCCTGCCCGACGCCCACTTCGACGTCGTACACGCGCACAGCGTCTTCTCGCACTCGCCGCTGCACGTCATCGAGGAGTGCTTCGCCCACGTCGGGCGGATCCTCGCGCCCGGCGGCTTCTTCGACTTCACCTTCGACCGCACCGAGGGCGAGGAACACCAGGTCCTGCACGAGGACTTCTACTACCGGACGCGTACCCTCACCGAACTCGCCGCGCTGCACGGTCTGGACGCCCGGTTCATGGACGACTGGGAGCGCCTGCCCCATCGGCAGTCCAAAATGCGGGTGACCGCCACGGCGGACCGGGCCCGTACGGTGGGCCCATGAACATCTGTGTCTTCCTGTCCGCCGCCGACCTCGACGAGCGCTACACCCGCCCCGCGCGGGAGTTCGCCGAGCTGCTGGGCAAGGGCGGTCACACGCTCGTGTGGGGCGGCTCCGACGTCGGCCTCATGAAGGTGGTCGCCGACGGGGTGCAGGAGGCGGGCGGCCGGCTGGCCGGTGTCTCCGTGCAGTTCCTCGCGGCCAAGGCCCGCCCGGGCGTCGACGAGATGGTCGTCGCCAAGGATCTCGCCGAGCGCAAGAAGCTGCTCCTGGAGAGGGCCGACGCCGTGGTGATCATGGTCGGCGGCACGGGCACGCTCGACGAGGCGACCGAGATCCTGGAGCTGAAGAAGCACGGGCACACCGACAAGCCGGTGGTCCTGCTCAACACCGCGGGCTTCTACGACGGCCTGAAGGAGCAGTTCCGCCGCATGGACGCCGAGGGCTTCCTGCCCCGCCCCCTGACCGACCTGGTGTTCTTCGCCGAGGAGCCGGTCGGGGCGCTGGCGTACCTGGAGGAGAGCCGGGGCATCGCGTGATCCGGCTCTGATGCGAGCATGGCGGACATGGCTACTCATGTGATCACCGGAGCCGGCTCCGGCATCGGCGCGGCCGTGGCCCGCCGCCTGCACGCGCGCGGGGACGACCTCGTGCTGCACGCGCGGGACGCGGGCCGCGCCAAGGAACTGGCGGCCGAGTTCCCCGGAGCACGGACCCTGGTCGGCGACCTCGCCGACCCCGACCGGCTCTCCTGGGCCTTCTCCCACCAGTCGCTGCCGGACCGCGTGGACTCGCTGCTGCACATCGCCGGCGTGGTCGACCTCGGCCCGGTCGGCGAGCTCACCCCGAAGGCGTGGCGCCACCAGCTCAACGTCAACCTGATCGCCCCCGCCGAGCTGACCCGCCACTTCCTGCCCCAACTGCGCGCCGCCCGCGGCCACGTGCTCTTCGTCAACTCCGGCGCAGGCCTCAACGCACACGCCGGCTGGTCCGCGTACGCCGCCTCCAAGCACGGCCTGAAGGCTCTCGCCGACTCCCTGCGCCACGAGGAGCACGCCGCCGGAGTCCGCGTCACCTCGGTCTACCCCGGCCGCACGGCCAGCCCCATGCAGGCCAAGGTGCACCAGCAGGAGGGCAAGGAGTACGACGCCGCGCGGTGGATCGACCCGGAGTCGGTCGCCACGACGATCGTCATGGCCCTGGACCTGCCGCGGGACGCCGAGGTCAACGACCTGACCGTGCGCCCTGGAGGCTGACCCCGCTCAAGACGCTGCGTAGGCTTCTGGGGTGAGCGAAAACAGCCAGTTCAGGTTCGGCACGGCCACCGGCGTGGGATCCATGCCGGGCGGCGACGCCCGGGAGGCCGCCAAGACCGTCACCGGCATCTTCGAGGACTTCCCCTTCCTGCCCGAACTGCCCGCCCGGGGCCCCGGCGCGGACATGATCGGGCGGACCGCCGGGATGCTCGTCGAGCTGTACGCGCGCGTGGAGCCCAGCGGCTGGCGGCTCGGGGACCGGCCGGGGCGCGACACCAAGCGGGCCCGCTCCTGGCTCGGCGAGGACCTCGACGCCCTGGAGGAGTTCACGCAGGACTACGAGGGCCCGCTGAAGGTCCAGGCCGTCGGCCCCTGGACCCTCGCGGCCAACCTGGAGCTGCGCGGCGGGGAGGCCGCCCTCTCCGACCCCGGAGCCTGCCGCGACCTAGCCGCCTCACTCGCCGAGGGGCTGCGTCTGCACCTTGCCGAGGTGCAGCGGCGGATCCCGGGCGCGCAGCTCGTCCTCCAGCTCGACGAGCCGTCCCTCACCGCCGTCCTGCGCGGGCAGGTCAAGAGCGCCAGCGGCTACCGCACCCACCGGGCCGTCGACCGGCAGGTCGTCGAGCAGACGCTGCGCGACCTCGCCGGGATGCACACGGCCGGCCCGGTCGTGGTCCACTCCTGCGCCCCCGACGTGCCGTTCGCCCTGCTCCGCCGGGCCGGCGCGGCCGCCGTCTCCTTTGACTTCTCCTTGCTCACCGAACGTGACGACGAGACGATCGGGGAAGCGGTGGAGGGCGGGACCCGGCTCTTCACCGGTGTCGTCCCGGGCACGGAGGGCCCATTGTCAGACCCTGCCGGTAGCGTCATGGGTGTCAGGACGCTGTGGCGCAGGCTGGGGCTGTCTCCAGGGCTTCTCGCGGAGGCGGTCACGGTCACCCCGGCGTGCGGACTCGCGGGGGTCTCCCCGGGGTACGCGCGTACGGCTCTCGCGCACTGCGCCCGGGCGGCGAGATCCCTCGCGGACAACCCAGAGTAACGGGAGGACGACACGGTGGCCGGCGACAAGCAAGCGGAGACGACGACGGTGCCCGCAGAGGCACGGGAGAAGCACGCGCGCCTCGCGGAGCAGATCGAGGAGCACCGCTTCCGCTACTACGTGAACGACGCTCCCGTCGTCAGCGACGCGGAGTTCGACCAGCTGCTGCGTTCCCTGGAGGCGCTGGAGGAGGAGCACCCCGAGCTGCGCACGCCGGACTCGCCGACCCAGAAGGTCTCCGGGTCCTATGAGACCGAGTTCACGGCGGTCCGGCACCACCAGCGCATGCTCTCCCTCGACAACACGTTCAACGACGAGGAGATGGCCGCCTGGACGGAGCGCATCGCCAGGGAACTGGGCGAGCAGGAGTACCACTTCCTGTGCGAGCTCAAGGTCGACGGGCTCGCGGTGAACCTCACCTACGAGCACGGCCGCCTCACCCGCGCCGCCACCCGCGGCGACGGCCGCACCGGCGAGGACATCACGCCCAACGTGCGCACGATCGCCGAGATCCCCGACCGCCTCAAGGGCGACTCCGTCCCCGACCTCGTGGAGATCCGCGGCGAGGTCTACTTCCCGATGGAGAAGTTCCAGGAGCTCAACGCCCGCCTCGTCGAGGCCGGCGACAAGCCCTTCGCCAACCCGCGCAACGCGGCCGCCGGTTCACTGCGCCAGAAGGACCCGCGCGTCACCGCCACCCGCCCGCTGCACATGGTGGTCCACGGCATCGGCGCCCTGGAGGGCTTCACCGGCCTCACCCGCCTCTCCCAGGCCTACGACCTGCTCAAGACGTGGGGCCTGCCCACCTCCCGGCACAACAAGGTGGTCGACGGCCTGGAAGGTGTACGGGAGTTCATCGCCTACTTCGGCGAGAACCGCCACTCCGTGGAACACGAGATCGACGGCGTGGTCGTCAAGCTCGACCAGATCCCCCTCCAGGGCCGCCTCGGCTCCACCTCGCGTGCCCCGCGCTGGGCGATCGCGTACAAGTACGCGCCGGAGGAGGTCAACACCAAGCTCGTCAACATCCGGGTGGGCGTGGGCCGTACCGGCCGCGTCACCCCCTACGCCCAGGTCGAGCCGGTCACGGTCGCGGGCTCCGAGGTCGAGTTCGCCACGCTGCACAACCAGGACGTGGTCAAGGCCAAGGGCGTCCTCATCGGGGACACGGTCGTGCTGCGCAAGGCCGGTGACGTCATCCCGGAGATCCTCGGCCCGGTCGCCGACCTGCGTGACGGCACCGAGCGGGAGTTCGTCATGCCCGGCGAATGCCCCGAGTGCGGCACGCCGCTGCGGCCGATGAAGGAGGGCGACGTCGACCTGCGCTGCCCCAACGCCCGCACCTGCCCGGCCCAGTTGCGCGAGCGCCTGTTCTACCTCGCGGGTCGCAAGGCGCTGGACATCGAGCACTTCGGCTATGTGGCGGCGGCGGCCCTCACCGCGCCGCTGGAGCCGAAGGACCCGCCGCTGGTCGACGAGGGCGACCTGTTCGACCTCACCATCGAGCAGCTGCTGCCCATCAAGGCGTACGTCCTCGACCCGGACAGCGGGCTGCCCAAGCGCGATCCGAAGACCGGCGAGGAGAAGGTCGCCACGATCTTCGCGAACCAGCAGGGCGAGCCCCGCAAGAACGCGGTCGCCATGCTGGAGAACATCGCGGCGGCCAAGGAGCGCCCCCTGGCCCGCGTCATCACCAGCCTGTCGATCCGGCATGTCGGACCCGTCGCGGCCGAGGCGCTGGCCCGCGAGTTCCGCTCGATCGAGCGGATCGACCAGGCCAGTGAGGAGGAGCTGGCGGTCACCGAGGGCGTCGGACCAACCATCGCCGCCTCCCTCAAGCAGTGGTTCGCCGAGGACTGGCACCGCGACATCATCCGCAAGTGGAAGGCCGCCGGCGTCCGCATGGAGGAGGAGAGCACCGGCGAGGACGAGGGGCCGCGCCCGCTCGAAGGGCTCACCGTCGTCGTCACCGGCACCCTCGAAAACTTCACCAGGGACGGCGCCAAGGAGGCGCTGCAGAGCCGTGGAGCGAAGGTGACCGGCTCGGTTTCGAAGAAGACGTCGTTCGTCGTCGTGGGGGACAGTCCCGGATCGAAGTACGACAAGGCGATGCAGCTGAAGGTTCCGGTCCTGAACGAGGACGGTTTCGGCGTCCTGCTGGAGCAGGGACCACAAGCCGCGGCCGAAGTCGCCCTTTCGGCCGAGGAGTAGCGGTTGAAGGCCACCCGTTCGGCGCATACCAGATGCATACGGGTGGCCGAGCTCATTCGGGCAACCGTCGGCGACCGCTGCCCGTGGAAGCCTTCTGCGGCCTACTGTTGAGATGTGCGCCTGCCGTGCCCAACCGCGGTCGGGGCATCTTCGTGTTCGCACAGAGCGCGGGGAACGGTTTTCGGGCGCGGGCCGTTGAGGGATGTCGGGCACCGGGCCGCGGGGCGTGGGCACCGCCGGCTGTGAGAGGGACGGGAATGGAACCGACCGAGAGCGCCGTGCCGGTCTCGCGGCTGCGCCGTGTGGCGGTCGCGTGGCGTGCAGTCCGTGGGGCCGTACGGCCGGCGGGGCGTCCGGGAGCGGAGGCGCGCGCCGTCGGACAGTACACCCCGGACAGGCGCGGTGACGGGGGGCGCGCCGTGGACGGCCCCGGCGCACAGCCGATCACCGAACACCCGCCCCCACTGGCCGGCGCGGACGACCCGGACGGCGAGCGGCACCAGTCCTGGCCCGCGCTGCCCGCCGCAGTCGTCGCGGCGGCCGGGTTCGTCCTGGGCGCCGGCTTCTACCGCGCCTTCACCGGCGGCCACGCGCTCTTCCCGTCGGGCACTCCCGGCTGGGCGCTGGCCGTGCTGACCGGCACCATCGTCGGTCACCTCGTCATGCTGGGCCGCTCCCGCTGGTGGGGCGGTACCGGCTCGGGCGCCGCCCTCACCCTCGCCGTGCTGCTGCTCTACGGCTGGGTTCCGGCCGGCATGGTCAGCCTCACCGTCGTCGTGCTGGTGGGCGTGGCCCGCCGCAACCGCTGGCGCCAGGGGGTGCTGCACGGCGCCGTCGACCTCCTCGGCATCGGCGCCGGCGCGTTCGTGCTGGGCCTCTTCACCACCGTGCCGTCCGTCGAGACCCCGGCGGATCCCGCCGCGTGGACGCTGGCCACGGCACCCCAGGTGGCCCTGGTCGCCGTCGCCTACCTGATGGTCACCCGCGTCCTGCTCTGGTATCTGCACGCGCCGCGCCCCGGGCTGCCCACCGTCGCCCGCACCGCCCTGGTCAGACAGGGGCTGGTCGCCGTCGCGCTGCTCGGCATCGCGCCGCTGGTCTGCGTGGTCGCCGTGGCCAAGCCGATCCTGCTGCCGCTGTTCTCCATCCCGCTGATCGCCCTGGACTCCACCCTGTGGATAGCCCGGGCCCGAGCCGAGGAGCAGCTGCGCGACCCGCTGACGGGGCTGCCCAACCGCCAGTGGCTGCTGGAGCGCATCTGGACCGCGCTGGACGACGCGGAGCGGATCGACGCCCGCGCCGCGCTGATGCTGATCGACCTCGACCGGTTCCGGTCGGTCAACGACACGCTCGGTCATCTCGCCGGTGACCGGCTGCTGCTGCAGATCGCCGACCGGCTGCGGGTGGCGCTGCCGCGCGGGGCGGAGGCCGCCCGGCTCGGCGGTGACGAGTTCGCCGTCTTACTGCCGGTGGCCGACTCCACGACGTCCGCGACCCGGATCGCCCGCAACCTCGTCGCCGCCCTCAGCTCCCCCCTCGACCTCGACGGCCTCACCCTCGTCCTGGAGGCCAGCGCCGGAGTCGCCGTCTTCCCCGACCACGCCCTGGACGCCGAAGGGCTGCTGCGGCGGGCGGACGTGGCGATGTACCAGGCGAAGCGGGACCGCACCGGCGTCGAGGTCTACGAGTCCAAGCGGGACTCCAACACCCCCGACCGTCTCGGCCTGCTGGGCGATCTGCGCCGCGCCCTCGACGCGCGTGAGGTGCATCTGCACTACCAGCCCAAGGTCCGCTTCGACGGGCAGGTCGCGGGTCTTGAGGCGCTGGTCCGCTGGGTGCACCCCGAGCGGGGCAAGGTCCCGCCGGACGAGTTCATAGCGATCGCCGAGTCCTCGGGCCTGATGCCCCACCTCACCGAGTACGTGCTGGAAACCGCGCTCGGCCAGGTCGCGCGCTGGCGGGAACAGGGCCTGTTCGTCCCGGTCGCGGTGAACGTCTCCCCGCGCGACGTGCACACCCCCGGCTTCGCCGGCTCCGTCGCCGCCCGGCTGGCCCGGCACGGAGTCCCGGCGGGAGCGCTCCAACTGGAGATCACCGAGCACGTCCTCCTGGAGGACCCGCAGCGCGCCGCCGACACCCTCAACCAGCTGACCGCGCACGGCGTGAAGATGTCCCTCGACGACTTCGGCACGGGCTACTCCTCGCTGGTGCACCTGCGCCGGCTCCCGGTCAGCGAGCTCAAGATCGACCGTTCGTTCGTGGCACGCCTCGCGGTCGACACCGAGGACGCCGAGATCGTGCGCTGCACGGTCGATCTGGCACACTCCCTCGGCCTGCTCGTCGTCGCCGAGGGCGTCGAGGACGACGAGACCTGGGAACGCCTGCGCGACCTCGGCTGCGACGCGGTCCAGGGCTGGCTGGTCGCGGCGGCGATGCCTCCGGACGAGACCACGGCCTGGCTGCGGGCGCGGGGCCCCCGGGGATGGCAGCGCCCGCGCGCAGCGCTCCCCGCTGCGACGGCCGACGAGTGACCTGCCCGTCCGCTGTTCCGCTCGACCTGTTCGCCTGTACCGCCCGCCCTGCTCACCCTTCCTGCAAGAGGTGATCGGGACGGGCGCTCAGCCCGTGCCCTGGGGCACGAAGTGGCTGATCAGGAGCGCCAGCCGTCGATCGTGCGCTTCCTCGGGCAGCCGGCCACTGCGCATCAGGGTCACCAGCCCGTGCAACCCGGCCCAGTACGTCTCCGTTAGCGCTCCCATGTCCTCACCCTCGGCCGCGATCGGCCGGACGGCCTGCAACAGCTCGCCGAAGGCGTCCTGGAGGGCCGCCGGCGCCTCGGGGGTGGCGAAGGGCAGGTCCACGGCGAGCGTGAAGATCACGTCGTAGAGCGCGGGCCGCCGCCGGGCGAAGGCGGTGTACGCGCGGCCCACGGCCGCCAGTGCCTCGCGGGAGCTCCCGGCCGCCGTGCGCGCCGCCCGCAGCTCCTCGGCCAGCTCCTCGCAGCCCTGCACCGCCACCGCCGCCATGATCGCGCCCTTGCCCTTGAAGTGGCTGTAGAGGACCGGCTGGCTGTACTCGATCTCGTCGGCGAGCCGCCGTGTGGTCACCGCGTCCCAGCCCTCCGCCTCGGCCAGTTCCCGCGCGGCCGTCACGATCAGCCGCTCGCGTTCCGCTCGTTCGCGCTCCCGGCGCGTCTGGATCGTCATGGCGTGATTCTAGCATCGCTAGCGTTCCTGTCGGCGCTCTGCTAGCTTCGCTCTTGTCCCTAGCGCTGCTAGAAACGGAGAAGGACATGACCGTCACCGCGTACACCCTGGCCGTCGTGCTCAACCTGTTCTGCCTGTTCCTCGGCTACCGGTTCCTGTTTCAGCCCGGCCCCTCCGCCGCCGGTTACGGCGTTCCGGCCGACCCCGGCGGCGATGCCGGCGCCTATCTGACGATCAAGGGCCTGCGGGACGGAACCCTCGGGCTGGTCGGTCTGGCACTGCTCGCCTTCGCGGGGGCCCGGGCCGAGGCCTGGTTCATGCTCGCCGTGGCGCTCATACCCCTCGGCGACACGCTGATAGTGCTGCGCCACGGCGGTGCGAGGGCGGTGGCCTTCGGGATTCACTTCGCCACCGCGGTCGTCATCCTGATCACTGCCGGACTGCTCTTCGCGGTCTGAGCGAGCACCGTGAGCCTCCGGGGCGGCAAACTGTTTCACGGGCACGGTCTCCCGCCCCATAGGATTGGGCCACACCACATTCACTCACCCCTGAGGATCGCTGCATGCCTGGCATCACGCGCGAGGAGGTCGCCCACCTCGCCCGGCTGGCGCGTCTGGAGCTGAAGCCCGAAGAGCTCGACCACTTCGCGGGACAGCTGGACGACATCATCGGCGCGGTCGCCCGCGTCAGTGAGGTCGCCGACCAAGACGTACCGCCGACCTCACACCCGCTCCCGCTGACGAACGTCATGCGCGTGGACGAGGTCCGTCCGTCGCTCACCCCCGAGCAGGCGCTCTCCGGCGCCCCGGCCCAGGAGCAGCAGCGTTTCAAGGTGCCGCAGATCCTGGGGGAGGACTAACCGCAATGACGGACAACGTCACCATCATCAAGCTCACGGCCGCCGAGACCGCCGCGAAGATCGCCTCCGGCGAACTCACGGCCGTCGAGGTCACCGAGGCCCACCTCGCCCGCATCGAGGCCGTCGACGAGAAGGTGCACGCCTTCCTGCACGTCGACCGCGAGGGCGCCCTCGCCCAGGCCCGTGCCGTGGACGAGAAGCGCGAGCGCGGCGAGAAGCTCGGCCCGCTGGCCGGCGTGCCCCTGGCGCTGAAGGACATCTTCACCACCGAAGGCGTGCCCACGACCGTCGGATCGAAGATCCTCGAAGGCTGGATCCCGCCGTACGACGCGACCGTCACCAGGCGGCTCAAGGCCGCCGACGTCGTCATCCTCGGCAAGACCAACATGGACGAGTTCGCCATGGGGTCCTCCACCGAGAACAGCGCCTACGGCCCGACCGGCAACCCCTGGGACCTGACGAAGATCCCCGGCGGTTCCGGCGGCGGTTCGTCCGCCGCGCTGGCCTCCTTCCAGGCCCCGCTCGCCATCGGCACGGACACCGGCGGCTCCATCCGCCAGCCCGCCGCCGTCACCGGCACGGTCGGTGTGAAGCCGACGTACGGCGGGGTCTCCCGGTTCGGCATGGTCGCCTTCTCCAGCTCCCTCGACCAGGGCGGGCCCTGCGCCCGTACGGTCCTGGACGCGGCGCTGCTGCACGAGGTCATCGCAGGGCACGACCCGCTCGACTCCACGTCCATCGACGAGCCCGTCCCGGCGGTCGTCGAGGCCGCCCGCAACGGCTCGGTCCAGGGCATGCGCGTCGGCGTCGTCAAGCAGTTCCGCGGCGAGGGCTACCAGGCCGGCGTCATCCAGCGGTTCGACGAGTCCGTCGAGCTGCTCAAGGAACTGGGCGCCGAGATCGTCGAGCTGGACTGCCCGTCCTTCGACCTCGCGCTCTCGGCGTACTACCTGATCGCCCCGTCCGAGTGCTCCTCCAACCTCGCCCGCTTCGACGGCCTGCGCTACGGCCGGCGGACCGGCGACGACGGCACGCACTCCGCCGAGGAGGTCACCTCCCTCACCCGCGAGGCCGGCTTCGGACCCGAGGTCAAGCGCCGCATCATGCTCGGCACCTACGCGCTCAGCTCCGGCTACTACGACGCGTACTACGGCAGCGCCCAGAAGGTCCGCACGCTCATCAAGCAGGACTTCGACAAGGCGTTCGAGCAGGTCGACGTGATCGTCTCCCCGACGACCCCGACCACCGCCTTCGCGATCGGCGAGCGCGCCGACGACCCGATGGCGATGTACCTCGCCGACCTGTGCACCATCCCGACCAACCTGGCGGGCAACGCGGCCATGTCGCTGCCGTGCGGCCTCGCCCCGGAGGACAACCTCCCGGTCGGCCTGCAGATCATCGCCCCCGTCATGAAGGACGACCGCCTGTACAAGGTGGGTGCGGCCGTCGAGGCCGCCTTCGTGGAAAAGTGGGGCCACCCGCTGATCGAGGAGGCTCCGTCGCTGTGAGCGCACTGTCCAAGGCCAAGGGCTTCAAGAAGTCCAAGTCCGGTCTGTACATCTCGATGGCCACGTCGGCGTTCGGCGCCGTCGGTGTCTACAAGCAGATCAAGAAGGCCCGCGGAGACAACGACACGCTGCGGCTGCTCGACGCCGTCGTGACCGGAGCCGCGGTCGTCACCAACCTGGCCATTCTCTATCGCGAGCTGAAGCAGCTGGGCGACGACGACGTTCTGCTGGGCTGAGAGGGAAGTTCACCGTGACCACCACGACCGACCTGGTGTCGTACGAGGACGCACTCGCGTCGTACGACCCCGTCATGGGCCTTGAGGTCCATGTCGAACTCGGCACCAAGACCAAGATGTTCTGCGGCTGTTCGACCGCCCTCGGCCAGGACGCCAACACGCAGACCTGCCCGGTCTGCCTCGGCCTGCCCGGCGCGCTGCCGGTCGTCAACGCGACCGGCGTCGAGTCCGCCATCAAGATCGGTCTCGCGCTGAACTGCGAGATCGCCGAGTGGTGCCGTTTCGCCCGGAAGAACTACTTCTATCCGGACATGCCGAAGAACTTCCAGACCTCCCAGTACGACGAGCCGATCGCCTTCAACGGCTACCTCGACGTGCAGCTGGAGGACGGTGAGACCTTCCGCGTGGAGATCGAGCGCGCGCACATGGAGGAGGACACCGGCAAGTCGACGCACGTCGGCGGCGCCACCGGCCGTATCCACGGCGCGTCCCACTCCCTGCTCGACTACAACCGCGCCGGCATCCCGCTCATCGAGATCGTCACCAAGCCGATCGAGGGCGCGGGCGAGCGTGCCCCCGAGGTCGCGCGGGCCTACGTCCGTGAGCTGCGCGAGCTCATCAAGGCGCTCGGCGTCTCCGAGGCCCGGATGGAGATGGGCCAGATGCGCTGCGACGTGAACCTGTCGCTGCGCCCGCACGGCACCGAGAAGTTCGGCACCCGCTCGGAGACGAAGAACGTCAACTCGCTCCGGTCCGTGGAGCGCGCGGCCCGCTTCGAGATCCAGCGGCACGCCGCGGTGCTGTCGTCCGGCGGCACGATCATCCAGGAGACCCGGCACTTCCACGAGGACACGGGGTCGACGACCTCGGGCCGGGTGAAGGAGGAGGCCGAGGACTACCGGTACTTCCCGGAGCCCGACCTCGTCCCGGTGGCCCCGTCCCGCGAGTGGGTCGAGGAGATCCGGGCCGGACTGCCCGAGCTGCCGCTGGTCCGCCGCAGCCGGCTCCGCGAGGAGTGGGGCGTCTCGGCCACCGACATGCAGGCGATCCTCAACGCCGGTGCGCTGGAGCCGATCGTCGCCACGATCGAGGCCGGGGCCGACGCGGCCTCCGCCCGCAAGTGGTGGATGGGCGAGCTGGCCCGCAGCGCCAACGAGTCGGGCAAGACGCTCGACGAGCTGGCGATCACGCCGGCGCAGGTCGCCCGGGTCGCCGAGCTCGTCGCCAAGGGCGATCTGAACGACAAGCTGGCCCGGCAGGTCATCGAGGGCGTCCTCGCGGGCGAAGGTACCCCGGACGAGGTCGTCGACAAGCGCGGCCTGAAGGTCGTCTCCGACGAGGGCGCGCTCACCACCGCCGTCGAGGAGGCCATCGCCGGCAACCCGGGCGTCGCGGACAAGATCCGCGGCGGCAAGGTGGCCGCGGCCGGAGCGCTGGTCGGTGCGGTCATGAAGGCGACCCGGGGACAGGCCGACGCGGCACGCGTCAAGGAGCTGATCCTGGAGAAGCTGGGCGTCAGCGAGGGCTGACCTCTCGTGGACCCGACGAGGGGGGACGCGCCGGACCCGGTGCGTCCCCCCTCGTCATTCACTCAGTCACTCAGAGGCGGCGGCCGACGACCCGGACGAAGCCGAGTGTCTCGCCCCTGTCGAGGCGCAGCATCTCGGCGCACTGCCCGGCCATCCGGACGTGCCACTCGTCCGTGCTCTCGTCGGCCACGACCTCGCACCAGCGCAGCCAGTCGCGCCAGCCGTCCTCCAGCCAGTCCGCCGTCTCGACCGCCACGGCCCCGCTGCGGGTCCAGTGACGGCGCCACCAGGCGGCGGTGTGGAAGCACCAGAACCCGGGTTCCCAGTACGGCTTGAGGTGCTCCGGCGGTTCGACGCCGTCGATCTCCTCGCGCAGCGCCGGTACGACGACGCCGATCCGCCCGCCTGGCTTCAGCAGGCGCGTCAGCTCGGGCAGGTACAGGTCGTTGGTGCCGAAGTACTGGTAGGCGTCGATCGAGACGATCGTGTCGAAGCTGTTCTCGCCGAACGGCAGGTCGTGAGCCTCGGCGAGCACGGGCAGGACCCGGTCGGCGACACCCGCCTCGGCGATGCGCCCGGCGTTCTCGTCGGGCTTGACCCACAGGTCGGCCGCGGTGACCGAAGCGTCGTACTCCTTGGCGAGGAAGACCGACGTCATGGCACGGCCGCAGCCCAGGTCGAGCACGCGGGAGCCGGGGGCGAGGGTGTCGAGTCCGAGAGCCGGGGCCAACCACTCCAGCAGCCACAGCGCGTGCGGGCCCATCTGGTTGTCGATGGTCCAGCGGGCGTCGTAGCCGTTGCTGCGCGGGTAGCCGGGGTGGCTCACACGGTCAGAGAGGGGGTCGTTCGAGGTCCGGGAAGTGATGTCCGACATCGGTGGACGGGCTCCTTGAGTCCTTGAAGAAGAAAGGGGATGCGTGGGAGCTCGGTCGGACCGTCAAACAATGCACCTGCTTCGGCCGGGCGGCGGGAGGCCGCGGGCATTCCTCGGACCAGCGGACGCTAACAGCCGGCCCTCGGCCCCGCACCCTGTTTTCGACGCCCGGCGCGCTACCGTTTCGGCCATGAGTGGACGCGCTGATTCCGGCACCGATCCAGAGATAGCGGACTCGGAGGCGGCTGCCGGACGGGACGAGCGCGAGGACGCGGGGGAGGGCGACGACCCGACGGAGGCCGACCACCCGGCGGAGGGCGAGGGAGACGCGCGCCGGGCCCGCTGGACCGCGGCGGGCACGGGCGCCGCACTGGCCCTGGCGGGCCTCGCCGCGGCGCTGCTCCGCCTCACCCGCTCCGCGCCGGCACTCGTCCCGGCCGCTTACGCCGGCGGGGCCGCCGTCTGCGCTGCCGCCGCCGTGCTGGGCTCGCGCGGCCGTACCCGGCGCGCGCTGTGGCTGCTGATCGCGGGCGCGATGGTGATGGCGCTGGGGGACCAGTTCGACTGAGTCCGGCCGCTGTGAATAAGCCCACGAAACCGACAAATGATCTCGTCGGTTTGTCAGAGTGGCAGCGCATTGCTCATGCGTTCTTTGCTGGCTGTTCAGTTCATGTACGACTGTTCCCGGCCAAAGATCCACACAAGGCAACACCGGGAGCACGTTTCGTGGCAGCCCTCGCACGCTGGTGTGTCCAGCGCCGTCTGCTCAGCGTCCTGCTGTGGCTCCTCGCGTTCGCCGGGGTCGCCGCCGGCGCCGCCGTCGCCGGCACCACGTACTCGAACGACTACCAGGTCCCCGGCACCGAGTCGGGCCGCGCCACCGAGTTGCTGCACGAGGGCTTCCCGCAGCTCGGCGGGGACAGCGACACCGTCGTCTGGCACACCGCCTCCGGCAGCGTCCGCGCCGTCGACGTCGAACAGACGATGACCCGCATCCTGGACCGGATCGAGGATCTCCCCGGGGTGGCTTCGGTCGCCGGCCCCTACGACGGACCCGGCACGGGCCGTATCAGCGACGACGGCCGCACGGCGTACGCCTCGGTCACCTTCGACGACCGGGCCGAGGACATCGCCGAGGGCGAGGCGCGGGCCGTCGTCGACACCGCCAAGAGCGCCGAGACCGACGGACTCCGGGTGGAGCTGGGCGGCAGCGCCGTAGCGCTCACCGAGTCCTCCGGCGGGCACCTCGCCGAGATCGTCGGCGTGATCGTCGCCGCGCTGGTGCTGTTCCTCGCCTTCGGCTCGCTCGCCGCCTCCCTGCTGCCCATCGCCACCGCCCTGGTCGGCGTCGGCACCGCCTACGCCGGGATCGTACTGCTCGGGCACGTCATGACCGTCGCTGACTTCGCACCCATGCTGGGCATGCTCGTCGGGCTCGGCGTCGGCATCGACTACGCCCTGTTCATCGTCACCCGGCACCGTCGCGGGCTGAAACGCGGGCTGTCCGTCACCGAGGCCGCCACCAACGCCGTCGCGACCACGGGACGGGCGGTCGTCTTCGCGGGTGCCACCGTTTGCATCGCGCTGCTCGGCATGCTGATCCTCCGGCTGAGCTTCCTCAACGGCGTCGCCATAGCGGCCGGCCTCACCGTGATCCTCACCGTCGCCGCCTCCGTGACCCTGCTGCCCGCCCTGCTGTCCTTCATAGGCATGCGCGCGCTCAGCCGCCGGGAGCGTCGCCGCCTCGCCGAGCACGGGCCGCAACCCGAGGTGCCCACCGGCTTCGCCGCCCGCTGGTCGGCCTTCGTGGAACGCCACCCCAAGGTGCTGGGCATGGTCGCCCTGGCCATCATGGCCGTCCTCGCGCTGCCCACCTTCTCCCTGCACCTCGGCACCTCCGACCAGGGCAACGGCCCGAAGACCGCCACCACCCGCCAGGCCTACGACCTCCTGGCCGACGGCTTCGGCCCCGGTGTGAACGGCCCGCTCACCCTCGTGACGAAGGTCGACGGAGCCGACGACAAGCTCGCCCTGGACAACCTCGACGGCACACTCCGCGCCACCGACGGCGTCGCCTCGGTGACCCCGGTGACGTTCGACTCCGGTGGCCACACCGCGTACCTCGGCGTCGTCCCGGAGTCCTCCCCGCAGTCGAAGGACACCAGTGACCTCGTGGACCGGCTGCGCGGCGAGGTGCTGCCGCGCGCCGAGTCGGGCACCTCGCTCGACGTGCAGGTGGGCGGCATGACGGCCGGCTACGACGACTTCGCCGACGTCATCGTCTCCAAGCTGCCGGTGTTCGTCGGGGTCGTCATCGGCCTGGGCTGCCTGCTCCTCCTGCTCGCCTTCCGCTCCGTCGGCATCCCGCTGAAGGCCGCCGCGATGAACGTCGCCGCCGTGGCATCGGCCTTCGGGGTGGTGGTCGCGATCTTCCAGTGGGGCTGGGGCAGCGAACTGCTCGGCCTCGGCAGCGCGGGGCCCATCGAGCCCTTCCTGCCGGTGATCATGGTGTCGGTGCTCTTCGGCCTCTCCATGGACTACCAGGTCTTCCTGGTCAGCCGGATGTACGAGGAGTGGCTGGAGACCGGCGACAACCGGCGGGCCGTGCGCGTCGGCCTCGCCGAGACCAGCCGGGTGATCAACTCGGCGGCGGTCATCATGATCTCCGTCTTCCTGGCCTTCGTGCTCAGCGGCGACCGGGTGATCGCCATGTTCGGCATCGCCCTGGCCGCCGCCGTCGCCCTGGACGCCTTCGTCCTGCGCACCCTCCTCGTCCCGGCCCTGATGCACCTGCTCGGCGGCGCCAACTGGTGGCTGCCCCGCTGGCTGGACAAGCGCATGCCGCGCATCAGCATCGAGCCGCCCGAGAGCCGCGCCGCCCATGAGAGGCTGGCCGCCGCGACGGACGCCGAGGTGGCG
This sequence comes from Streptomyces cahuitamycinicus, assembly GCF_002891435.1. GTDB lineage: Bacteria > Actinomycetota > Actinomycetes > Streptomycetales > Streptomycetaceae > Streptomyces > Streptomyces cahuitamycinicus. Next base: position 18,912 of record NZ_POUC01000025.1, read on the forward strand.
GACGTCCTGGCGGAGGAGGAGCGGCAGCGGGATGTACGCGATATCCCTGGGTGACGACGCCGAGCTGAGGCCCCTGGAACCCTGGCACGCCGGGGAGTTCCTGGCGCACCTGGAGCGGGGGCGCGAGTTCATCGGGCAGTACATCCCGTTCGGGTCGAACGAGACGGACCTGCTCTCGGCCCGGGCCAAGCTCCAGCACTACGCCGCCCTGCGCGCCGCCGACACCGGCTCCCTGCACGGCCTGTGGCTGGAGGGGACGCTGGTGGGCGGGGTGCTGTTCCTGAACTTCGACGCGGCGGCCGGGAACTGCGAGGTCGGCTGCTGGCTGGAGCCGGCCGGAACGGGCCGGGGTCTGGTCACGCGCGCGATGCGGGTCCTCATCGACTGGGCCGTCGAGCAGCGCGGCATCCACCGCGTCGAATGGGTCGCCGCCTCCGGCAACCAGCCGAGCCTGAACGTGGCGCGACGCCTCGGCATGACCCGGGATGGTGTGCGACGCCAGGCCCACCCCTATGGTGGCCTACGGCACGATCTCGAAGTCTGGTCGGTGCTGGCGCCCGAGTGGCGCGCCGCACGCGCGCGTGCCGCTCACCACGATCATTGACAGAGCCGCGCGCCCGCGTGCCGCTCACAACGATCATTAAGAGACTTCTCAGACAGCGACCCTACGGTGCGAGACATGGCAACGAACGCAGTGGACGAGACCGAGGCCACCCAGGCCACGACCGACGAGAAGGCGGTGGACACCACCAAGTCCGACGAGGTGCCCCAGACCGAGGTCCCGGCCGCGGCCGAGGACGCGCCGACCAAGGAGGAGAGCCCCTCCGGCGTCGGCCAGGGCGCCGCCGCCGTGGTCTCCGCCGCACTGGGCGTCGTCTCGCTCACCGGCAGCTGGATCGGCACCGTCGCCTCAGCGCGCCAGAACCTCGTCGGCCAGCTGGAGACCGCGCAGAACGCGGGCGTCGCCCAGCAGATCCAGGCGGTCTACGGCGACGCCTGGCAGACCACCGCCCTGTGGGGCGGCCTGTTCGCGCTGATCGCGCTGGTCGTCGGCGTCGCGACGCTCGCCCGGCCCGCCTTCGGCACGCCGGGCAGGATCCAGGCTTCCTGGATCAAGTCCGTCGCCTGGGCGGGAGTCGCGCTCGGCGTCATCGGCCTGCTCCTGGCCGTCCTCAAGTACACCGGCGTCCTGCTCGGGCTGCCGTCCGCGAGCTGAGAGCCCGCGCATCCCGAGGGGTCTCAGGCGGTTCCGTAAGCACCTTACGGAGCCCCTGAGGCCCCTCAGTCGCGTCTAAGGCCCCTCCCGGCGCCGAAGATGCGGAACTCTCCCGATGTGGCGGCCCCGTCTGGGAGACGAGAGTGAGGTCATCGCGGAGAAACACTCCGTGACCGGCCTCTCCTCAAGGACACACCATGCACGAGTACGTACTCCAGCAGCTGCGCACCTCCGACCTCATCCGCCGGGCCGACCACGAGCGCCTGGTCCGCGAGGCGACCCGGACCCGCCGCGCGGCCCGCCACGAGGCGGACACGGACGCCGCCGAGCACGAAAGCCATAGCCGCCGTTTCCGGCGGCCGCGGTTCGCCCGGACCGCGTGAACACCGGGGCGGGACCGGCCCCGGCCGTGGCCGTCCGGGAGGCAGCGGCCGTCGTTTCCGCGGGAACGACGGCCGCTGGTCCGGCCGTTGCGCGGAAAACCGGTGCCGCGCCGTCGGACCCGCGTGCGATGCTCGGGGCCGTGGAGACCCGGTCCGTCAGCCCCCTGTTCGTCGGCCGTGCCGAGGAACAGGGCACGCTGCACGACGCGCTCGCGCGCGCCCACGAGGGCGAGCCGCAGGCGCTGCTCATCGGCGGGGAGGCCGGAGTCGGCAAGACCCGCCTGGTCGAGGAGTTCGCCGCCGCCGCCCGCGGCCGTGGGGCGGTGGTCGCGGTCGGCGGCTGCGTGGAGATCGGCGCCGACGGGCTGCCCTTCGCTCCCTTCTCCACCTCGTTGCGCGCCCTGCGCCGCGAACTCCCCGGCGAGCTGGCCGCCGCGGCCGCCGGCCAGGAGGAGGAACTGGCCCGGCTGCTGCCCGAGCTGGGCGAGTCGAGGGCCGGGAGGCACGACGAGGACGGCATGGCCCGCCTCTTCGAGCTGACCGCCCGCCTGCTGGAGCGAGTCACAGCCGAGCACACCGTCGTCCTCGCCCTGGAGGACCTGCACTGGGCCGACGCCTCCACCCGCCATCTGTTCTCCTACCTCATCCGCACCCTGCGCACCGGCCGCCTCGTCATCCTCGCCACCTACCGCTCCGACGACATCCACCGCCGCCACCCGCTCAGGCCGCTGCTCGCCGAACTCGACCGGCTCCGCACGATCCGCCGCCTCGAACTCGCCCGCTTCAACCGCGACGAGGTGGGCCGGCAGATCGCCGGGATCCTCGCCCGGGAACCCGAGCCGGACCGGGTCGACGCGATCTTCGAACGCTCCGACGGCAACGCCTTCTTCGTCGAGGAACTCGCCGTCGCCGCCCACGAGGGCTGCCGGGCGGGCCTGACGGACTCCCTGCGCGATCTGCTGCTCGTCCGTGTTGAAGGACTGCCGGAGGCGGCCCAGCAGGTCTCCCGGATCGTCGCCGAGGGCGGCTCCACCGTCGAGCACCGGCTGCTGGCCGCCGTCGCCCGGCTTGCCGAGGACGACCTCATCGAGGCACTGCGGTCCGCCGTGAACGCCGGCATCCTCGCCCCCGCACCCGGCGACGACGGCTACCGCTTCCGCCACTCGCTGGTCCGCGAGGCCGTCAGCGACGACCTGCTCCCCGGCGAACGCTCCCGCCTCAACCGCCGCTACGCCGAGGCCCTGGAGAGCGACCCGTCCCTCGTCCCCGCCGACGAGCGGGCGACGCGCCTGGCCAGCTACTGGTACCACGCCCACGACGCCGCCAAGGCCCTGCCCGCCGTCCTCGAAGCCTCCGTCGCGGCCCGCCGCCGCCACGCCTACGCCGAGCAGCTGCGGCTCCTGGAACGGGCGATGGAACTGTGGGACTCCGCTCCCGACGCCGTACGCCGGACCCTGCGCCCCGTCGACTACACCGAGGTCTACCCTCCCCCACTGCCTGAACGGCGCGGGGGGACCCTCAGCGGTTGTGACGCGGCCACCACCGCCCTGCGCTACCTGGACCTGCTGGCCGAGGCGGCTGTCGCCGGACGGCTCTGCGGGGAGCGCGAACGCGCCCTGAAGATCACCAAGCGGGCACTGCGCCTGCTGCAGGACGAGGACGACCCTCCCTCGAGCTCCCGACCGCGATCGGGCAGGGGAGACCCTCAGCGCGCCGCCTGGTTCTGGATCCAGCGCTCCCGGCTGGTGCAGCGGCTCGCCCGGGGCGACGGCTGGAAGGAGATCGCCACCGCGCAAAACCTGGTCCGCGGCCTGCCACCGTCCGAGGTGCACGCCGAGGTTCTGGCCACGGCCGCACACTGGTCCATGCTCCGCGAGCCCGGCCCCGACACCCTGGCGGCCGCCGAGCGGGCCGTCGAGTACGCGCGCATGGTGGGCGCCGACGAGATCGAGTCGAACGCCCGGCTCACCCTCGGCGGGCTCATGGTCGAGGCCGGGCAGATCGAGGCCGGGCTGGCCCACATGTACGAGGTCAGGGAGGAGGTCGTGGCCCGTGGTCTCGCGGCCGTCGTGGGCCGCAGCCATGTGAACCTCCCCTCCGCCCTGGAAGGCATCGGGCGCTCCGAGGAGTCCGTGGACATCCTGCGCGAGGGCCTGCGGCTCACCCGCAGGATGGGACTGACCGAGTCCGAGGGCTGGGTCCGGGGCAATCTCGCCGAGTCGCTCATCTCCCTGGGCCGCTGGGACGAGGCCGCGAAGGCGGCCGTCAGTGCCCAGCGGCTGGGCCGGAAGGCCGCTCCGTACGGGTCCGGCGCCAACAGCCTGGCCTTCCTCGCACTCGCCCGCGGCGAGGTGGCCGAGGCCGCCCGCCACCTCGCCGACGCCCGCGCCTCCTACGGCCCGCACGACCCCATGCCACAGCACGACCTGCCGGTCTCCTGTCTGACCGTCGCCGTCGCCGCCGCCGAGGGACGCCTGGCCGACGCCCGCACCGAACTGGACCGCACCCTGGAGTCCGGCTTCCCGCTCGGCACCCAGCGCTACGCCTGGCCGCTGCTGCTCCACGCGGCCACCGCCGAGGCCGACGCCCGGACCCTGCCCGCCGCCCGCGCCGGCCGCGAGCAGGTACTGGACGGCATCTTCTCCGCCGTCAAGCGCCTCACCACCCACGCCCCCGTCTGGTACGCCCACGAACAGTGGGTCCGCGCCGAACTCCACCGCTCCGAGGACCGGAGCACCCCGGACGTCTGGTCGGAGGTGGTCACCGCCTTCGAATCCCTGGGCCGGCCCTACGACCTCGCCCGCGTCCGGTACCGCCTGGCCGAGTCCCTGCTGGCGGGCGGCGGCGAGGACGAGCGCGATCGCGCCGCGGAACTGCTCCGCCTCGCCCACGCCGCCGCCCGCCACCTCGGCGCACGGCCGCTCGCCGACGCCGCCACCGCTCTCGGCCGGCGCGCCCGCCTCCCGCTCGCGCCCGCCGCGGCGACCGGCCCCGCGCCCGCCGACCCCGCCGAGGCCCTGGGCCTCACCAGCCGGGAACGGGACGTGCTGCGCCTGGTCGCCGCCGGCCACACCAACCGCCGCATCGCGGAGCAGCTGTTCATCTCGCCGAAGACCGCGAGCGTCCACGTCTCCAACATCCTGGGCAAACTCGGCGTCTCAGGGCGGGGCGAGGCGGCGGCGGTGGCGCACCGGCTGGGACTGTTCCCGGCCGAACTGCTCATGCCCGGCCCGGCCGGCTGAGGCATACGCTGTAAGGACGGCGCGGCTCGGCGGCTCAGGGAGGCTCCGTGTTCAACGTGTTCGAGGAACTGTTCTCACCGGGGCGCAAACACACCCGCGACGAGCAGAACCGCCTGGAACTGACTCGCGAGGACGTCGGGGACGGCGACCCCGGACGCGGACCGATAGACCTCACGTCCGGGAAGGTCGTCGTACGCCCGTCCGAGGAGGAGGCGGAGAACCCGGGGAACTAGGCCGGGACGCGGTCTCTACTTCACCCGCAGCTCCAGGATCCGGTCGTCCCCGTCCTCCGGGTTGCCCCGGCCGTCCGTGTTGCTGGTCACCAGCCACAGCCGGTCGCCGCCCGCCGGCACCACCGTGCGCAGCCGGCCGTACTCGCCCTCCAGGAAGGCCTGAGGCTCGGCCGAGGCCTCGGTGCCGTTCAGGGGGATGCGCCACAGCCGCTTGCCGCGCAGGCCCGCCATCCAGACCGACCCCTCGGCGTAGGCGATGCCGCTGGGGGAGGCCTCGGCCGTGGTCCACTGGTCGACCGGGTTGTGGAACTCCCCGTCGTCGGACCGGCCCTCGGCCTCCGGCCAGCCGTAGTTGTCGCCCGGCTTGATCGCGTTGAGCTCGTCCCAGGTGTCCTGGCCGAACTCCGAGGCGAACAGGCGCTGCTTGCCGTCCCAGGCGAGGCCCTGCACATTGCGGTGGCCGTAGGAGTACACCGGCGAGTCAGGGAAGGGGTTGCCCGGCGCGGGCTCGCCCTCCGGGGTCAGACGGAGGATCTTGCCGCCCACGGAGTCCTTGTCCTGGGACAGGCCGGTGTCGCCGCTCTCGCCCGTGCCCACGTAGAGCATCTTGTCCGGCCCGAACTCGATGCGGCCGCCGTTGTGGATGAAGCCCTTGGGGATGCCCCGGAAGACCGTGTCGGGCGCTCCGAGCTGCTCGCCGGAGGGCTTCTGCTCGTCGTAGATCATGCGGACGATGCGGTTGTCGGAGGCCGAGGTGAAGTACGCGTAGACCATGTGATCCGAGGCGTAGTCGGGGGACAGGGCGATCCCGAGGAGGCCGCCCTCGCCGGCCGCCGAGACCCCCGGCACCTCGCCCAGTTCGGTCTTCTTGCCGGTCTTCTCGTCGACCCGGACGATCGTCCCCTCGTCCCGGGAGGCGACCAGCAGACCGCCGCCCGGCAGCGGAGCGAGCCCCCAGGGTGACTCCAGGCCCTCGGCGACGGTGCGCACCACCGTCACCGAGCCCTGGGCGGGCGGTGTCTCCCCGGCGGACTGCCGCGGCGGCGCGGAGGACCCCGGCGCCGTACGGCCCGGGGAGGCGCTCTCGTCCTTGCCGGACGAACCTCCGCCGTCGGAGGAGCAACCGGCCGTCAGCAGGAGCGCGGCGGCCAGCACGGTCGGGACGGCTCGACGTGGCACGATCATGGTCCCTTCGACGGGGCAGGTCCTCTCCCTGTCATACACCGCTCGCGGCTCCCAGGTTCCCGATCACGGAACGCCGAACCAGGAACACGGGGTTTGCCCGAAACGCGCCTCGCCCAAGGGGTCCTTTCACCACGCCCGTCCGGGTCGCGCGGCCTGATCGGACGGGCGTGGTGAAAGGACCCCTCAGTCCCACGATCCCTGGGCGGGAGGCAGCTCACCTATCTCCCCGAGATCGTCGGAGGTCAGGCGCAGCGCCGCCGCGGCCGTGTTCTCCGTGACCCAGCGCTCCTGCTTCGCACCCGGGACGGGGACCACGTGCGGGCCCTGGGCCAGCACCCACGCGAGGGCGACCTGGGCGGGCGTGACGTCCGTGCCGTGCCGGCGGGCCACGCGGCGCAGGCCCGCGACGACCGGCTGGTTCGCGGCCATCATCTCGGCCGTGAAGCGGGGGTGCCGGGCGCGCGGGTCGTCCGCCTCGAAGCCCGCTCCGGGCCGCAGCCGGCCGGTCAGGAAGCCGTTGCCCAGCGGCATCGCGGCGAGGAAACCGACGCCTCGCGTCCGGCACCAGGGCAGCAGGGTCTCCAGCGCCTCGGGCGACCACACCGACAGCTCCGCCTGCACCGCGCTCACGGGGAAGACCTGCTGCACCCGCTCCAGCTGCCGAATCGTTCCGTCGTGCAGCCGGGCCCCGGTGCGGCGGCCGGCCCGCGCCCCCACCGCGCACAGGCCCAACGCCCGTACCTTCCCCGCCTGGACGAGCTCCGCCATCGCGCCCCAGGTCTCCTCGACCGGCACCTCGGGGTCGGCCCGGTGCAGCTGGTAGAGGTCGATGACGTCCGTCTGCAGCCGCCGCAGCGACGCGTCGCAGGCCCGCTTCACGTACCCGGGGCGGCCGTTGGCGACGATGTGCTGGTCGCCCACGAGCAACCCGACCTTCGTCGACACGAACGCGTCGGACCGCCGCTCCTTCAACGCCCGCCCCACCAGCAGCTCGTTGGTGAAGGGGCCGTACATGTCGGCCGTGTCCAGCAGGGACGCGCCCAGGTCGAGTGCCCGGTGCACCGCCCTGAGCGACTCGTCGCCGCGCCGCCTCGACGCGCTGTAGGCCCAGCTCATCGGCATGCACCCGAGTCCGACGGCCCCCACCGCGAGCGCCGCCGCGCCGATCGTCCTGCGCTCCACCTGGTCGTGACCCTCCCTGTTCGAGCCACCCCAACCTAACCTCTGCCGTCGCAGGCTCCTGACATAGCCTCCAGAGCATGACTGCTGACGTGTGGCTGCCCATCCCGCCGGAGGAGATCGACGGACTCCCCGAGGGCCCGGACTACCGCTTCTGGAACGGTGGGGAGGACTTCCCCGCGGACCCGGCCGACTGCGCCTTCTACGTCGTCCCCTACATGAAGCCCAGCCCGCTGTGCGTGCGTCCCATGGGGCGGATGGGCAACGTCCAGGTCGTGCAGACCCTCTCCGCCGGGATCGACCACGTTCAGCCGGGGCTCGGGTACCTGCCCGCGGGCGTGCGGCTGTGCAATGCGCGCGGGGTGCACGAGGCCAGCACCGGTGAGCTCACCCTCGCGCTGATCCTGGCCTCGCTGCGCGGGATCCCCGACTTCGTGCGCGCGCAGGACCGGGGGGAGTGGCTCGGCGGGTTCCGGCCCGCCCTCGCCGACAAGAACGTCCTCATCGTGGGGTACGGCTCGATCGGCGAGGCCATCGAGGACCGGCTCGTTCCGTTCGAGGTGGCGCGGGTGGCGCGCGTCGCGCGCTCCGAGCGCACCACGGCGCGCGGTCCGGTGCATCCGCTCACCGAACTCCCCGCGCTGCTGCCGGAGGCGGACGTCGTCATCCTGTCCACCCCGCTCACCGGGACCACCCGTGGCCTGGCCGGAGCCGACTTCCTGTCCCGGATGAAGGACGGCGCGCTCCTCGTCAACGTCGCCCGCGGACCCGTCGTCGACACCAAGGCCCTGCTCGCCGAACTCGAGAGCGGCCGTATCACCGCCGCCCTCGACGTCACCGACCCGGAGCCGCTGGCGCGCGAACACCCCTTGTGGCGTGCGCCGGGGGTACTCATCAGCCCGCACGTCGGTGGACCCACCTCCGCGTTCCTTCCGCGCGCCAAGCGGCTCCTGGTGGACCAGTTGAACCGTTATGTGAACCGGGAGCCGCTCCGCAACGTGATCCTCACGACGGGTGCATCAACCCGCTGAAAAGACCAACGAGTACCGTCCGCAATCCTTCGGGTGCAGTGGGTACTCACATATCTGTTGCTCGTCACGGAGCGTAGAGAACCTATGTCCCTGAGTGACGAGACTGGTGTATCGTCCCGACAGGGGCAGCGCCGGGCACCGTTCCGGCGCCGGGGATGGACACTTCGGACTGTGAGGGGGGCGACAGGCGATGCACGGCCTATGGACGAGCGATCCGACGGGACGAGGCTGCCGGCGGCGACCCTGGCGAGCGGCCGCGGGCAGCCGCGGACGGCACGCCGATCACGTCGGCCACCACACCCGCCACAGCAAACGCCGCAGCGGGCATCACAGTGAACCCAGCCATCACCACCAGAGCCCCGGCAGCCGCGGGAGGTACGACCAGCCGGTCCACGGGGACCCACGGGGCCCGGGAGCGGCGCGGACCGGGAGGGCCCGGTGAGCGCGCCCCCCACCCCCACGCTGGACGGAGCGCTGCGGGCACAGCCTCCGTCCCCGGGCGCGCTGCTGCCTCGCACGCCGGTCACCGGCCACCGGCCGGGCCTGGCCCTCCAACTCGCCCTCGCCCTGATCTGCGCGGCGTACGCCGCGGGTTCCGCGTTCGGCTGGGGTTCGGCCGAGCTGGCCATGATCATGGGTGACTTCGGACTCAGCGCCGCGGCCGGCACCGCCGCCGTCTCGTGCTTCCTCTACGCCCGCGGCCGCCGCACCGGCTTCCGGCCCGCCTGGCTGCTGTTCGGCCTCTCCTCGGTCATGGCCGCCCTGGGCAACCTGGTCTGGGGGTGGTACGAGGTGGTCCTGGGACTGCCCGTCCCCAGTCCCAGCTACGCCGACCTGTTCTTCCTCTGCTTCGCACCGCCCGCGATCATCGGGCTGCTCGTGCTCGCCAAGCGGCCGGTCACCAAGGCCGGCTGGATCTGCCTCGGGCTGGACGCCTGGCTGATCGGCGGCTCGCTGCTGACGCTGGCCTGGAGCCTCGCCCTCGCCCAGGCCGCAAAATCCGAAGGGCCGGGCGTGGCGCACACCGCGCTGTCGCTGGCGTACCCGCTGCTCGACATCGCGCTGGTCAGCATGGTGCTCGCCCTGCACTTCAGGCGGTCCGCCGTGGACCGCTCAGCGGTCAACACCGCCATCGGTGCCCTGGCGCTGACCGTGATGTGCGACGCCCTGTTCACCTCGCCGCTCATGCACCACGACTACCGCTCCGGCCAGCTGCTCGACGCGGGCTGGTTCGCGGGCTCGCTGCTGCTGGCGTACGCCCCATGGGCCGGGCCCCGCGTGGAGGCCGACCGGCACGGCACCGGCCGGCACGCCGGTACGGGGCACACCCGGGTGGTGCACGAGCACGTGCCGGGGCAGCGCAGCGGCCCCCACCACCCCGTGCCCCTGCCGGGCTCCGAGCACAGCCGGTACCCGGCCGCCCGGCCCATCGCCGGCTCCCTGGCCGCACTCACGCCGTACCTCGCGGCCGCGGTGTGCACCCTGGGGATCCTCTACAACGTCCTCAACGGCCGAAGCGTCGACCGCGTGGTCCTGCTGACCGGGGGCACGGTGGTGCTCGCGCTCGTCGTGCGCCAGGGCATCATGCTGCTCGACAACATCACCCTCACCCAGGAACTGGCGCAGAAGGAGAACCACTTCCGCTCCCTGGTGCAGGGCTCCAGCGACGTCATCATGATCGCCGCTCCCAGCGGTGTCCTGAGGTACGTCTCCCCGGCCGCCGCCGGTGTGTACGGCCGCCCGGCGGAGGAGCTGGTGGGTACGGAGCTGGCCCACCTCATCCACCCCGAGGACCTGGGCTGCGTCGTGCACGAGGTGCGCAGGTTCCTCGCCGCCGACCCGGTCGAGGAACCCACCACGCGCATCGAATGCCGCTTCCGGTCGGGCGGTGGGGGCACCTCCCGCTCGAGCGAAGCCGAGAGCGGGGGAGGCTGGCTGAACGTCGAGTCGACCGTCAATCGTCATCACGGCGGCCTCATCTTCAACAGCCGCGACGTGACCGAAAGGGTGCGGCTCCAGGCGCAGTTGCAGCACAACGCCGAGCACGACCCGCTCACCGACCTGCCCAACCGCGCCCTGTTCACCAAGCGCGTGCAGCACGCCCTCTCGGGCCGCCGCGCCTCCGACCGGGGTGTGGCCCTGCGGAACACGGCCGTGCTGTTCATCGATCTCGACGGCTTCAAGGCCGTCAACGACACGATCGGGCACCAGGCCGGGGACGAGCTGCTCGTCCAGGCCGCCCGCAGGCTCCAGGACTCCGTCCGGCACGGCGACACCGCGTCCCGGCTCGGCGGAGACGAGTTCGCGGCCCTGATCGCCGGGGACAACACCCGCGACCGGGACGCCCGGGAGCGGCACATCCTGGAGCTCGCCGACCGCCTCAGGGCGACGTTGTCCCAGCCCTACCTCATCGACGGCAACGATGTCCGTGTCAACGCCTCCATCGGCGTGGCCTTCGCCGAGGCCGGCCTCGGGGCGGGCGAACTGCTGCGCAACGCCGACCTGGCCATGTACCGGGCCAAGGCAGGCGGCAAGGGCCGCGTCGAGCTGTACAAGCCGCAGATGCAGCAGGACGTCGCGCGCAAGGCCGAGCTCGCCACCCGCCTGCGGTCCGCCCTGCACGACGGGGAGTTCGCCCTGCTGCACCAGCCGGTGGTGTCCCTGGAGGACGGCCGGATCACGTCGGTGTCCGCGCAGGCACGCTGGCGCTCCCCCCAAGGGGTGCTCTTCACTCCGGCGGAGTTCCTGCGCGTGGCCGAGGACAGCGACAAGACCGCCGAGCTGGGCCGGTGGCTGATCGAGGAGGCCGTCGAGCAGGCCGCCGAGCGGCACGCGAGCGGGCTGTCCGTGCCGGTCGTGGTGCGGATGAGCGCCCGTCGGCTGCTGGACCGGTCGATGCCGCTCGGCTCGATCGAGGCGCTGCTCACGCGGCACGGGCTGCCGTCCGGTTCGCTGATCATCGAGCTGTCCGATGCCGACCCGAGGGTCTCGCTGGACGAGCTGGAGCGGCGCCTGAGCGCCCTGCGGCGGGTCGGTGTACGGATCGCGCTCGACGGGTTCGGCAGCGGCTACGCGGCGATCACGGCCCTCAGGCGGCTCCCCGTCGACGTCCTGAAGCTGGACCGCGGTCTGGTCGAGGGCGTCGTCGAGTCGGCGCGCCTGCACAAGATCACCGGCGGGCTGCTGCGCATCGCGGGCGACCTCGGGCTGAAGTCCGTGGCCGAAGGGGTGGATCTGCGCGAGCAGGTCACCGCCCTGCGTGCGATGGGCTGCACGCACGGGCAGGGCATGGCGTTCTCCGGGCCGCTCGACGAGCACCGGCTGCGTCGGGCGCTCGCCGGCGGCCGCTACCCGGTGCCGAACGAACCGGCCGAACGGGCGTTCGCGGGCGGCGTTCCGCGGGTGTACAGCTCGGGTGTGTCCGCCGTCATAGGAGGCGGTACGGCCCTCCGCTCACATAATGAGACTCCCGTCCCACCCACTTGACAGTGAGTGCGCGCCGGGGGGAGGGTCAGTGCCATGCGCACCCGAATTCTCGTACTTGGAAAGCGCGTCGGCTGACGCTGAGCCTCGACCGCTCAGCGACCCCACCCGGCGCGCTCCCCTCGCTTGCCTTATGGCACGAGGGGTTTTTTGTTGCACAGGCACCTCTCGTGCGACAGCCGAAGACCGCACAAACCACGCAAAAACCCTCAGCATCTGAGAAGAGAATGCCGATGACCGAGCAGGCCACCGGGGCCCACCACCCGCAGCCCCGGCCCCGATCCGGAGGACACCACTCCGCCCCCGAGCAGGTGACGGGCGCGCAGTCCCTCATCCGCTCTCTCGAGGAGGTCGGCGCCGACACGGTATTCGGCATTCCCGGTGGTTGCATCCTTCCGGCGTACGACCCGCTGATGGACTCCACCCGCGTGCGGCACGTCCTGGTGCGCCACGAGCAGGGCGCCGGTCACGCGGCCGAGGGGTATGCGCTGGCCACCGGCAAGGTCGGCGTCTGCATGGCGACCTCGGGTCCCGGCGCGACCAACCTGGTCACCCCGATCGCCGACGCGCACATGGACTCGGTGCCGATGGTCGCGATCACCGGACAGGTGGCCTCCAAGGCGATCGGTACGGACGCCTTCCAGGAGGCGGACATCGTCGGCATCACCATGCCGATCACCAAGCACAACTTCCTCGTCACCAAGGCCGATGACATCCCGCGGGTCATCGCCCAGGCCTTCCACATCGCCTCCACCGGCCGTCCCGGCCCGGTCCTGGTCGACATCGCCAAGGACGCCCTCCAGGCGAAGACCACCTTCTCCTGGCCGCCGGCCATGGACCTGCCCGGCTACCGCCCGGTGACGAAGCCGCACGCCAAGCAGATCCGCGAGGCCGCCAAGCTGATCACCCAGGCCAGGCGTCCCGTGCTCTACGTCGGCGGCGGCGTGATCAAGGCCAGGGCCACCGCCGAGCTGAAGGTCCTCGCCGAGTTGACGGGCGCACCCGTCACCACCACCCTGATGGCGCTCGGCTCGTTCCCCGACAACCACCCGCAGCACCTCGGCATGCCCGGCATGCACGGCTCGGTGGCCGCCGTCACCGCCCTGCAGAAGGCCGACCTGATCGTCGCCCTCGGCGCCCGCTTCGACGACCGCGTCACCGGCAAGCTGGACAGCTTCGCCCCGCACGCCAAGATCGTCCACGCCGACATCGACCCGGCCGAGATCGGCAAGAACCGCGCCGCCGACGTGCCGATCGTCGGTGACGCCCGCGAGGTCATCGCCGACCTGGTCCAGGCCGTGCAGAAGGAGCACAGTGAGGGCCACCGGGGCGACTACAGCGCCTGGTGGAAGGACCTGAGCCGCTGGCGCGACACGTACCCGCTCGGCTACGACCAGCCCGACGACGGCTCGCTCTCCCCGCAGCAGGTCATCGAGCGCATCGGCCAGCTCGCCCCCGAGGGCACGATCTTCACGGCGGGCGTCGGTCAGCACCAGATGTGGGCCGCGCACTACATCGAGTACGACAAGCCGGGCACCTGGCTGAACAGCGGCGGCGCCGGAACCATGGGCTACGCCGTTCCGGCCGCCATGGGGGCCAAGGCCGGCGCGCCGGACAAGGCGGTCTGGGCGATCGACGGCGACGGCTGCTTCCAGATGACCAACCAGGAGCTCGCCACCTGCGCCCTGAACAACATCCCGATCAAGGTCGCCGTCATCAACAACGGCGCCCTCGGGATGGTCCGCCAGTGGCAGACCCTCTTCTACAACCAGCGGTACTCCAACACCGTGCTGCACTCCGGCCCGGACGACGTCAACCCGCAGGCCCGCGGCACCCGCGTCCCCGACTTCGTGAAGCTGTCGGAGGCCATGGGCTGCTACGCCATCCGCTGCGAGTCCCCGGACGACCTCGACAAGGTCATCGAAGAGGCGAACTCCGTCAACGACCGCCCGGTGGTCGTCGACTTCATCGTCCACGAGGACGCGATGGTGTGGCCGATGGTCGCCGCCGGCACCTCCAACGACGAGATCATGGCCGCCCGGGACGTCCGCCCCGACTTCGGCGACAACGAAGACGACTGAGAGCCTCGAAGGAAGCAGATCATGTCCAAGCACACGCTCTCCGTCCTGGTGGAGAACACCCCCGGCATCCTCGCCCGGATCGCCGCCCTGTTCTCCCGCCGCGGCTTCAACATCGACTCGCTCGCGGTCGGTGTCACCGAGCACCCCGACATCTCCCGCATCACCATCGTCGTCGGCGTGGAGGACCTGCCGCTGGAGCAGGTCACCAAGCAGCTCAACAAGCTCGTCAACGTGCTGAAGATCGTCGAGCTGGAGCCGTCGGCGGCGGTGCAGCGCGAACTCGTCCTGGTGAAGGTGCGCGCCGACAACGAGACGCGCTCCCAGATCGTCGAGATCGTCCAGCTGTTCCGCGCCAAGACCGTCGACGTCTCCCCGGAGGCCGTCACCATCGAGGCCACCGGATCCGGCGAGAAGCTGACCGCGATGCTCAAGATGCTGGAGCCGTACGGCATCAAGGAGCTCGTCCAGTCCGGCACGATCGCGATCGGCCGTGGTGCCCGTTCCATCACGGACCGGTCGCTGCGCGCCCTGGACCGGTCGGCGTAAGACCCGAAACGGGCGGTCGGCGCGCCGTCGGCCGCCCGTATTCCGAGACCATCGAGCTTCCCTTACGCCCCCCGTCATACGGTGGGACGCAACACCTGCACTCCCGAGGAGAGAACCCAAAGTGGCCGAGCTGTTCTACGACGCCGACGCCGACCTGTCCATCATCCAGGGCCGCAAGGTCGCGGTCATCGGGTACGGCAGTCAGGGCCACGCCCACGCGCTGTCGCTCCGTGACTCGGGTGTCGACGTCCGCGTCGGTCTGCACGAGGGCTCCAAGTCCAAGGCCAAGGCCGAGGAGCAGGGCCTGCGCGTGGTGAGCCCGTCGGAGGCCGCCGCCGAGGCCGACGTCATCATGATCCTCGTCCCGGACCCCATCCAGGCCCAGGTCTACGAGGAGCACATCGCCCCGAACCTGAACGACGGCGACGCCCTGTTCTTCGGCCACGGCCTGAACATCCGCTACGGCTTCATCAAGCCCCCGGCCGGCGTGGACGTCTGCATGGTCGCCCCGAAGGGCCCGGGCCACCTGGTGCGCCGCCAGTACGAGGAGGGCCGCGGCGTTCCGTGCATCGCCGCCGTCGAGCAGGACGCCACGGGCAACGCCTTCGCGCTGGCCCTGTCGTACGCGAAGGGCATCGGCGGCACCCGCGCCGGTGTCATCAAGACGACCTTCACCGAGGAGACCGAGACCGACCTGTTCGGTGAGCAGGTCGTTCTCTGCGGTGGTACGGCCGCGCTGGTGAAGGCGGGCTTCGAGACGCTGACCGAGGCCGGCTACCAGCCTGAGATCGCCTACTTCGAGTGCCTGCACGAGCTGAAGCTGATCGTGGACCTCATGTACGAGGGCGGCCTGGAGAAGATGCGCTGGTCGATCTCCGAGACCGCCGAGTGGGGCGACTACGTCACCGGCCCGCGGATCATCACGGACGCCACCAAGGCCGAGATGAAGAAGGTCCTCGCCGAGATCCAGGACGGCACCTTCGCCCAGCAGTGGATGGACGAGTACCACGGCGGCCTGAAGAAGTACAACGAGTACAAGACGCAGGACTCCGAGCACCTGCTGGAGACCACCGGCAAGGAGCTGCGCAAGCTCATGAGCTGGGTCGACGAGGAGGCGTAAGCCGCCTGCCCGAGGGGCCGGAGCAGCTCGCTCCGGCCCCTTCGGCGAACCCCGGGTAACGTCGGTGGTACGGCGTTGTCCATCCCGTCCGGCCACGGACGGGTGATCCTTCCGCAGCGGCAGAGGACGATGCCCCCGGCGCCACTAGACTGCTGCACACATACGCGTCAGGCCCACAGCGTCGTGCGTCTTCCACGCGGCCACCACCCTCCACCGCCTGCGGCCGTCGGGACGGCCGTCCGCAGCATTGGACTTGTGAGGACTCACGTGAGCTCGAAACCCGTCGTACTCATCGCTGAAGAGCTGTCGCCCGCCACCGTCGACGCCCTGGGCCCGGACTTCGAGATCCGCCACTGCAACGGCGCGGACCGGGCCGAGCTGCTCCCGGCCATCGCCGATGTGGACGCGATCCTGGTCCGTTCGGCCACCAAGGTCGACGCCGAGGCGATCGCCGCCGCGAGCAAGCTGAAGGTCGTCGCACGAGCCGGCGTCGGCCTGGACAACGTGGACGTCTCCGCCGCCACCAAGGCCGGCGTGATGGTCGTCAACGCCCCGACCTCCAACATCGTGACCGCCGCCGAGCTGGCCTGCGGTCTGCTCGTCGCCACGGCCCGCAACATCCCGCAGGCCAACGCCGCGCTGAAGAACGGCGAGTGGAAGCGCAGCAAGTACACCGGCGTCGAGCTGGCCGAGAAGACCCTCGGTGTCGTCGGCCTCGGCCGCATCGGCGCGCTCGTCGCGCAGCGCATGTCGGCCTTCGGCATGAAGGTCGTCGCCTATGACCCCTACGTGCAGCCCGCGCGCGCCGCCCAGATGGGCGTCAAGGTGCTGTCGCTGGACGAGCTGCTGGAGGTCTCCGACTTCATCACCGTCCACCTCCCCAAGACCCCCGAGACCCTCGGTCTGATCGGTGACGAGGCGCTGCGCAAGGTGAAGCCGAGCGTGCGCATCGTCAACGCCGCGCGCGGCGGGATCGTCGACGAGGAGGCGCTGTACTCCGCCCTCAAGGAGGGCCGGGTCGCCGGTGCCGGTCTCGACGTGTACGCGAAGGAGCCCTGCACGGACTCCCCGCTCTTCGAGTTCGACCAGGTCGTCGCCACCCCGCACCTCGGTGCCTCCACCGACGAGGCGCAGGAGAAGGCCGGTATCGCCGTGGCCCGCTCGGTGCGCCTCGCCCTCGCCGGTGAGCTCGTGCCGGACGCGGTGAACGTGCAGGGCGGCGTCATCGCCGAGGACGTCAAGCCGGGTCTGCCGCTCGCCGAGCGCCTCGGCCGGATCTTCACCGCGCTCGCCGGTGAGGTCGCGGTCCGCCTCGACGTCGAGGTGTACGGCGAGATCACCCAGCACGACGTGAAGGTGCTGGAGCTGTCCGCGCTCAAGGGTGTCTTCGAGGACGTCGTCGACGAGACGGTGTCGTACGTCAACGCCCCGCTGTTCGCGCAGGAGCGCGGCGTCGAGGTGCGGCTGACCACCAGCTCGGAGGCGACCGAGCACCGCAACGTCGTCACGGTGCGCGGCACCCTCGCCGACGGCGAGGAGGTGTCGGTGTCCGGCACGCTGGCCGGCCCCAAGCACCTGCAGAAGCTCGTCGCCGTCGGGGAGTTCGACGTCGACCTCGCGCTCGCCGACCACATGATCGTGCTGAAGTACGAGGACCGGCCCGGTGTCGTCGGCACGGTGGGCCGCATCCTCGGTGAGGCGGGCCTCAACATCGCCGGTATGCAGGTGTCGCGGGCGGCGGCCGGTGGCGAGGCGCTGGCGGTGCTGACCGTGGACGACACGGTGACCGTCGGTGTGCTGGCCGAGGTGGCGGCGGAGATCGGGGCGACATCGGCCCGGTCGGTGAACCTGGCCTGACCTTCCCGGGGGCTCCGCCCCCGGGCCCCGTTCGCCTGGACGGGATCGTCCTCAGACGCCGGACGAGCTGAGTTGATCGGCTCGTCCGGCGTCTTTCGGTGCATGGTCCCGCCGAAGGGCCACCGTCGCCGCTGCCGCCGCCACGGCCATCAGCACCGTCCCGGTGACCGCGGCCGCGTGCATGCCGCTCGTGAAGGCCTCACGTGCCGCCGTCGCCAGGGTGTCTCCCGCGCGCCCCGGCAGACGGCCGGCCACCGCCAGGGCGCCGCCCAGGGTCTCCTGGGCCGCGGCGGGTGCCGAGGCAGGGATCTCGTGGCGGTAGACGGCCGTGCCGATGGAGCCGAGGAACGCCATGCTGAGCGCGCCGCCGAACTCCGTGCCGGTCTCCATCAGCGACGACGCGGCGCCCGCCTTCTCCACCGGAGCGGCGCTCATGGCCAGGTCGACCACGAGGGACATGACGGTGACGACGCCGCAGGCCAGGACGGCGCAGGCGGCCAGCAGCAGCCAGAGGGAGTCCGTACCGGTCAGGGCCAGCAGCACATAGCCGCACCCGGTGACCGCGAAGCCGCCGCCGACGACGTGCCCCCGTGGCACGCCCCGCTGCACCAGCTGGGCCGCGACCGGGGCCGCGAGGCCGATGGGCACCGACGGCAGCAGGCTCCACAGCGCCGCCTCCAGCGGGCTCTTGTCCAGGACCGACTGGATGTACTGGGTCGTGAAGTACGCCGAGCCCATCATGCCGAAAGCCGCCACCAGGTTGAGGGCCATGGCCGGGCTGAAGCCGGGGCGCCGGAACAGCTCCGGGGAGATGAGCGGGGACACCGCCGTGCGCTGGCGCTGCACGAACAGCGCGGCGAAGAGCAGTCCGGCCGACACCGACAGCGCGTACCGGACGTTCCAGCCCTCCGACGCGAGCTCCTTCAAGCCGTAGATCGCGGGGAGCACCGCGGCCATGGACAGCGGGACGCTTAGCCAGTCGAAGCGGCCGGGGTGCGGATTCCTGGACTCCGGCAGCAGGAGCGGGCCGAGGACCAGGAGCATCACCATCGCGGGCAGGTTGACCAGGAAGACCGAGCCCCACCAGAAGTGCTCGACGAGGACGCCGCTCAGCACCGAGCCGAGGGCGATGCCCGCTGTCATCACGCCCGACCACAGGCCGATGGCCTTCGCGCGCTGCCCGGGGTCGGTGAACATCGTGCGGACCAGCGCCATGGTGCTGGGCATCAGCGTCGCACCGCCGATGCCGAGCAGGGCGCGGCCCGCGATCAGGGTCTCGGCGCTGTTCGCGTAGGCCGCCAGCAGGGACGCCGCACCGAAGGCGGCGGCACCGATCAGCAGGAGCCTGCGGCGGCCGATGCGGTCGCCGAGGGAGCCCATCGTCATCAGCAGGCCCGCCAGCACGAAGCCGTAGATGTCGAAGATCCACAGCTGCTCGGTGGCGCTGGGTTCCAGGTCGGCGCTGATCGCCGGGATCGCGAAGTAGAGGACCGAGACGTCCATCGAGACCAGCAGCAGCGGCAGCATCAGCACGCCGAGAGCGGTCCACTCGCGACGGCCGGCGCGGGCCGGGGGGCGGGGTGTCGTCGTCATGGGCAGACTGTACGAGCGTCCTAAACGGTTGTCTAGTACGGCCGTTTAAGACGCTCGTCTGGACTCCGCGATAGGGTGGCGGTCATGGGACACCGTGAGGATCTGCTGGAGGGCGCCAAGCGCTGCCTGCTGGCGAAGGGCTTCCTGCGCACGACCGCGCGCGACATCGTCAAGGAGTCGGGGACCAACCTGGCGTCGATCGGCTACCACTACGGCTCGAAGGACGCCCTGCTGGCGCGGGCGTACGTGGAGATGGTGGAGGGCATGTCCGACGCCTTCGAGGGGGGCGGCGAACTACGGGGCGAGCCGGGGTCGTTGGAGCGGTTCACCGAGGTGTGGGCGAACATCATCTCGACCATGCGGGAGCCCGGCTCGCTCTGGCGGCTCAGCATGGAGATCGTGGCCATGGGAGACCAGCTGCCGGAGGTGCGGGAACATCTCGCGCGGGCGCAGCGCGAGGGGGCGCGCGGGATCGTCACGCTCTTCCACGGAGGGCGCGAGGAGGACGTCCCCGAGGAGCGGGTGGACACTCTCGGGTACTTCTATCTCACCCTGATGATGGGCCTCATGGCGCAGTGGACCTTCGACCCCGAGAGCGCACCCGAGGCCGGTCAGCTCGCCGAGGGGCTCCGTCAGGCGATCGAGGGCGCTACCCGGACGTGACGCGCCCCTCGCGCATCTCGACTACCCGGTCCGCGAAGTGCCGTACGACCGCCCGGTCGTGGCAGATGAACAGGTAGCCGAGGCCCAGGTCGTCCTGGAGGTCGGCGAGCAGGTTCAGGACGCCCGCCCGCACCGACGGGTCGAGTGACGACACCGGCTCGTCCAGGACCAGGAGGCGCGGGGCGGAGGCCAGGGCGCGGGCGATGCCGGCCCGCTGGCACTGGCCGCCGGAGAGTTCGTGCGGCCGGCGGTCGCCGTACGCGGGGTCGAGTCCGACCCGGTCGAGGAGTTCGGCGACCCGGGCCGGGCCGTCGGCGGGATGCCAGCGGCCCTGGACCTTCAGCGGTTCGGCTATGGCGTCACGGATGCGGTGGCGGGGGCTGAGGGTGCCGTAGGGGTCCTGGAAGACCGGTTGCAGGCGGGGGCGCAGCGGACGCAGCTCGCGTTCTGAAAGGTTCGTCAACTCCCGCCCCTCGAAACGCACCTGTCCCGCGTCCGGGCGGCGCAGCTGGAGCACCGCCAGGGCCGTGGAGGACTTGCCGCAGCCGGACGGGCCGTTCAGGGCCAGGGTCTCGCCGGCGGCCAGGGAGAAGGAGACGCCGTCCACGGCGGTGACCGGGCCGTAGCGGACGACCAGGTCCCGGACGTGCAGCAGAAGGTCCTCACTCATGCGGTCTGGTGCTCCTTCAGGAACAACGCGTGGGCGGGGTGGGGGAGTTCCTCGGCGCGATGGCAGGCCAGCAGGCGTCCGTCCAGTTGCCGGGGCTCCGGTTCCGCCGTGCGGCAGGGGTCCGCCGCGAGCGGGCAGCGCGGGGCGAAGGCGCAGCCCGGCGAGAGCGCGCCCGGGACGGGCGGAGTTCCGCGCAGGGCGGGGAGACGCCGGCCGGGCAGCGCGTTCCGGGGGAGCGAGGCCAGCAGGCCGGCCGTGTAAGGGGCC
>NZ_POUC01000260.1 GCF_002891435.1 Streptomyces cahuitamycinicus
GGGCTGTTGTGACCTGGGGTTCTCCCCTGGCGGAGGGAGATAGGTCACATCCTGGGGGAGATTGGATCACAAAACAGCCCAGAACCCTGAGGATTCCAGGGTTCTGGGCCGGGGGCTCACAGCGGGTGCTACGGCGGCTACGGTGCGCCGATCAGCTGAGGCGCTCGATGACCATGGCCATGCCCTGGCCGCCACCCACGCACATCGTCTCCAGACCGAACTGCTTGTCGTGGAACTGCAGGGAGTTGATGAGCGTGGTGGTGATGCGGGCACCGGTCATGCCGAAGGGGTGGCCGACGGCGATGGCGCCGCCGTTGACGTTCAGCTTCTCCAGCGGGATGCCCAGGTCGCGGTAGGAGGGGATCACCTGGGCGGCGAACGCCTCGTTGATCTCGACCAGGTCGATGTCGTCGATGCCCAGCCCGGCGCGCCGCAGGGCCTGCTTGCTGGCCTCCACCGGGCCCAGGCCCATGATCTCGGGCGACAGGCCGGAGACGCCGGTCGACACGATCCGGGCGAGCGGGGTGAGGCCGAGCTCGCGGGCCTTGGTGTCGGACATGATCACCAGGGCCGCGGCACCGTCGTTCAGCGGGCAGCAGTTGGCGGCGGTGACCATGCCGTCGGGGCGGAAGACCGGCTTGAGGCCCTGCACGCCCTCCAGGGTGACGCCGGCGCGGGGGCCGTCGTCCTTGGAGACGACCGTGCCGTCGGGGAGGGTCACCGGGGTGATCTCGCGCTCCCAGAAGCCGTTCTTGATGGCCTCTTCGGCGAGGTTCTGCGAGCGGACGCCGAACTCGTCCATGTCCTGACGGGTGACGCCCTTGGCGCGGGCCAGGTTCTCGGCGGTCTGGCCCATCGCGATGTACGGGTCGGGCAGCAGGCCGTCCTCGCGCGGGTCGTGCCAGGTCGAGCCCTCGGACTGGGCGGTCGCGACCGTGCGGGCCTCGGCGTCGGCGAAGAGCGGGTTGTGGGTACCGGGCAGGCCGTCGGAGCTGCCCTTGGCGTAGCGGGAGACCGTCTCCACACCCGCCGAGATGAACACGTCGCCCTCGCCCGCCTTGATGGCGTGCAGGGCCATGCGGGAGGTCTGCAGGGAGGAAGAGCAGTACCGGGTGACCGTGCAGCCCGGCAGGTGGTCCATGCCCATCTGGACGGCGACGATCCGGCCGAGGTTGTGGCCCTGCTCGCCGCCGGGCAGGCCGCAGCCGAGCATCAGGTCGTCGATGTCCTTCGGGTCCAGCTCGGGGACCTTGGCCAGGGCGGCCTGGACGATCGTGGCGGTCAGGTCGTCCGGGCGGAGGTCCTTGAGGGAGCCCTTGACGGCGCGGCCGATGGGGGAGCGGGCGGCTGAGACGATAACGGCTTCGGGCATCACGGCTCCATTGACGTACCGGGTGGTCGGGCAGGGCTGACTGGGAAGTTACCCGTACGTATGGGCTGGGTCACGGGTGTCGCGGTGTGACCCTGACCGCAGTTTCCAAGCGCTTGCTTTTCGAGGCTCCTCAGTTCGAAGGGGTCGCCGGGGCCGGTTCCTGCTCGGGAACCCGCCGACGCCGCCGGCGCTTGAGCAGGGCCCACGGCCCGCGCGGCCCGCTCAGCATCGCCGCGGCGACCTCCGTGCCCGCCTCCGAGGCGGCCTCGGCCGCCGCCCGCGCCACCGGCAGGAAGCCCTCGCGGCGCGAGGCGTCCGGGCGCTCCTCCTCGGCGGGCCACAGGCCCAGGGAGGCACACACGGACGGCAGGACCGCCATCGCCGCCGTCGCATAGCCCTCGGCGGAGGGGTGGTAACTGTCCGGGCCGAACAGCTCGCGCGGATTCTCGGCGAACTCGGGCCCCAGCAGGTCGCCCAGCGACACGGTGCGTCCGCCCTGTTCGACGACTCCGATCGTCTGGGCGGCCGCCAGCTGGCGCGAGGCCCGTCGAGCCAGCCAGCGCAAGGGTTGCCGCACCGGCTCGATCGTGCCGAGGTCGGGGCAGGTGCCGACCACGACCTCCGCACCGGCCGTCCGAAGCCGGCGAACCGCCGAGGCCAGATGGCGGACCGAGCGCGTCGCGGGCATGCGGTGGGTGACGTCGTTCGCGCCGATCATGATCACGCAGATGTCGGGCACGGGATCGGGAGCGGCCAGCACCAGGGCCACCTGGCGGTCCAGGTCGTCCGAACAGGCCCCCGGGGTCGCCACCGTGCGCAGCTCCACCGGGCGCTCGGCCAGCGCGGCGAGCCCGGACGCCAGGAGCGCCCCCGGCGTCTGCCCGCCGCGGTGCACCCCCTGACCCGCGGCCGTGGAGTCGCCCAGCATCGTCAGCCGCAGCGGTACCCCGGCCGGACCGGCGTACATACGGCCGTACAGCCCGTCCGCGTGTGGCACGTGCGGTGACGTGCCGTTGCTCACCCGGCGCCGCGCCAGCTGCACCTCCGCCAGCACCAGCCCCACCGTGGCCGCCCCGGCCAGACCGATCCCGCCGCCGCCATAAGCCGCGCCGGCCGCGATCCGCCGGGCCACCCTCGCCCTCGACATGCTCGTCATGCGTCGCCGCCACCTCCTCGAACCCGTACACCCAGTGCTTGCCCCGTACAGCCCGTCGTCCAATCTCAACGGGGAGTGAACGACCGTCACGGACCATGGGCAGCACATAGGCTGGCGGCACCACACAGACCATCTTCTGCGGCATCCGGAGACAACGGTGCAGTTCCACGACTCGATGATCAGCCTCGTCGGCAACACCCCGCTGGTGAAGCTCAACAGCGTGACCAAGGGCATCAGGGCGACCGTCCTGGCCAAGGTGGAGTACTTCAACCCCGGCGGTTCGGTGAAGGACCGCATCGCCCTGCGCATGATCGAGGCGGCGGAGGAGAGCGGCGCGCTCAAGCCCGGCGGCACGATCGTCGAGCCGACCAGCGGCAACACCGGCGTCGGGCTCGCCATCGTCGCCCAGCAGAAGGGGTACAAGTGCATCTTCGTGTGCCCCGACAAGGTGAGCACCGACAAGATCAACGTGCTGCGCGCGTACGGCGCCGAGGTCGTGGTGTGCCCGACCGCCGTCGATCCCGAGCACCCGGACTCCTACTACAACGTCTCCGACCGGCTGGTCCGCGAGACGCCCGGAGCCTGGAAGCCCGACCAGTACTCCAACCCCAACAACCCGCTCTCCCACTACCACTCGACCGGCCCCGAGCTGTGGGAGCAGACGGAGGGGAAGATCACCCACTTCGTGACGGGCGTGGGCACCGGCGGCACCATTTCCGGGACCGGCCGCTACCTGAAGGAGGCCAGCGGCGGCTCGGTGAAGGTCGTCGGCGCTGACCCCGAGGGCTCCGTCTACTCCGGCGGCTCCGGCCGGCCCTACCTCGTCGAGGGCGTCGGTGAGGACTTCTGGCCGACCGCCTACGACCGAAGCGTCGCGGACGAGATCGTCGCCGTGTCCGACAAGGACTCCTTCCAGATGACCCGCCGCCTCGCCAAGGAGGAGGGCCTGCTGGTCGGCGGCTCCTGCGGCATGGCCGTCGTGGCCGCGCTGGAGGTCGCCGCGCGGCTCGACGAGGACGACGTCGTGGTGGTGCTGCTGCCGGACAGCGGCCGCGGCTATCTCAGCAAGATCTTCAACGACGAGTGGATGGCCGACTACGGCTTCCTGGAGGACGCCGGCCCCAGCGCCCGCGTCGGCGACGTCCTCGCCGACAAGGCCGGCGACCACATGCCCTCCCTCGTCCACATGCACCCGGAGGAGACGGTCGGTCAGGCCATCGACGTGCTGCGCGAGTACGGCGTCTCGCAGATGCCGGTCGTCAAGCCGGGCGCCGGCCACCCCGACGTGATGGCGGCCGAGGTCGTCGGCTCCGTCGTCGAACGCGAGCTGCTCGACGCGCTGTTCAGCAAGAGCGCCTCGCTCGACGACCCGCTGGAGAAGCACATGTCCGGCCCGCTGCCCCAGGTCGGCTCCGGCGAACCCGTCGCCGACCTGATGGCCGTGCTGGGCAAGGCGGACGCGGCGATCGTCCTCGTCGAGGGCAAGCCGACCGGCGTGGTCAGCCGCCAGGACCTGCTGTCCTTCCTCGCCCGCACGGGGAAGTGACGGCCAACGTCCGGTGAACTGCCCGTGAACCGGGTGAACTTGCGCTGTCCGTGATCTTCGCGGACTTCGCGAAACCGGTACGCGGGTGTCACGTTCGCGCAGCACCCGCTTAACACGCGTCCTGCACATTGGTGGTTGTCGGCAGGGCGATGGGGGTAGCTCCCAGGGCGTTCAGCACTGGGAAAGGCTCCCCGC
Source organism: Streptomyces cahuitamycinicus (assembly GCF_002891435.1). Classification (GTDB taxonomy): domain Bacteria; phylum Actinomycetota; class Actinomycetes; order Streptomycetales; family Streptomycetaceae; genus Streptomyces; species Streptomyces cahuitamycinicus. The sequence goes on from NZ_POUC01000260.1 coordinate 4,270, forward strand.
CCCGGCCGGCGCCGAACGGCGTCGACGGACCTCCGGAGCGGCTCCCGGACCTCCACGGACGCCATGGACGCGCACGCCCGGCCTGACCGGAACCGCGTCCTTCGCGGGGACCGCCGTCGTCCCGCCCCCCGGTCACGGGGGTGCGGCGGTCCCCGCGCGTTCTCCGCGGTGTACGGCGCGACCAAGGCGGCCGTCACAACCTGTCGGAAGCCCTGCGCGGGGAGTTCGGGCCCCGGGACGTCCGGGTCACCGACATCGAGCCCGGCATCGTCGAGAGCGAGCTGCGCACCCACATCTCCTACGACGAACTGTCCCGGCAGGTGGAGGACATGGTCGACGCGGTGGGCACTGTCCGCCGAGGAGCCGGCCGACCTGGTGGCCTACGTGACGAGCCGACCGCGGCGGGTCAACCTGCGGCAGATCGTCGCGCTGCCGACGCGGCGGGTCCGACCCGGGCGCGGGCGGGGCCGGGGTGCTCAGTCCTCCCAGTAACTGCCCTGGGGGGACTTGCGGCGGCCGAAGAGGTTCGGGTTGGTGCGGGCCGCCTGGACGATGTTGACGCCGACGATGCCCGCCCACGCGACGAGCAGGCCGGGCAGATCCCCCACGCCCCCGCCGATCGCCGACAGCGGCACCGCGAGGACCAGGGAGACGATCCCGAAGCCGAACCGCTCGCCCCAGGAGTCCATGGCCTTCGGTGACCGGGAGTCCCGGGTCGTCTGCATCTGCTGCTCGGCGAGCTGCCGGCGCACCCGGCGTTCCACCGCGCCGTCGATCCGCTGGTCGACCTTCTCCAGGAACGAGTCGACCAGCTCCGACTCGTACTCCTCGCCCAGATCCCTGCGCGCGTGCAGGGTGGCGTCAAGTTCCTTCTTCAGGTCGGTGTCCCGCGCGTCCATTCCCGTCATGCCGTCCACGGTAGGAAGGCGCGGCGCCGGCCGCACTGGGGTTAGCCCCCCGGTTCCGGAGGGGGTTACCGGTGGTCCGGCCGCCGTCCTCCGGTCCGGCTTGCCGGTCTGCATATGCTCATGCAGAATCCTCAGCTACTGAATAGGCGAGGGGGAGCACGTCATGAGCGTGACCGACAGCCCTGCCGCGCGGCTCCAGGCGCTCTTCGAGGGCCACCGGCTGACGCCGACCCAGCGGCGCATCGCGCACAGCATGGTGCGGCGCGCCGCCGACGTGCCGTTCCTGTCGAGTGTGGAGCTCGCCGAGCTGGCCGGGGTCAGCCAGCCGTCCGTGACCCGCTTCGCCGTCGCCCTCGGCTTCGACGGCTACCCCGCCCTGCGCCGCCATCTGCGTGAGGTCGCCCCCGCCGAACCCGCTGCGGAAGCCGGGGCTCGCAACGAGTACCAGCAGGCCGTCGAGGCCGAGATCGAGAACCTGCGGCATCTGGCGGAGGCACTGGCCGACCCGGCGCCCGTCCAGCGCGCGGGGCACCTCCTCGCGGCCTCCCGCCCGCTGCTCGTCCTCGGCCTTCGGGCGGCTGCCGCCCAGGCGCACGGCTTCGCCTACTTCGCCGCCAAGGTCCATCCCGACGTACGGCTGCTCGGTGAGGGCGGCACGATGCTCCAGGACCGCATCGACGCCGCCGTCCGGGCCGGCGCGAGCGCACTGCTCTGTTTTGCGCTGCCCCGGCACCCCCGCGAGGTCGTCGACACCCTCGCCTGTGCCAAGGAGGCCGGGCTGACCGTCGTCACGGTCGCCGACTCCGCGTTCGCCCCCGTCGCCAAGGTGTCCGACGTGCTGCTGCCCGCCGCGGTCGGTACCGGCCTCGCCTTCGACACGGCCTGTGCGCCGATGCTGCTCGGCCGGGTCCTGCTGGAGGCCATGTGCGACGACCTGCCCCAGGCCCAGTCTCGCCTGGAGGAGTTCGACACGAAGGCGGCTGCGCGGGGCCTGTTCGTCGACTGACGGAACCCGCGAATTTTTAAGACTCGTCTCACGTGGCGTCGCTACCGTACGTCTCCCCGAGGCTTGGAGACCGGACGGAGGCTGGACGTGACACGCGGAGGACAGGGACTGGCCCGGGTGGCCGTCGTCGTACGGGCGGGGGCGGCCCCGCTGTGGTGGCTGGGCGTTCTCGCGGCGGGCATCGGCCTGCTCACACCGGGCCTGACCGGACGCCGCATCGGCGTTCTGGCCGGGGCGGCGCTGTTCCTCCTGGCGACGGCGGCGGTGGGCCGCGGACGCCGCAGGCGATACGCTGCCCTGGCCGCCGCCGCGTCCCGGGCCGGCAAGCACGACGTGCTCCAGGACCGCGCGGTCACGGTACGCAACTGGCGCCGGGGCAACCGCTGGTGGCTCCTGCTCGCCTTCCTCGCCGCCCTCGGCAGCGCCGTCGTGACCCCGGCGGCCGGCGGCATGCTGCTGGCCGGCTGCGGGGCGGGCCTCTGGCTGAAATCGGCCTGGCTGGGCCGCCGGGAGCAGGCCGACGAGGCGTTGCTGTGGGTGCGCGTGGACTGGCTGCGCGGGGGAGCGGCCCACCCGGCAGGCAAGCAGGTGAGGGCGTACCGCAGCACGGGCATCGCGGCAGGGGACGCGGCCCCGGGAGGCGCCCGAAGGAAATCCCCGGCGCTGGTGTGATCCGGCGCCGGTGCGCTCCGCTGGGGGCGCGGGGAACTGCGCGACAAGCCACGAGGCACCCGCGGCCGGAAACCTACGGAACCTCCCACGGCGCTCGCGTCAACGCATTTACCTGCGCCCCACCCGACTCGGCGACGACCTCCTCCACGGTCTGCGCCCGCCGCACCACCGCGAAGCGCCCGCCCGGCCCGAACCCGTACACCCCGGGCCGCACCAGCGAGTTGTACCCATAGTGATGCGCGAAGTAGTACGCCCCGGTGTCCAGCGCCGCCGCGTAGTCCCCCTGCTCAAGCAGCGGCATGGACCGGGCCTCCGCCAGCAGATCCCCCGCGAAACAGGCCGGCCCCGCGACGTCCTGCACGACGACGGGCCCCTCCTTCGGCCGCCCCTTCGCGTCGTACGCGGAGATCCGCAAGGGCCAGCTCCCCGGCGCGTACACCGTCCGCGTGGCCACCTGCACCCCGGCATGCGTCACCGCCACCGCCCGCCCGCCGGAGGCCTTCGCGTACTCGACGCGCGCCACCACCGTCCCGTGCTTCGCCAGCAGTGACCGCCCGAACTCGGTGACCAGCCCGTACCGCCCGTCGAACAGCCCCGGCACCTCCTCGGCCAGCAGCCGCGCGTACCGTGCGTACGTCGGCGTCGTCGCGTCCGACGCGAAGTTCACCGGCAGGCCGCCGCCGATGTCGAGCGTGTCGACCTGGCGCCGCCCGGCCCGCCGGTTGATCTCCTCCGCCAGCGCGTACGTCTCCGCCACGCCCCGCGCCATCAGGGACAGCGGGATGCCCTGGGACCCGGTGTGCGCGTGCAGCCGGGTCAGCCACGGCCGGTCCAGATACGCCTGGACGACCCACTCCCGGGCACCCTCGTCGCGCAGCGCCACCCCGAACTTCGAGGTGGCCGTCGCCGTCGACAACGCCTCGATGGAACCCCCGCCGACCTGCGGGTTCACCCGGATTCCGAGAGGGGAGCGGCTGGGCCGTGACCGCATCAGGGTGTCGATGCGATCCAGCTCTTGGGGATTGTCGGCGTTGACGGCGATGCCCAGGGACAGCGCCTCGCGCAGCTCGGCCGGGGTCTTCGCGGGGGAGTCGAGCACCGTCATCTCGACCGGCACGCCCGCCGCCCGCGCCAGGGCCAGCTCACCCGGGCTCGCGACCTCCGCGCCGACGCCCTCCTCCCGCAGCAGCCGCAGGACCGGCACCAGCGGCGTCGCCTTCACCGCGAAGGCGTGCAGCACGGGCGTGCCCGGCGCCACCACCGCGGCGAACGCCGCCCGCAGCCGAGCCGCCGACTCCCGGATGCCGGTGACGTCCAGCAGCCCGACGACGGGGCTGCCGGGTCCGAGCAGCCCCTGCTCCACGGCGGCCCGCACCGCCTCGTCCCGTCGGGCCGCCCGGCCGGCCCCGGTCTCGTCCGCCTCTTCCGCCTCGATGTGTGCGCCCATGCATCCAGCCAAACATCCACGGCACCGCCGCGCCGACGCCCCGACGTATTGACTAGGTCTATTCATGAGGTCAGGATGTGAATAGAAGCAGCAACATCCGCTGGGAGCACCCTCAGGAGGCCGACCATGTCAGGACCCCGCCCCGTCCGAGCGCCGCGCGGCACGGAACCGAGCGCCCTGGGATGGCAGCAGGAGGCCGCCCTGCGGATGCTGCAGAACAACCTCGACCCGGAGGTCGCCGAGCACCCCGACAAGCTCGTCGTCTACGGCGGCACCGGCAAGGCGGCGCGCGACTGGCGCTCCTTCGACGCGATGGTGCGCACCCTGAAGGGGCTGAAGCAGGACGAGACCATGCTGGTCCAGTCCGGCCGCCCCGTCGGTGTCATGCAGACCCACGAGTGGGCCCCGCGCGTCCTCATCGCCAACTCCAACCTCGTCGGCGACTGGGCCAACTGGGAGGAGTTCCGCCGCCTCGAACACCTCGGCCTGACCATGTACGGGCAGATGACCGCGGGCTCCTGGATCTACATCGGCACCCAGGGCATCCTCCAGGGCACCTACGAGACCTTCGCCGCCGTCGCCGCCAAGAAGTTCGGCGGGACGCTGGCCGGCACCATCACCCTGACCGCCGGCCTCGGCGGCATGGGCGGCGCCCAGCCCCTGGCCGTGACCATGAACGACGGTGTCGCGATCTGCATCGACTGTGACCCGCGTGCCATCGAGCGGCGCATCGAGCACCGGTACCTGGACGTGAAGGCCGACAGCCCGGACCACGCCCTGAAGCTGGCGACCGAGGCACGCGACGCCCGCCGCCCCCTCTCCATCGGAGTCCTCGGCAACGCGGCCGAGCTGCTGCCGCGGCTCCTCGCCATGGGCGCCCCCATCGACATCGTGACCGACCAGACCTCGGCCCACGACCCGCTCGCCTACCTGCCCCTGGGCACCGCTTTCGAGGACATGGCCGACGCCGCCGCCAAGGACCCGGCCGGCTTCACCACCCGGGCCCGCGAGTCCATGGCCCGGCATGTCGAGGCCATGGTCGGCTTCATGGACGCCGGCGCCGAGGTCTTCGACTACGGCAACTCCATCCGCGGCGAGGCCCAGCTCGCCGGATACGACCGGGCCTTCGCCTTCCCCGGCTTCGTCCCCGCCTACATCCGGCCCCTGTTCTGCGAGGGCAAGGGCCCGTTCCGCTGGGCCGCCCTGTCCGGCGAGGCCTCCGACATCGCCAAGACCGACAAGGCGATCCTCGACCTCTTCCCGGAGAACGAGTCCCTCGCCCGCTGGATCAAGCTGGCCGGCGAACGCGTCCGCTTCCAGGGCCTGCCCGCCCGGATCTGCTGGCTCGGCTACGGCGAGCGGGACAAGGCCGGTGAGCGGTTCAACGACATGGTCGCGAGCGGGGAGCTGGCCGCGCCGGTCGTCATCGGCCGCGACCACCTCGACTGCGGCTCCGTCGCGTCCCCCTACCGGGAGACCGAGGCCATGCTTGACGGATCCGACGCGATCGCCGACTGGCCGCTGCTGAACGCCATGGTGAACGTCGCCTCCGGGGCGTCCTGGGTGTCGATCCACCACGGCGGCGGCGTCGGCATGGGCCGGTCGATCCACGCGGGGCAGGTGACCGTGGCCGACGGCACGCCCCTCGCGGGCGAGAAGATCCGCCGCGTGCTCACCAACGACCCCGGCATGGGCGTCATCCGGCACGTCGACGCCGGATACGACATCGCGGAGTCGGTGGCGGGAGAGCGGGGCGTCCGCGTCCCGATGCGCGAGGGTGACCCGGCGTGACCCAGGACACCGGCAGCTCCTTCCACCAGATGTGGCGCGAGCTGCTCCCCCTCGGGCGGCACCCCGACTCCGGCGGGTACCGGCGGTTCGCCTGGACCGGGACCGACGGCGAATGCCGGGCCTGGTTCGAGGACCAGGCCCGCTCACGCGGCCTCGCCCACGAGGTCGACCGGAACGGAAACCAGTGGGCCTGGCTGGGCGACCCCGCCGGGGGCGATGCCGTCGTCACCGGGTCCCACCTCGACTCCGTACCGGACGGCGGTGCCTTCGACGGCCCCCTCGGAGTCGTGTCCGCCTTCGCCGCGCTGGACGAACTGCGCGGCCGACAAGCCCGCTTCACCCGACCCCTCGGCATCGTGAACTTCGGCGACGAGGAGGGCGCCCGGTTCGGCCTCGCCTGCGTCGGGTCCCGGCTCACCGCCGGGCAGCTCACCCGCGAACAGGCGCACCGGCTCACCGACGGCGACGGCGTGACACTGCCGCGCGCCATGGAGGGCGCCGGACACGACCCGGACGCCATCGGGCCGGACCCCGAACGGCTCGCCCGCATCGGCGCCTTCGTCGAACTGCACGTCGAGCAGGGCCGGGCCCTCGACCTGTCCGGCGACCGCGTCGGCATCGCCAGTGCCATCTGGCCGCACGGCCGGTGGCGCTTCGACTTCCGCGGCGAGGCCAACCACGCCGGCACCACCCGGCTCGCCGACCGGCGCGACCCCATGCTGTCGTACGCCGAGACCGTCCTCGCCGCCCGGCGCGAGGCCGAACTCGCCGGAGCCGTCGCCACCTTCGGCAAGATCGCCGTGGAGCCCAACGGCGTCAACGCCATCCCCTCCCTGGTGCGCGGCTGGCTCGACTCCCGTGCCGAGGACCAGTCGAGCCTCGACACCGTGGTCGGCGGCATCGAGAAGGCGGCCCGGCAGTACGCGGACGCGCACGGCATCGACCTCGACGTCGTCCGTGAGTCCTTCACCCCCGTCGTCGAGTTCGACCACGCCCTGCGCGATGAACTCGCCCGCATCCTCGGCACGGACACCGGCCTCACCGTCCCCGTACTGGGCACCGGCGCCGGACACGACGCCGGGATCCTCTCCGGGAGCATCCCGACCGCCATGCTGTTCGTGCGCAACCCCACCGGCGTCTCCCACTCCCCGGCCGAGTCCGCGAGTGAGGACGACTGCGTGGCCGGGGTACTCGCACTCGCCGACGTACTGGAAGGACTGGCGTGCAGGTGACGACAGCGGCCCCGCGGACGTACTGGCTGGAGCACGCCTGGCTCGGCACCCTCCCCCAAGCGCCCGGCTCCGCTCGCGCAGGGGGGACCCCCATCGAGCCGGGCGTCGCCCTCGACGTCCGGGACGGCCGCATCACCGCCGTCCGCACC
>NZ_POUC01000261.1 GCF_002891435.1 Streptomyces cahuitamycinicus
GCGTCAGGCGAAGACGCGCACCCCCACCCGGCGTCAGGCGAAAACGCGCGCCCCACCAAAGCCCGGCGTCGTCCGAAACGCGCACCCCCACCGAAGCCCGGTGTCAGGCAAAGACGCGCACCCCACCGAAGCCCGGTGTCAGGCAAAGACGCGCAGCCCACCAGAGCAGCCGCAGGCCCCGCTCAGCCCTCCGTCAGCCCCGCCACCAGCTCGTCGGCCGCCCGGTACGGATCCAGCTCCCCCGCCACGATCCGCTCCGCCAGCGCCCCCAGCCGCCGGTCCCCGTGCAGGTCTCCGATGCGCTCCCGCAGAGCCGTGACCGCGATCGTCTCGACCTCGTGAGAGGCCCGGGACGCCCGCCGCTCCGCGAGGACTCCCCGCTCCTCCATCCAGGCCCGGTGCTTCTCCAGCGCCTCGACGACCTCGTCGACGCCCTCGCCCCGCGCGGCGACCGTCTTGACGATCGGCGGACGCCAGTCGCCCGGGCCCCGGGACTCCCCCAGGCCCTGCATGTGGTTGAGCTCGCGAGCCGTCGCGTCCGCCCCGTCCCGGTCGGCCTTGTTCACGACGTACACGTCGCCGATCTCCAGGATCCCGGCCTTGGCCGCCTGGATCCCGTCCCCCATCCCCGGAGCGAGCAACACCACGGACGTGTCCGCATGCGAGGCGATCTCCACCTCGGACTGCCCCACACCCACCGTCTCGACCATGATCACGTCACAGCCGGCCGCGTCCAGGACCCGGATCGCCTGCGGGGCCGCCCAGGCCAGCCCGCCCAGATGCCCGCGCGTCGCCATCGACCGGATGTACACGCCCGGGTCGGAAGCGTGCTCCGACATCCGCACCCGGTCCCCGAGCAGCGCACCGCCCGAGAACGGGGACGACGGGTCGACGGCGAGTACGCCGACCCGCTTGTCCTGCTTGCGGTACGCGGAGACGAGCGCCGAGGTCGACGTGGACTTGCCGACCCCGGGCGACCCGGTCAGTCCCACCACGTACGCCCCGCCCGTCAGCGGCGCGAGCGCCGCCATGACCTCCCGCAGCTGCGGGGACGCCCCCTCCACCAGGGAGATCAGCCGGGCCACGGCCCGCGGCCGGCCTTCCCTGGCCTGGGCCACCAGGGTGGAGACGTCCTGCATCACAGCTCCGTTCAGATAAGGGACGTACCGGGAGTCAGGCCTTGGGCACGCGCACGATCAGCGCGTCACCCTGGCCACCGCCACCGCACAGCGCCGCCGCGCCCACGCCACCGCCGCGCCGCTTCAGCTCCAGCGCGAGATGCAGCACGAGCCGCGCACCGGACATCCCGATCGGGTGACCCAGGGCGATCGCGCCACCGTTGACATTCACCTTTTCGGTGGACACCCCGAGATCCTTCATGGACTGCACGGCCACGGCCGCGAACGCTTCGTTGATCTCGATGAGGTCGAGGTCAGAGACCTCCAGGCCCTCCTTCTTCAGCGCGTGCAGGATCGCGTTGGACGGCTGCGACTGGAGCGAGTTGTCCGGCCCGGCCACGTTCCCGTGGGCCCCGATCTCGGCGATCCACTCCAGGCCGAGCTCCTGCGCCTTGGCCTTGCTCATCACGACGACGGCGGCGGCACCGTCGGAGATCTGCGACGCGGACCCGGCCGTGATCGTGCCGTCCTTGGAGAACGCCGGCCGCAGCTTCCCGAGCGACTCCGCGGTCGTGTCGCCGCGAATGCCCTCGTCCTTGCTGAACAGCACCGGGTCGCCCTTGCGCTGCGGGATCTCGACGGGCGTGATCTCGGCCTCGAACAGGCCGTTCTTCTGCGCGGCGGCGGCCCGCTGGTGCGACAGCGCGGCGATCTCGTCCTGCTCGGGCCGGACGATGCCGAGCCGGGTGTTGTGCTTCTCCGTCGACTCGCCCATGGCGACGCCGTCGAAGGAGTCGGTCAGGCCGTCGTGGGCCATGGAGTCGAGCATCTGGATGGCGCCGTACTTGAAGCCCTCACGGGACTTCGGCAGCAGGTGCGGCGCGTTGGTCATGGACTCCTGGCCACCGGCGACGATCACGTCGAACTCGCCCGCGCGGATGAGCTGGTCGGCGAGCGCGATGGCGTCGAGGCCCGACAGACAGACCTTGTTGATGGTCAGCGCCGGCACGTTCATCGGGATGCCGGCCTTGACGGCGGCCTGGCGAGCAGGGATCTGCCCCGCTCCGGCCTGGAGCACCTGGCCCATGATCACGTACTGCACCTGGTCGCCGCCGATCCCCGCACGGTCGAGGGCGGCCTTGATCGCGAAGCCGCCGAGGTCGGCTCCGGAGAAGGACTTCAGCGAGCCGAGCAACCGCCCCATGGGCGTACGCGCCCCCGAGACGATCACCGAACTGGTCGTGGCAGAAGACATGAGCTGCGATCCCCTTACCGGCTGCACAGCCGAGGAGTGAACGAGGGTTTACTTCGAATGTACTGAGTGGCACTCCGTGCCGTCATCGGGCTGTCGGTGTGATCGCGCGCACGTTGCGTAACCACCTCCGGGGCGTTGCACTGAATCCATGCTGACGCGAATCGACCACATCGGAATCGCCTGTTTCGACCTCGACAAGACCGTCGAGTTCTACCGTGCCACCTACGGCTTCGAGGTGTTCCACTCCGAAGTCAACGAGGAGCAGGGCGTGCGCGAGGCCATGCTCAAGATCAACGACACGTCCGACGGCGGCGCCTCCTACCTGCAGCTCCTGGAGCCGACCCGCGAGGACTCCACTGTCGCCAAGTGGCTCGCGAAGAACGGTGAGGGCGTCCACCACATCGCTTTCGGTACGGCGGATGTCGACGGGGACGCCGACGAGATCAAGGGCAAGGGCGTACGCGTGCTGTACGAAGAGCCGCGACGCGGTTCCATGGGGTCACGGATCACCTTCCTGCACCCCAAGGACTGCCATGGCGTACTGACAGAACTGGTCACTTCGGCGCCTGTTGAGTCACCTGAGCACTGACCCTCGTACATAGGGGCCGGTAGGGTTGGGTGCGGTCGCCGCTCAGTCCAGGGTGACCGCGGTCCCGCCGTGCGACGGCAGGACCACCGGGGTCCGGGTTTCGGGGGACGAGCGTCGGGGCAGCAGCCTCTGCTCCGCCGATGATCTGACACCATTCCCCGGGGGCCCCGTTCGGCGGATGGACGGAGCTCGTTTGGAGAGTGTTGCGACCAGGGGACGGATGGGACCGCGCAGTGCGGGGCTACGAGAGCCAGGAGCGAGAGCCGGCGGCTGACGTCGACCACCTCTCTCGGTTCGAAGCCGAGATGAAGCGGCTGAAGACCGAACGGGAAAAGGCGATCCAGCACGCCGAGGACCTCGGCTACCAGGTCGAGGTGCTGCGCGCCAAGCTGCACGAGGCGCGGCGCACCATCATGTCCCGGCCCTCCTTCGAGGGGGGCGACATCGGCTGGCAGGCCGAGCAGTTGCTGCGCAACGCTCAGGTGCAGGCCGACCAGATCCGTACGGACGCCGAGCGGGAGCTGAGCGAGGCCCGGGCGCAGACCCAGCGGATCCTCCAGGAGCACGCCGAGCAGGCCGCCCGGCTCCAGGCGGAGCTGCACCAGGAGGCGGTGACCCGCCGCCAGCAGCTGGACCAGGAGCTGGCCGAGCGCCGCCAGACGGTCGAGTCGCACGTCAACGAGAACGTGGCCTGGGCCGAGCAGCTGCGGGCCCGCACCGAGCAGCAGGCCCGCCGGCTGCTGGAGGAGTCCCGCGCGGAGGCCGAGCAGGCCCTGGCCACCGCCCGCGCGGAGGCCGAGCGGCTGTCGACCGAGGCCCGGCAGCGGCTGACGGGCGCTGCCGAGGAGGCCCGGGCCGAGGCCGAGCAGATCCTGCGCCGCGCCCGCACGGACGCCGAGCGCCTGCTCAACGCCGCCTCTACGCAGGCCCAGGAGGCCACCGACCACGCCGAGCAGCTGCGTACGTCGACCGTCACCGAGTCGGAGTCCGCGCGCCGCGAGGCCCAGGAGCTGAGCAAGGCCGCCGAGCAGCGGATGGCCGAGGCCGAGGAGGCGCTGCGCAAGGCGCAGGCCGAGTCGGAGAAGCTGGTCACGGAGGCCGAGGAGGCCGCCGCCAAGGCCCTGTCGAGCGCCGAGTCCGCGAACGAGACGCGCACGCGCACCGCCAAGGAGCAGGTCGCCCGGCTGGTCGAGGAGGCCACGAAGGAGGCCGAGAACACCAAGTCCGAGGCCGAGCAGCTGGTCGCCGACGCCCGCGCCGAGGCCGAGAAGATCGTCGCGGAGGCCTCCGAGAAGGCCCGCACGCTCACCGCCGAGGAGACCGCGACCCAGCTGTCCAAGGCGGCCAGGACCGCCGAGGAAGTCCTGAACAAGGCGTCGGAGGACGCCAAGAAGACCACGAAGGCCGCGGCCGAGGAGGCCGAGCGGATCCGCTCGGAGGCCGAGGCCGAGGCGGACCGGCTGCGGGCCGAGGCGCACGACATCGCCGAGCAGCTCAAGGGCGCGGCGAAGGACGACACCAAGGAGTACCGCGCCAAGACGGTCGAGCTGCAGGAGGAGGCCCGCCGGCTGCGCGGTGAGGCCGAGCAGCTGCGCGCGGACGCGGTCGACGAGGGCGAGAAGATCCGCGCCGAGGCCCGCAAGGAGGCCGTGGCGCAGATCGAGGAGGCGGCGAAGTCCGCCGAGGAGCTGCTCGCCAAGGCCAAGGCGGACGCGGACGAGCTGCGCACGACGGCCCAGACGGACAGCGAGAAGGTCCGCACCGAGGCCATCGAGCGGGCGACGACCCTGCGCCGGCAGGCCGAGGAGACCCTCCAGCGCACCCGGCAGGAGGCCGAGCGGCACCGCGAGGAGGTCGTCGAGCAGGCCGAGGCGCTCCGGGAGGAAGCCGAGCGCGCGGCGCGGGAGCTGCACGAGGAGACCGAGCGGGCCATAGAGGTCCGTCGCGGTGAGGCGGCCGAGGAGCTGACGCGGCTCCAGACGGAGGCCCAGGAGCGGCTGACGGCCGCCGAGCAGGCGCTGTCGGACGCCCGGGAGGAGGCCGCGCGGATCCGCCGCGAGGCCGCCGAGGAGAACGAGCGGCTGCGCGCCGAGGCAGCCGAGCGGATCCGGACGCTCCAGCAGCAGGCCGAGGCGGAGGCCGAGCGGCTGCGTGACGAGGCCGCGTCCGACGCGTCCGCTGCGCGCGCCGAGGGCGAGGCCGTCGCCGTACGGCTGCGTTCGGAGGCGGCGAGCGAGGCCGAACGGCTGAAGTCGGAGGCCCAGGAGAGCGCCGACCGGATGCGCGCGGAGGCGCAGTCCGCCGCCGAGCGGCTCGCCGCTGAGGCGTCGGAGACGCTGGCCGCCGCCCAGGAGGAGGCCAACCGGCGCCGCCGCGAGGCCGAGGAGCTCCTCGGCAGCGCCCGGCAGGAGGCCGACCAGGAGCGCGAGCGGGCCCGCGAGCAGAGCGAGGAACTGCTGGCCTCGGCGCGCAAGCGCGTGGAGGACGCCCAGACCGAGGCCGTACGGCTGGTCGAGGAGGCCGACCGCCGTGCCACGGAGATGGTGTCGGCGGCCGAGCAGCACGCCCAGCAGGTCCGGGAATCCGTCGCGGGACTGCACGAGCAGGCCCAGGACGAGATCACCGGTCTGCGTTCCGCCGCCGAGCACGCGGCGGACCGTACGCGCCGCGAGGCCCAGGAGGAGGCGGACCGGCTCCGCTCCGACGCCTACGCCGAGCGGGAGCGGGCGAGCGAGGACGCGGGCCGGCTGCGGCGCGAGGCGCACGAGGAGTCCGAGGCCGCCAAGGCGCTCGCCGAGCGGACGATGTCCGAGGCGATCTCGGAGTCGGAGCGGATCCGCGCGGACGTCGCCGAGCACGCCCAGCGGGTGCGCACGGAGGCGTCGGACGCGATCGCCGAGGCCGAGCAGAGCGCCTCGCGCACCCGGGCGGACGCCCGGGAGGACGCCAACCGCATCCGCTCGGACGCGGCGACGCAGGCGGACACCCTCATCACCGAGGCCCGCAACGAGGCGGAGCGGCTCACGACGGAGACGGTCCGGGAGACCGACCGGCTGCGCATGGACACGGTCGCCGAGGCCGAGCGGGTCCGTACGGAAGCGATCTCCGAGGCCGAGCGCGTCCGCTCCGAGGCGGCCACCGAGGCCGAGCGGGTGCGCTCGGAGTCGGTCGCCAAGGCCGACCAGCTGGTCGGGGAGGCCACGAGCGAGGCGGAGCGGCTGCGGGCCGAGGCCGCCGAGACGGTCGGTTCGGCGCAGCAGCACGCGCAGCGGATCCGCGGCGAAGCCGAGCGCGTCAAGACCGACGCGGAGACGGAGGCGGAGCGGCTGGTCAGCGCCGCGCGCGGGGAGGCCGACCGCACGCTGGACGAGGCCCGCAAGGACGCCAACAAGCGGCGCTCCGAGGCGGCCGAGCAGGTCGACAAGCTCATCACGGAGACCACGGCCGAGGCGGACAAGCTGCTGACCGAGGCGCAGCAGCAGGCGCACAAGACCACCGCGGAGGCCGAGTCGCAGGCCGACACGATGGTCGGCGCGGCCCGTACGGAGGCCGACCGCCTGGTGTCCGAGGCGACGGTCGAGGGCAACTCCCTGGTGGAGAAGGCCCGTACGGACGCGGACGAGCTGCTGGTCGGCGCGCGCCGGGACGCCACGCAGATAAGGGAGCGCGCCGAGGAGCTGCGCGACCGCATCACCTCCGAGATCGAGGAGCTGCACGAGCGGGCCCGCCGTGAGTCGGCCGAGACGATGAAGTCGGCGGGCGACCGCTGCGACGCGCTGGTCAAGGCGGCCGAGGAGCAGCTGGCGAAGGCGCAGGCGAAGGCCAAGGAGATCGTGTCGGAGGCCAACTCCGAGGCGGGCAAGGTCCGTATCGCCGCGGTGAAGAAGGCGGAGGGGCTGCTCAAGGAGGCCGAGCAGAAGAAGTCCACGCTGGTCCGGGAGGCCGAGGAGCTCAAGGCCGAGGCGATCCGCGAGGCAAAGCGCACGGTCGAGGAGGGCAAGCGCGAGCTGGAGGTGCTGGTCCGCCGCCGCGAGGACATCAACGCCGAGATCTCCCGTGTCCAGGACGTCCTGGAGGCGTTGGAGTCCTTCGAGGCCCCCGCCACGGGCAAGGACAACGGAGTCAAGGCGGGCGCGACGGTCGGCGCACCCCGTTCGGGTGGCAAGTCCTCGGAAAGCTAGCCAAACGGGGCGAATCCGGTGTGTGCTGGGGCCTTTGACCAAGTCTTTGGCAAGCGGTCCGGGGGTTAGCCACTCAAAAGGGGTCTCATTTTGCAGATCAAACGCGCATCCGCTCGATGACACACCGTTTCGGCCCCTAGGATTCCACCTATCACCTCACCGGTCTCATTCGACAGGAACCCCATGAGCGACACTTCCCCCTACGGCTTCGAGCTTGTGCGGCGTGGATACGACCGCGCTCAGGTGGACGAACGTATCTCCAAGCTCGTCTCCGACCGTGACAGCGCTCTCGCCCGCATCACCGCTCTGGAAAAGCGCATCGAAGAGCTCCACCTCGAGACGCAGAACGCCCAGGCCCAGATCACCGACGCCGAGCCGTCGTACGCGGGTCTCGGTGCGCGCGTGGAGAAGATCCTCCGCCTCGCCGAGGAGGAGGCGAAGGACCTGCGCGAGGAGGCCCGGCGCGCGGCCGAGCAGCACCGTGAGCTCGCCGAGTCGGCGGCCCAGCAGGTGCGCAACGACGCCGAGTCGTACTCGACGGAGCGCAAGGCGAAGGCCGAGGACGAGGGCCTGCGGATCGTCGAGAAGGCCAAGAGTGACGCTTCCCAGCTGCGCAGCGAGGCGCAGAAGGACGCGCAGTCCAAGCGTGAGGAGGCGGACGCCCTCTTCGAGGAGACCCGCGCCAAGGCAGCGCAGGCCGCCGCCGACTTCGAGACGAACCTCGCCAAGCGCCGCGAGCAGTCCGAGCGCGACCTGGCCTCCCGTCAGGCCAAGGCCGAGAAGCGCCTGGCCGAGATCGAGCACCGCGCGGAGCAGCTGCGCCTGGAGGCCGAGAAGCTGCGCACGGACGCCGAGCGCCGTGCCCGCCAGACGGTGGAGACGGCCCAGCGCCAGGCCGAGGACATCGTGGCCGACGCCAACGCCAAGGCCGACCGCATCCGTTCGGAATCCGAGCGCGAGCTGGCCGCCCTCACCAACCGCCGCGACAGCATCAACGCCCAGCTGACGAACGTCCGCGAGATGCTCGCGACGCTCACGGGCGCCGCGGTGGCCGCCGCCGGCACACCGGCCGAGGACGAGCCGATCTCCCGTGGGGTCCCGGCGCAGCAGTCCCGGTAACACGCGGGCATACGGAGTCTGAACCTCCGCAAAGCCCTCTGCCGCTCGGGTGGCAGAGGGCTTTGTCACGTTCTAGCGTGGCGGCATGATTGAGCTGGAGGGGCTGACCAAGCGTTACGGCGAGAAGGTGGCGGTCAACAACCTGTCCTTCACCGTGAGACCGGGCATCGTCACCGGCTTTCTCGGGCCGAACGGCGCGGGCAAGTCCACGACCATGCGGATGATCCTGGGACTCGACCACCCGACCGCCGGCGACGTCCGTATCGACGGCAAGCACTACCAGCAGCTCAAGGACCCGCTCACGTACATCGGCGCCCTGCTGGAGGCCAAGGCCTGGCACGGCGGGCGCACCGCCTACAACCATCTGCTGTGCCTCGCGCACAGCAACGGCATTCCGCGCAGCCGCGTCCGGGACGTGCTGGAGACGGTGGGGCTGACGGCGGTCGCGAGGAAGAAGACCAAGGGCTTCTCGATGGGCATGGGGCAGCGGCTCGGCATCGCGGCCGCGTTGCTGGGCGACCCGCGGATCCTGATGTTCGACGAGCCGGTCAACGGCCTCGACCCCGAGGGCATCCACTGGATCCGCACCCTGATGAAATCGCTCGCCGCGCAGGGCCGGACGGTGTTCGTCTCCTCCCATCTGATGAGCGAGATGGCCCTGACGGCCGAGCACCTCGTCGTCATCGGGCAGGGGCGGCTGCTCGCGGACACCTCCATGGCGGACTTCATCGACCGCAACTCACGCAGTTACGTCCGGGTCCGCAGTCCGCAGCGGGAGCGGCTGCTCGACGTGCTGCACCAGGCCGGGGTCGTGGCCGTGGAGAGCGGTGACGGGGTGCTGGAGGTGGACGGCGGCAAGGCCGAGCAGATCGGTGAACTGGCGGCACGGCACCGGATCACACTGCACGAGCTGAGCCCGCAACAGGCCTCGCTGGAGGAGGCGTTCATGCAGCTGACCGCGGAGTCGGTGGAGTACCACGCACACAGTGAAACGAGCCCGGCGAGCCCCGAGCCGGCGCGGCAGCAGGGGGGCGACGGCTGGAAGAGGGGCTGAGCATGGCGACGACACAGGTCGTACGGTCGGAGTGGACCAAGATCCGGTCGGTGGCGTCCACGGTGTGGACCCTCTCGCTGGTGGTGGTCGTGACGGTCGCCCTCGGCATGCTGATCTCGGCCCTGTCGAAGAGCGAGTTCGACTCGATGAACGCGCAGGACAGAGCCGAGTTCGACCCGACGTTCATCAGCTTCGCGGGGATGAGTCTCGGTCAGCTCGCCATGATCGTCTTCGGGGTGCTGGTCGTGTCGAACGAGTACAGCACCGGCATGATCCGCAGCTCGCTGGCCGCGGTGCCACAGCGCGGCGCCTTCCTGTTCAGCAAGATCGCGGTCGCCGGGGGCCTCGCCCTGCTGGTCGGCCTCGTCACCAGCTTCGCCGCCTTCTTCCTGGGGCAGGCGATGCTGGGCTCGCACCGGGCGGAGATCGGCGACCCGGGGGTACTGCGGGCGGTGTTCGGCGGCGGCCTCTACATGGCGCTGATCGCGCTGTTCTCCATGGGTGTCGCCGCGATGCTGCGCTCGCCGATGCTGTCGCTCGGCATCCTGATGCCGTTCTTCTTCCTGATCTCCAACATCCTGGGCAACGTCGACGCGACGAAGAAGGTCGGCCGGTTTCTTCCCGACCAGGCCGGCAGCAAGATCATGCAGGTGGTCACGCCGATCGACGACGACACTCCGTACGGGCCGTGGGGCGGCCTGGGGATCATGGGGCTGTGGGTCCTCGCGGCGCTCGTGGGCGGCTATGTGCTGCTGAAGAAGCGCGATGCCTAGAGGGGCGGGCTTGGCCTGACCTTTTACCTCCTCTTGGGCGGAACCGTCAGCGCCTCGATATCCTCCTAACCCTTACGGGGGCGTGTGCCCCGCTGTCCTGAACCTTGCGATGGGTGCGGAGCATGATCGAAGCAGTCGGCCTGACGAAGCGCTACGGCGACAAGACCGCTGTGTACAACCTTTCCTTCCAGGTACGGCCCGGGGCCGTCACCGGCTTCCTCGGGCCGAACGGCTCGGGCAAGTCGACGACGATGCGGATGATCCTCGGCCTGGACAACCCGACGGCCGGGCATGTGACGATCGGCGGTTATCCGTACCGCAGGCTGCCCAACGCCGCCCGCCAGGTCGGCGCGCTGCTGGACGCCAAGGCGGTGCACGGCGGCCGGTCCGCCCGCAATCACCTGCTGTCCCTGGCCCAGCTGTCGGGCATCCCGGCCCGGCGGGTCGACGAGGTGCTCGGGGTCGTCGGTCTGCAGGACGTGGCCAAGAAGCGGTCCAAGGGCTTCTCCCTCGGCATGGGCCAGCGGCTCGGCATCGCCGCCGCGCTGCTCGGCGACCCGCAGGTGCTGCTGTTCGACGAGCCGGTCAACGGCCTCGACCCCGAGGGCATCCTCTGGGTGCGCAACCTGATGAAGGCGCTGGCGGCGGAGGGCCGTACGGTCTTCGTCTCCTCCCACCTGATGAGCGAGATGGCGCTGACCGCCGACCACCTCATCGTCATCGGGCGCGGTCAGCTGCTCGCCGACATGAGCGTGACCGCGTTCATCTCGGCGAACTCCGCGGACTTCGCGCGCGTGCGGACACCGGACAGCGAGCCGCAGCAGCGCGAGAAGCTGTCGGCCGCGCTCACCGAGTCGGGCGGACACGTCATGCCCGAGCAGGACGGCGCGCTGCGCGTGACCGGGCTGCCGCTCCCCCGCATCAGCGACATCGCGCACGACCACGACGTACGACTGTGGGAACTGTCGCCGCACCAGGCCTCCCTGGAGGAGGCGTACATGCGGATGACGCAGGGCGCCGTCGACTACCGCTCGACGATCGACCAGAAGGAAGGGTTCCAGCAGCCGCTGCCGCCCGGCGCGCAGCCGCCGATGCCGGTACCCGGTCAGGGCCAGCCGGGCTGGTACGCCCC
This sequence comes from Streptomyces cahuitamycinicus, assembly GCF_002891435.1. Lineage (GTDB taxonomy): Bacteria > Actinomycetota > Actinomycetes > Streptomycetales > Streptomycetaceae > Streptomyces > Streptomyces cahuitamycinicus. Next base: position 11,222 of record NZ_POUC01000261.1, read on the forward strand.
GCCGCCGCCCCAGCAGGACGGCCAGCCGTTCCCGGCTTCGCCGCAGGGCGCACCGGGCCAGGCCCCGGCGGGCCCGTACGGCGCCCCGGGGGCCCCCAGCGCCGCTCCGAGCGCCCCTGGCGAGGGAACGCCCAACCCGTACGCCCAGCCGGCGCCACAGGCGCCACAGGGCGCCGCGCGGGTTCCCGCGGCCCCCTCGGCC
>NZ_POUC01000262.1 GCF_002891435.1 Streptomyces cahuitamycinicus
CAACACGTTCTGGGTGATCCCGGGGGAGCTGACCGAGGCGGTCCGGACCGTCACCCGGGCGTTCGGCGACGAGTCGACGGCAGGCCCTCACCACCCCGCGCAACCCGAGGGAACAGCCACCGCCGACGATGCCGAGGCCGCGCACGGGACCGGGATCCCGCAGCTCGACACGGGCTCGACGGCCGCCCTCGACGCCGCGGCGGCCGCCGACGAGGCCGGGAAGCAGGCCGCCGCAGCGGTGAGCGACGCCAAGGCGGAGGCTGAGGCCGCGAAGTCGGCGCAGGTGCCGCGCAGAGGGCGGACGTCCGACGACTGAACCCCTGGAGGGCTTCCGACGGGGGAAGGACCGGAGTCGTCCCCCGTCGGAAGCCTCCCGGAGTGCTGTGCGCGACGGCCCTGAAGGCTGCTCACCGGCGAGCATTCGGGCGTGACTGCGAAGAAGTCTGAGCCGAGGCGCCTCGCGAAGACGATTGCCCATCGCGTGGAGGGGGCCGTCTTCCACAGGCTTTCAGCATGATCTGGCCCGGAACCCCGTTTCGCCGGTATGGCGACTGATCAAGCCTGATCAAGGCTCATCGACCGCGAGGATTCCGCCGGGCGTCCCCACCCCGGTCAGCTCGGTCCGGGTATCCACACGCGCATGGCGCCGTCGCCCCGGTTCGCCCAGGCGTAGTAGGGGACGGCGGTCAGCTCGACGGGCTGCGACCGGTCGGCCTGTCGGGCGGGGGCGGGTTCCGTGGGATACGGCCACCAACCGATGCCGTCCGGTGTGAGACGCCGGCCGGAGGCGACGATGGTGGTGACTCCGCCGAGCAGGTCGGGGCGTTCGCGGACGGTGGGCACCGGGGAGGAGTCGAGGACGACACCGTCGAGGTCTCCGGGGTTGTCGGCTTCCTCCAGGCAGTACACCAGCGGTCCGCGCTCCAAGGCCACGCATCCGCGTACGGCGTCGACATACGGGTGGGGGTGCGTCAGGCGCACCGGCAGGTGGAGTTCGAGCCGGACGGTGTCGCCCGCCCGAAAGGCCCGGGTGACGCGGAGCCAGCCGTGCTCGGGCTGCTCGTGCCCGGGCGTTTCTTTCACGGTCAGCCGGAACTGTGTGCACCAGGAGGGAAGCCGCAGGGAAAGGGTGCGCTCCCCGGCCGGGGCTTCGTCGACGGTCACGGTGACCGTGCCGTGCCACGGGTATGCGGTGGCCACGCGGACCGCGAAGCCGTCTGCCACGTATTCGCCGGTGGCGTACTGGTGCAGGTGCAGGCCGCTGTCGTCGGCGCTCGCGAAGTAGTGCGGGAGGCCGGCCAGCAGGCGCATCGCGTTGGGCGGGCAGCATGCGCAGCGGAACCAGGGCGTGCGCCGGGAGGCCTGGTCGCCGGGGCGTTCGTGCGGACGCGCCCGCCGTTGCAGCGGATTGACGTACAGCCAGGTGCGCCCGTCCAGGCCCACGCCACCGAGGAAGCCGTTGTAGAGGGCGCGTTCGACGAGGTCCGAGTAGCGGGCCTCGCCGGTGAGCAGCGCCATCCGCCAGCTGAAGTGGACCAGGGCGATGGCGGCGCAGGTCTCGGTGTACGCGCGGTCGGCGGGAAGTTCGTAGGCGTCCCCGAAGGCCTCCCAGTCGTGCCGCGAGCCCATCCCTCCGGTGAGGTACGTCTTCGTGGACACCGCGTCGGTCCACAGCCGCTCCAGCGCCTGCCGGAGCGGGACGTCGCCGGTCTCGGTCGCCAGGTCGGCGGCTCCCGCGAGGAGGTAGAGCTGGCGCACGGCGTGCCCGGTCACCTCCCGGGCCTCGCGGACGGGGGCATGGTCCTGCCAGTACTCCGGCCCCGGGTCGCGGTCATGGCCGCGGTCGGCGCCCGAGGCCAGGACGCCTTGCCCGCGCCGTTCCAGGAAGTAGCGGGCCAGTTCCAGATACCGCTTGTCGCCCGTGGTGCGGTAGAGCTCGACGAGTCCCGTCTCCACCTCGGGGTGGCCGCAGACCCCGTCGACCTGCTTGCCGGGACCGAAGACCGACTCGATGTGGTCGGCGAACCTGCCGGCCACGTCCAGCAGGTCGCGGCTTCCGGTGGCCCGGTGATGGGCCACCGCGGCCTGCATCAGGTGGCCGGCGCAGTACAGCTCGTGGCCCCAGCCGAGCTCGGTCCACGGCTCCGCGCCACCGAGCTGGTAGTACGTCTGCAGATAGCCGTTCTCCATCTGGGCGTCCGCGACGAGTCGGACGAGCCGTGCGACGTCGTCGGCGAGGCCGGGGTCCGGTGCGTCGGCCAGCTGCCAGGAGGCCGCCTCCAGCCACTTGTAGACGTCGGAGTCCTGGAACTGGAAGTCCCCCGAGAACGCCGGCGGTGTCGTACCCGCCGCCGTGGTCGCGGCTGCTCGCAGGTTGGCCAGGTTTCCGGCTTCCTCCAGCCGCTGCGGACCCTCCGGAATCGATACGTCGGCATTGATCCGGCGACGCGTGGCCCAGAAGCCGTCCCTGATGATCGCGACGGAGGCGGGACGGTGCACCGCGGCCGAGTCCACGCCAGGGTGGACCGGTCCGGTGAGTGGCGTGTGCAGGGGAGCCTCCGCAGGGAGAGAGTTTCAGAAAACGCTTACTGTCACGCTAGGGCGGACTCTCGGGCTGACGCAAGAGAGCGGCGGGTCCTGGCCGCCCGGCGCGGACGGCAAGGCTCATCGCGTGTGAGGGGTGGGTTCTGAGTCGGTCGGCCCGCATGTCGTCGGGAGCAGCTTGGCCGAAACGGGGTCGGTCGCGACGGTGGCATGACGGTGCCGCGACGGCCGCGCTCGGCGGTGCTCCTCCAGTGGCAGTGGCAGTGGCAGTGGGCGGCACGGTCGGCGGGCGTTCCATGTCGCTGCGGAGGCTCGATGCCCGTCGGCCTGCTGGCCGGATTCCCTCGCGTCGGCCGACGACCCGCCCCCGTGGGTGAGTGTCACGGCTGATCCCGGGGTGGTGGGCGAGTGAAAGTTTCAGACGCGCCCGGAAGCTTCCCCTCCGCCCCGTCGATGCGTATCTTCCGGCCAAGTTGTGAAAGCGGTTACCGTCCGCGCGGCGTTTCGGCGTTGTGGTTGTCGATTCGGTGGTTCGGTGCCAGCTTTCCGGGCCTGGAGGAGAGCCATGACGTCATCAGCACACAGCCGCCCCTCGGCGGGCGTGCGAGGGAGACCACGCCCCGGCCCGGGGCCGTTCGTACGAAGAATGGTGGCGCTGCTGTGCGCCGTGCCCTTGGTCATGGGGCTGAGCCCGGCATCGATCGCGGCAGCCGCGGACCGGGCATGGAGCGTGGCAGCCGCGGAGGGCGATGCCGCCGGTGACCGGCTCGATGTGGTGACCTTCGGCGACACCGCCTCGGAGAAGAATCACGGCTTCACCGGGACGTCCACGACCGTCGTGGACGGCGCGAGCGGACAGAAGGCGCGGGTGGCGCAGCCGCTGGCGCCGGCCGGCAGTCACCTGGGCGACCTGGTCTTCACGGCCGCGGTCGATCCCGCCCGGCAGAACTACCTCAGCCTGAAGCTCTGGGGCGAGGACGCGACGCCGTACTCGACCGTCGTCTACGTGAACGGCGAGCAGGCCAACTACCGTGACAACGGCGACTACCAGGCCATCAGCGCCGGCACCGGGAAGGCGCTGGAAGGCCGCTTCTTCTTCGCCACCACGATGCTGCCGCTCGCCTCGACCCAGGGGCACGACAAGGCCGAGATCATCGTTCGCACCTTCTCGGGCCTGACGGGCATCGCGAAGGGCGACTCCCGCCGCTACTACCAGGCGATCACGCACACCAGCCCGAAGATCTCCCCGGCCGACGGCGACGACACGGGCTACGAGGCCGGCCCCAAGGCGGCCCCAGCGCTCGCCCCCGAGGAGCAGCAGAAGCGGATCGACAGCTTCCGCACCACGCAGATCGCCCTGTTCGACCAGCTGTCCGCGCAGTCCGACGCGAGCGGCACCTCCGCCATGTCCATCGTCCGCTACAAGGACGACCTGCGCTTCTACGCCGAGACCCTGCTGACGGACTGGTCACCGGCGAAGACCGACGCGGAGAAGACAGCCGCGCTGGAGCGGATCTTCAAGTCCATCGACAACCACACCAGGAACTACTACGGCAACGTGAAGAGCCTCGGCAACGGCGGCCACCAGTCCGACTGGGGCGGCTACTACGGCGCTCTCGGCGAGACCCTCTACATCGTCGAGAACCTGATCGCCGACGACTCCGTCTACGGCAAGGAGAAGTTCGCCGACCTCCTCGACGAGCCCTTCGAGACCGGCACCACCGACGGCGAGAACACCATCGCGGACGTGGACCTCAAGGGCGGCGAGCTGACCCGCGGCGAGGCCTGGGAGCGTGTGCTCAAGGCCAACTTCGACTTCGCCCGCTCCCGGCTCTCGTACATCTACAACCAGGTGATGTACACCTACGAGGGCGCCTGGAAGGCCCATGAGGGCCTGCGCGTCATCGGGTCCGGTTTCCACGAGGGCAAGGAGCGCAGCCACGCCATCGCCGGCGAGGCGCTGGGCCTGCGGCCCTTCCTCGGCGAGGAGGTCCTCGTCGGCCCGGACGGCGGGCAACTGGACCTCTACCACTCGCTCTTCCGGCACGACCGCAACGCCGTCTTCACCGACGACTACCTCCGGATCGTCATGAAGGGCCTGGCCCGGAGCAAGCTCGACGCCCAGGGTGAGGTGGTGCGCCGACTGCCGTACGGCAAGCACTACACCGGTGTCACCACCGCCGGCCTGACCCGGGAGAACGGCTACGTCGGCAGCTACGGCGAATCCACCAACTACCTGCCCTCCTGGTTCTTCCGCACCCTCGGCCACAAGGGCGACGAGAAGCTCAACGACGAGATCCTCAAGCTCGCCCTGCGCAACCTCCATGCCCGCGGCCAGACCCGCTACCAGGGCACGGACGCCGACGGCAACCGCATCATGTACATGCAGCAGGTGATCGACGACCGCAACACCGCCTACCCCGGCAAGATCGCCTACGGCACGGACACCGGCAGCGGCCGCGGCCTGCTGTACGCCTCGCTGGAGCAGTACATGGCCGACAACGCGGCCGCGTACGCGGGTGAGGAGTGGGCGCCGTACTGGCGCTACGCCCGTGAGGCCGTCGGATACAGCCAGCAGCAGCTGGCGGACAACCAGTACTTCCCGCACTTCGCCACTGTTCTCAGCAACCACAGGTACGACCTGCGGCTGCCACGCACCTACGCCTACCTCACCGGGGACCGCGGCTCCTACGAGCGGTTCGAGCAGAGCGGCGCCGGCGTCGTCCTGCCGCACACCGACCTCGACCGGTACACCGACGAGGAACTGACCGGGCTCGGCATCGACCGCGCCAAACAGGACCGGACGTTCGCCTGGGTGGACATCGACAACCTCCTGGTGTCGGTCCGCGACGGGGACACCCACCTGTTCGGCAACCTCGTCGAGCGCGCCAGGGGCTACCTGGGCAACGGGCGGCTGCACGCGCAGTACGACGGCCACGAGCAGCTGGTCCAGTTGCAGACCCAGGGCGTCTTCCGGTCCGAGGAGTACTCCCTGCGCGCCGCCTCGGGCGAACACCCGATGTTCTTCGACCGCTTCACCGAACCGGACCGTCCGCTGGCGATGGCAGGCGAGCTGATCCCGGTCACCCACCAGCGGGGCGTCGGCACGGTCGAGCGCGACAACTGGCGTGAGGACACGCCGTACTCGGGCTACCCGGACCTGCTCACCAGCCGGTACGGCCGGTACTTCATGGCGGTCAACACCACCCGCGAGACGTATGACAACGCGCGCCCCTTCCAGGTGGATCTGCCGAAGGGCTTCTCCGGCAGCAAGGTCCGCGACCTGGTGACCGGCCGTCAGCTCCCCGTCGTCCGCGGCAAGGTGATGGTGGCCCCGTTCCGTGCCGTGGTGCTCGACCTCGGCACCGACAAGACCGCACCGGACGTGCCCTCGGCGGTCGACGTCGCGGTGGCCACGCCCGGTTCGCGGGCGGTCGGCCTGACCTGGGCGCGTGCCGCGGGGGCGACCTCGTACACCGTCGAGCGGGCGACCTCCGAGCGCGGCCCGTACGCCACGGTGAAGAAGGGAGTCAAGGGCGTCAGCCACATCGACGAGGTGCCCTTGTCGAGCGGCGCGAAAGGCACCTTCTACTACCGGGTCGTCCCGGTCAACGACCAGGGCGAGGGCCGGCCGTCCAACCCGGTGAAGGCCGAGGTCACCCCGGGCACCACGGCGGCACTGCGGGACGGCGCGTGGCGGGACGACACCGTCGGCGACGCCGGCGGCGCGGCCGTCTCGGTGAGCGGTGACACGATCACCGTGAAGGGCGCGAGCGGGGACGGCTTCGGCGGCGGTGACGACACCGTGCACACCGACCGGTTCCACCCGGACGCGTACACCCAGGTGAGCAGGCTGGTCCAGGGCGGTACGACGGTCTCGGCGAAGCTCTCCGACACCCGCGAGGGCGACGGCGCGGTGCGGGGCGTGATCCTGCGCGACACCACCGACGAGGTCGGCCGCTACGTCTACCTGGGCGCGGACGCCGAGGGCGCGCTGTCGCTGCGCCACCGCAGCCTCGACACCCGCTCGGACATCGGCACCGGCAACCCCGGAGGCACCGGCGCGGGCGGTATCACCCGCAGCCCGTTCACCGAGGAGCTGAAGGGCTACACCGTCGCGGAGTACCCGTACGTGAAGCTGGTCCGGCTGCCCCGGTCGGATCAGGTGCTGGCCATGGTCTCTCCGGACGGGGTGCACTGGAAGCAGGCCGGCGAGGCGTCGGTGCCGATGGTGGACGTCGTCCACGCCGGTGTCGCCGCGGACCGGGCCGGCACGTTCACCCAGGTCGCCACCGAGGCGCCGGCCGACGACACGGTCATCGCCGACGGCACCTTCGGCAAGCGGTCGGGCACGGTCACCTGGACCAAGCCGAAGGCGGCCGTCGCCTTCGACCTGTACCGCACCTCCGACCCCGAGACCGCGGCCACCGACCCGCGCGAGGGCGGCGAAGGCTGGAAGAAACTGCTGGACGACGAGTACGCCCGGTCCTTCGAGGACGCCGTCCACGGCGGTCAGGTGTACTACAAGGTCGTCGCGCGCACGGTCGACGGCACCACCTCCGTCACCGCCGAACCGGCGGTGATCACGGGGGAGTCGCTCGCCTCGGTCCTGGAACAGGCCCGTGCACTGCCCGCCGAGGACTACACGACGCGCAGCTACGCCCGGTTCACGGATGTGGTCGACGCCGTGGAGGAGGACGGCAAGCAGCCGGACGCCGACGAGTCCGCGCTGATCAAGCGGGTGTACGACGCCTACGACCTGCTGGTGGCCGTCCACCACCACAGCTTCGAGGCGTCCGAGCCGGACATCTGGCAGCGGTCGGGCAGCGGCCCGTACACGCTGGCCGTCGAGGAGGATCACGGCCGTACCGGTGACCGTTCCCTCTCCTTCACCAGCACCGACACCACCGGCAACGCGGCCTACAACCAGCAGTTCAACAGCCTCAAGCAGGGCACCTCGCCGTTCACCGCCCAGCCGGGCAAGGCGTACGCGGTGTCCTTCTGGTACCAGCTGAAGGACTACGTTCCGGGCCGCACCGTGGGCGCGTACTCCTTCGTCTCCTCGCGCAGCGCGGGCAACCGGATCGGCACCGAGCAGCGCACCTGGCTGCCCGCGGGCGACACCCCGGCCGGGCAGTGGAAGTACTTCGAGCGCCTCTACACGACCGTGGACGATCCCGCGGTCGACAACATCGCGATCGAGCTCGGCTTCCGTGGCTCGTCCGGCACGTTCCGCGTCGACGACGTGAGAGTGGAGGCGGTCGACTGACGCACTGACGCACTGACGCTCCCCGCACACCGAGCAGAGCCCCGGACCGCACGACGGCCCGGGGCTCGGCCCGTTCCGGGGCTCGGCCGTTCCGGCGGGCCCCCTGGGCGCGGCGCCGAAGGAACGTCGCCGCCTGCTGCAGGACGACCAAGGCGACCAGGCAGCTTCAGCGGTCCCCGTGCGGATACCCCGGATGCCCCGGTTGGTTGTGGAAGGCGAAGTCCATGACGTTCCGGACGTCCGGTCACGGGGTCGGGGAGGCGGTCAACGCGTCGACGAGCCGGGCGAACTCGGTACGTTGCCGATCGCCCAGGGCGGTGTAGAGCGGTGCCTGCAACTCGTTCGTGCACTGCTCGGCACGCCGCCATCGGGGGATCAGGGAGGCGGCAGCGGGACGGGGTTCCTGCCAGCCGTAGTGAGTCGCCTGCTCGACGCCGAGGTTGACGACCATTGCCTCTCGGGCGCTCAGCCCGGACAGGCGCACCGCCGCCAGATGGCAGGCACCACGGTGTTCTCGCAGTACGTGGATCCGTTGCATGGCCCCGCCGATCGGGTCGTCGACGGGGCAGGGCTGCGCGCGCCAGCCGGCGAACAGGGGCAGGGCGTCGGCGTCGGCGGCGTCGATCAGTTGCTGTGCCAAGCGGTTGAAGTGCTCGACGTCGACGTCGGCGGGGATGTTCGCGCGCCCCCATTCCCGGACGGCCTGGGCGTAACGGGCGGCGGCGTCCTCCGCCGGCATCACGGCCCGTCCCGCCGACCAGCCCGCGGTGATCAGGTCCGGGCCGAGGAAACCCTGTACGGCTTGGACCACCGGGACCGACACCTCACCGAGCACTCCGAACCGGCCGCGGCAGTAGAAGCCGCGCCCCGGGGAGAACCCGGCCCCCAGACCCACGGCGGCGGTCGCCTCGTCCGACATGAACTCGTCACCGAAATCGTGGATGGGCCGGGCAACCGCGGCGATGCACTCGAAGATCTCCATGCGCTGAAGGTCGCTCACCATGACTCAATAGGTCAAGGGGGTGGTTTCTGATGAAACCCGTTAGGTAAGCTATCGAGTCATGTTGGATGTCCGCCGTCTGCACATGCTCAAGACCGTCGCCGCCCGCGGCTCCATCGCCGCCGCCGCCCAGTCACTGGCACTGTCCGCCGGGGCCGTTTCCCAGCAACTGTCCGCGCTGCGGCGTGACGTGGGAGTCGATCTGCTGCGCCCCGACGGGCGAACCGTGGCACTGACGGAGGCGGGCCGGGTGCTCCTCGCACACGCCGACCGGATCCTCGCCGCCGTGCAGGAGGCCGAGAGCGCCGTCGCGGCGGTCAGGGGTACGGTGGGCGCCACCGCCACGCTCGCCGCGTTGCCGTCGACCGTCGCCCGGATCGTGGCCCCCGCGCTGGACGAACTGGGCTCACAGCACCCACAGCTCACCGTGACCTGTCTGGTCACCGATCAGGCGCAACCGCGGGAACTCACCCTCGGCGCAGTCGACGTAGTGCTGGGACAGCGGTATCACCACCTGCCCGATGCCACACCCCGGGGCATCGAGGTCTCGCCGCTGCTCGACGATCCGCTGCTCGTCGTCACCGCGGCCGGCCAAGCCGACGAGCGGCCCGTGGCCCTGCGAGAACTGGCCACACATAACCTCGCCGTGCCGCCGCCCACCACGGACTGCGGACAGGCCATCCTGCACGCCTGCCACGAGGCCGGCTTCACACCCACGACGCGCTACATCACCGCGGACATCGCCGCCCAGCTCACCCTCGCACGAGCCGGCCTCGCCACCGCGCTCGTCCCCCGGACAGCCATCGACCCGGCCACCCCCGGAATCCGCACGGCGCCCATCGAGGACCGCCCGATCCTGCGCCTGGTGTTCGCCGCGACCCGTCGCACCGAGACCGCGAACCCGACGACAACGGCCGTCATCGCGGCACTGCGCACAGCCGCGGGGCTGGGCCGTACCATGCGTCCCCCGACCGCCTAGGCCGGGCCGTCGAGCGGCCGGAGGAAGCGGCGTTCGTAACGCTTGATGCAACGGCTCCGACGGGCCAGTTCGAACGCTTCCCGGCACTCCGGGTCGGACATGCTGTCCGTGCGGTACTGCTCGTACGCGGCCAGACTGGGAAAGGAGAAGAGGGCGTAGGCGATGTCGCTGTCGCCCTCGCTCGGCAGGAAGTAGCCGTGGTGCGTCCCGCCGAAACGGTTCACGAGCCGGACCCAGCGGCGACCGTAGTCTTCGAAGTCCGCCAGCTTGTCGGCGTCGATCTGATACTTCAGGTGAATGGTGACCACACCCACATGATGCAGCGTGACGGTGCGGGCTCGACGACAGCCTGGGTGATCGCGCGCCCATGCATGACATCGGCATGGGGCGCATCCCGCTGCAGCAGAGCGTGGTCCTGCACGACACCCCCGGCGTCCTCGACAAGCGCCGGGCCTCCTCGACTTAGGTCGCCACGACCAAGCGGGTCGGCTGCGCGCGGTGGACCTGACCGTGCCGCTGCGCCCCAGCATTCCCCGCAGGCTGCCCGTTCGAAACGCGATCAGTCCGGGGTGAGCAGACTCTATGGCCTGCTGTCCTGCGGCGGCGTACCACCCGTGCGCTCGGTCCGTTCGGGGGCGGGGGCTGACGGGCGTTCCGCGCCGGGGGCGGTCGCGCCGGTACCCGGTACGGCGGTCTCACCCGGGACGATCCGGGGAGGCGCGTCCGCCGCCGCCTCGTTCTCCTCCTCCTTCTTCTTCATGGCGCGGGCCTCGGCCTTGAGGATGCGGGCCGACTTGCCGGCGGAGCGGGCCAGCTCGGGGCCCTTCTTGGCGAGGATGACGGCTATGACCACGATGAGGATGACGGCGAGTTCGCTCAGTCCGAACATGGTGTCCTGCTCTCTCTTCTCCGGACCCGGCCTGGACGGCGCGAGCGTGGCGGCGGTGACGCTCAGAGGTGGGGTGTGATGGCCGGAAGCAGGTCCTGGAAGGTGCGGCCGGTGGCGGGTGCGCCGATGGCCTTCATCTGCCAGCCGCCGCCGGAGCGGTGGACCTTCGCCATGATCTGGGCGGTGTGGTCGCCACCTCCGGTGAGTGTGTAGCGGGCCAGCTCGGCGCCGGTCGTCTCGTCGACCAGACGGCAGAAGGCGTTCTGCACCTCGGCGAAGGTCTGGCCGGTGAAGGAGTTGACGGTGAAGACGATCTGGTCGATGTGGGCGGGCACACGGGCCAGGTCGACCAGGACGGCCTCGTCGTCGCCTCCCGTGCCCGCGCCGCCGGTGAGGTTGTCGCCGGTGTGCCGGACCGAGCCGTCGTCGCTGACCAGGTGCTGGAAGAAGACGACGTCCGCGGCCTGCCCGGCGGCGAAGAGGACGGCGGAGGCGTCCAGATCGATGTCCCGCCCTCCGGTGAGCTTGGCGAGGAAGCCCTTGCGGGGTGCGGCCTGCCAGCCGAGGCCCATGCGGACGGACGTCAGGGCGGTGCCGTCGGACTTACTGAGGCTGATCTGCTGGCCCTTGCTCAGGTTGATCGACACGGGAGGGGTGCTCCTTGGAGTTGGTGGCGGTGCGGGAGTCATGGAAGTGGGCGGTGCGGACGCCCGGGGTCGGGGT
>NZ_POUC01000263.1 GCF_002891435.1 Streptomyces cahuitamycinicus
CCCTGTGACAGGACCCCGATGAGAGGACCCGCATGACCCGCCCGGCCCCGATCCGTGTCGTCCTCGCCGACGACGAGCGCATGGTGCGCACCGCGCTGCGCGCCATCCTGTCCGCCGAGCCGGACCTGGAGGTGGTGGGCGAGGCGGCCACGGGTGCCGAGGCGGTGTCGGTGGTACGGGAGGTGCGGCCCGACGTCGTCCTCATGGACGTCCGGATGCCGGAGATCGACGGGATCCGCGCCACCGAGCAGATCCTCGCCACGCTGGACCAGCCGCCACGGATCGTCGTCGTGACGACGTTCGAGAACGACTCCTACGTCTACGACGCGCTGCGCGCCGGAGCGGCCGGGTTCCTGCTGAAGCGGGCGGACGCGGACGCGCTGGTGCAGGCGGTCCGGCTGGTGGCGCGCAGCGACAGCCTGCTGTTCCCGGCGGCGGTCCGCACGCTCGCGACCGAGCACGCCCGCGCGAACCCGGCGCCGCCCGCGTGGTTGGCGAAGCTCACCGGCCGTGAGCGGGAGGTACTGCGGCACATGGCGCAGGGGCTGACCAACGCGGAGATCGCCCGCCGGATGGAGGTCGGCGCGGCCACGGTGAAGTCGCACGTCGCGGCGGTGCTGGCCAAGACCGGCACCCGGGACCGCACGCAGGCGGTGATCGCGGCGTACGAGGCCGGCTTTCTGAACGGCGGATGAGAAACCGGCCCGCCGCATGAGAAACCGGGACGGACGGGAACGTTCCGCCCGGTGTGGCTCGTCCTCCTGTTCGGAATGAACAAGACGATCAGGCGCGCTTCGGTCTTCGCGCTGCTCCTGGTGTTCGCTCTGCTGGTCAGGGCGACCTGGGTGCAGTTCTACGAGGGCCAGGCGCTGGCAGACGACAAGGACAACCGGCGGAACGCGATCGAGACGTACTCGGCGCCGCTCGGGAACATCATCGTGGGCGGCCGGTCGGTCACCGGCTCGGCGCCCACGAAGACGGGCGACCTGAAGTACAAGCGGACGTACACGGACGGCCCGCTGTACGCGGCGGTGACGGGTTACGCGTCGCAGGCGTACGCCCCGACTCAGCTGGAGGGCATCTACACCGATCTGCTCAACGGCACGGACAGCCGGCTGAAGTCCGTGCTGGACACGCTCACCAACCAGCGGGCCGAGCCGGGCAACGTGGTCACGACCATCGACCCGGACGTGCAGAAGGCGGCCTACGAGGCGCTCGGCGACAAGAAGGGCGGTGCCGTCGCCATCGACCCGAGGACCGGGAAGATCCTCGCGGTGGTGTCGACGCCGTCGTACGACCCTTCATCGCTGACCGATGCCAACACGGCGGGGGCGGCCTGGCAGAAGCTCACGACGGACCCGGAGAAGCCGCTGGTCAACCGTGCGCTGCGGCAGCCGCTGCCGCCCGGTTCGACGTTCAAGCTGGTCGTGGCGGCGGCCGCGCTGGAGGACGGGCTGTACTCGTCGGTGGACGAGCGGACGGACAGCCCCGACCCGTACACGCTGCCGGGCACCACACGGCAGCTGACGAACGAGAACCCGAACGCCCCCTGCACGAACGCCACGATCCGCACGGCGTTGGAGTACTCGTGCAACAACGTCTTCGCGAAGATGGCCGTGAAGCTCGGCCAGGACAAGGTGAAGGCGATGGCCGAGAGGTTCGGCTTCAACGACGACAAGCTGGATGTGCCGGTCCGGGCCTACACGAGCGTGTACCCGTCGGACATGTACCCGTCGCAGACGGCCCTGACGGGCATCGGCCAGTTCGACGTCACCGCCACACCGCTGCAGATGGCCATGGTGTCGGCGGCCATAGCCAACGGCGGCAAGCTCGTGTCGCCGCACATGGTCTCGCAGATCACCGGCAGCGGCGGTGACGTGCTGCGGGACTACGACGACGAGGCGGGCACCAAGGAGATCGTCAGCTCCTCGACCGCCGAGCAGCTGCAGTCGGCGATGGAGACGGTCGTGAGCAAGGGCACGGGCACGAACGCCCAGGTGCCGGGCGCGACCGTGGGCGGCAAGACGGGCACGGCCCAGCACGGCGAGAACAACAGCCAGGTGCCGTACGCCTGGTTCACCTCGTACGGCAAGTCCGACTCGTCGGGCAAGGAGGTCGCCGTGGCGGTCATGGTCGAGCAGTCGGACGCGGCCCGTTCGGAGGTCAGCGGCAACGGCCTGGCGGCCCCGGTCGCCAAGGCCATGATGCAAGCGGCGCTCAAGGACTGAACCTCCGCTGCCGATAAGCCGTCTGTAGAGACGAGACGGGCCGCCCCCCTCCCCCCGGGGGCGGCCCGTCCTCGTGTCAGCGTGCCCCCGGCGTCACTTCGCTCCGAGGAGCTGCTCGATCGGGTCGATCGCGAAGTACACGAGGAACAGCGCCGAGGTCCCCCAGAGCAGCCAGTGGACCTCCTTGGCCTTGCCCAGGACGGTCTTGATGACGACGTAGGCGAGGAAGCCGGCCCCGATGCCGTTGGTGATGGAGTAGGTGAAGGGCATCACGGCGATGGTCAGGAACGCGGGGATGGCGATGTCGTAGCGGTCCCAGTCGATGTGCCTGACCTGGGTCATCATCAGGAAGCCGACGGCGACCAGGGCGGGGGCGGCCGCCTGGAGCGGGACGATGGTGAGCAGCGGGGTCAGGAACAGCGCCAGGCCGAACAGGCCGCCGGTGACGAGGTTGGAGAAGCCGGTGCGCGAGCCCTCGCCGACACCGGCGGCGGACTCGATGTAGGAGGTCGCCGAGGAGGCGGAGGCCGCACCGCCGGCGACCGCGGCGGCACCGTCGATGAGCAGCACCCGGCCGAGGTTCGGGACCTTGCCGTCCTCGTCGAGCAGCCCGGCCTCGGCGCTGATGCCGACGACCGTGCCCATGGTGTCGAAGAAGTCGGACAGGATCAGGGTGAAGATCAGCAGGACGACGGTGATGACGCCGACGCCGGGGGCGCTGAACGCGCCGAACAGGTCGAAGTCGCCGAGGAGTCCGAAGTCGGGGGCGCCGACGAGCCGGTCCGGCCAGGAGGGTGTGGTCAGGCCCCAGGACTTGATGTCGGCCAGGGAATTGATCACGATCGCCAGCGCGGTCATGGTGACGATGCTGATCAGAATGGCGCCCTTGACCTTGCGGGCGAGGAGTCCGATCGTCAGCAGCACGCCGAGGCAGAAGACGAGCATCGGCCAGCCGGCGAGCGTGCCGGTGCCGCCCAGCTGGACGGGCACGGTGGTGTTCGCGGCGTCCGGGATGCGGCTGACGAACCCGGCGTCGACGAAGCCGATGAAGGCGATGAACAGGCCGATGCCGACGCTGATCGCCTGTTTGAGCGGCTGGGGTATCGCGTGCATGACGGCCTCGCGCAGACCGGTCACCACCAGCACGCAGATCAGCAGGCCTTCGAGGACGATCAGGCCCATCGCGTCGTCCCAGCTCATCAGCGGGGCGATCTGGAAGGCGACCACGGCGTTCAGGCCGAGTCCGGCGGCCAGCGCGAGGGGCAGGTTGCCGCCCACGCCCATGATGATCGTCATGACGGCGGCCACCAGGGCGGTGGCGGTGGTGAGTTGGACGGTGTCCAGCTGGTGCCCGAACTTGTCCTTCGCGCTGCCCAGGATGATGGGATTCAGGACAAGGATGTAGGCCATCGTGAAGAACGTGGCGAAGCCGCCGCGGATCTCCCGGCCGAAGGTGGAGCCCCGCTCGGAGATCCGGAAGAACCGGTCGACGCTGTTCGACGGCGGTGCCGTGGTGGGTGGCCGGCCGGTGGCCTGCTGCGGTTCGGACATGGCGCGTGCTCCTCGGTGCCTGGGGTGATCGGTGTGCGGATGCTGGCCGGATTGTGCCCGCGTTGAACCCCGTTCAGGTTTTCTGCGTGTTACGGAATCAGAGTCCGGCCCGCCCTACGCCGTTCGAAGCTCCGTACGAACCATCCTGCGATCGCTGCTACGCTTCCCGATCTCGTCCGGGCCTCCCCCGGATGATCACATGTCATCTACATGACAGCCACACAGGGCGCCCCGCCCGGGAGCGTCCGCAGCCGCTGCGAGGAGAGGTCGCCCGTGGGCACAGTCGTCGACGACGCCGCCTCCGTGGAGTTCCACGCCTTCTTCGAGCGCCACTACGCCGAACTGTCGCGCCTCGCCTACCTGCTGACGGGCGAGACGGACACCGCCGACGACCTGGCGGCGGACGCGTTGCTGGCGCTGTGGCACCGCTGGGACCGGGTGCGCGCGGCCGACCATCCGGCGGCGTACGCGCGCGGCGTGGTCGCCAACCTGGCCCGTACCCGCATCCGCAGTGCGGTGCGTGAGCGGCGGCGCATCGCCCTGTTCTGGTCGCAGCGCGAGGAGAACACCGAGAACCCGGACATCGCGGGCGTGGTCGACGTACAGGAGGCGTTGCGCAGGCTGCCGTTCCGCAAGCGGGCCTGTGTGGTGCTACGGCACGCGTTCGATCTGTCGGAGAAGGACACCGCGCTGGCGCTCGGGGTGTCGGTGGGTACGGTGAAGAGCCAGACCTCGAAAGGGATGGCCGAACTCCAGCGGTTGCTGGGGGCGCGGGGCGTGCCGCAGCGGATGCACGCGGCGCTGGGCGCTCCGCGCTGCTCGCCCGTCGTGGAAGGCGTGCGCACCGGCGAGGGCGGAGGGAGGGACCGATGAGCATGCGGCGTGACGTGCACGAGGAGGTGCGCGCCCGGCTGCACGAGGAAGCCGGGGCGCACGAGCCCGACCGGGAGCGCATGCTGGCCCGGGTCGAGCGCGGCATGGCCGGTCCGGCCGTTTCCGGCCACCGGGCGACGCGTCCGCAGGTGCTCGGCTGGATGCGGGTGACCGGTGCGACGGCCGCGGTCGCCGGCGTACTGGCGGTGGGCGGTTACGCGGTGGCGTCGGCGGTGAAGGACGAAACCGCCCCGCGGCAGCAGGAGGTGGCCACGTCGGCGACGCCCACGCCGTCCCCGGAGTCGACGAGCCGGGCGCCCGCACCTCCGCCTGCGGTGGAGCCGGCGCCGAGCCGGTCGCCCGAGCGCCGCGAGTCGAGCCCGCCCCCGTCGAGGACACCGAGCGCCCCGGCCGCAGAGCGGCCGCCCGCCGCCGGCACGCAGGACGGTCCGCTGTGGTCGGACGGTTCGGTCGACCCGCACAGCAACGACTTCTGGGCGCAGAGCAACATCACCCTCAAGGCCGGCGAGCAACTGACCGCGCTGACCGTGCGGTTGGAGGTGGCCCAGACCGGCGGGGTCTCCGACGCGGGTGCGTGGCGCTCCCTGCCCGAGACCGACTTCACCCTCGCGGTCGCCGAGCGGGACGGCTTCCTCGTCTACACCTGGACCCTCAAGGAGGGCCGTACGGTCCCGGCGGGCGAGTGGGTGTTCGCCGGCCAGTTCGACCACGCCCGCGGCGGGCGCGACGCGGGCCGGGACCGCTACGCGGTGACGGCCGCCGCCGGTTCGCGGCAGCTGTCGGTGGGCGGTTCCTTCGCCGCCGTGGACGACGGCGACGGCGGCTCGTGAAATTCTCCTGGAGTCGTGGCAACCCTTTCTTCACCGGTGGCGACCACCAGGCGCAAGAGTCACCCACCTGAGGAATCGGTACATGACTGCATTAGCAGAACAGCGCGTCCGCCACCGCCGCAGCGTCACCAAGCGGCGGGCGGTGATCGCCGCGGTGTCCGCGTTCGGCATCACGGGAGCGGCGATCATCACCACGTCGATGCTGTCGACGGCGGGCGCCGCGTCCTCCTGGCCCACGGACAAGGGCAAGACGCCCGTCTCGAAGACCATCCCGGTCTCCGGTGTCCGCGACGGCGGGATGAAGATGTTCTACGGCACCGGCGCGCTCGGCGGCGGCAGCCAGGACGAGGGCCAGGACCCGCTCTTCGAGCTGGCCGACGGCGCGGTCCTGAAGAACGTCATCATCGGTACCCCGGCGGCGGACGGCGTGCACTGCAAGGGCACCTGCACCCTGCAGAACGTGTGGTGGCTGGACGTCGGGGAGGACGCGGCCAGCTTCAAGGGCAAGTCCTCGTCCGCGGTGTACAAGGTGATCGGCGGCGGCGCGCGGAACGCCGACGACAAGGTGCTGCAGTTCAACGGCGCCGGCACCCTGCACGTGTCGGGCTTCCAGGTCCAGAACGCCGGCAAGCTGGTCCGCTCCTGCGGCAACTGCAAGACCCAGCACAAGCGCACGATCGTGCTCAGCGACATCGACGTGACGGCGCCGATGAACTCGATCGTCGGGGTGAACGCCAACTACGGCGACACGGCGACGCTGTCGAAGATCCGCATCCACGGAGACAGCAAGAAGAAGATCAAGACGTGTGTGCGCTTCGAGGGCAACAACACGGGCAAGGAGCCCAAGGAGCTGAAGCCGGCGGGCCCGGACGGCAAGAGCTGCAAGTTCAAGGCCTCCGACATCAGCTACCAGTAGGCGCTGCCCCCCTGTGACTCCGGCCGGCCCTCGTCCCCCCTTGGGCCGGCCGGAACGCCGGGTGTCCGGCCCCCCAGCCGGACGTCCCGGCACCTCGGCCCTCCGGAGCCCCCCTCCGGACGGCCGGACGGCACCGGCCGAGCCCCCCTCGGCCGGTCGGCAGGACGCCCCCGTCGCTTCGCACCGACGGGGGCGTCGCCTTGCGGGGCCCCTCAGTCCATCGCCGAGCCGACGGTCGCGGAGCCGGTCGTCAGGAACGCCGTCCTGGGCAGGGATCCGTCCGCCCGGCGGGCTCCGTACGCGCCGGCCACGTCCGTCGAACGGAAGGACGGGGTGGCGGTGCCGCTGTCCCAGGTGTTGCCGGCGGAGGCCGCCGAGGGGCCGAGCTTCGCCGCTCCGCCCTTGTCGCCGACGGCGAGGTTCCCGCCGAGGCGGGCCGCGCCGGTGGCGAAGGAGAAGCCGTTCCCGGCGTTGGCGTACGCGGTGTTGCGGTTCAGGGCGACGGCGACGGTGCTGGAGTTCGCGGTGAAGCCGTGCCGCGTGTTGGCCCAGGCCGCGTTGCCGGTGACGGCGTGGGCGGCGGACGCGCCCCCGCCGCCCAGCTCGAAGCCGTTGCCGTTGCTCTCGAAGTCCGTGTCCTTCCAGCGGTTCTCGCCGTTGCCGAAGGCCCAGGAGCGCTCGATGGTCACCTTCGAGGAGAACTGCCACAGACCGATGCCGTCGTCGGAGTTGTGGTAGAGCCGGGCCCCGGTGATCCTGTTGCCGGTCCCGGAACCGAACTTGACCGCGATGCCGTCGGCGTTCCGGCCGTGGCCGGCCGGGTCGTAGTTGCCGTGGCTGTCCAGGTTCTGCACGAGGTTGCCGGTGGTGCCGTCGCCGCGCAGGGTGAAGCCGGAGTCCCCGTTGTCCGCGGTGACCAGGTTTCTGAAGACCCCGCCGGCCGAGGACGTCGCGACGAATCCCTGGGCCGGGGAGTTGACGAAGACCAGGTCCTGGACGGTCCAGTGGTCACCGGCGATCCCGGCCAGCCAGGAGCCTGCGGGCAGTGCGGACCCGTCGATCCGCACCTTCTCCCCGCCGTACGCCCGCAGGGTGATGCGCGCGGAGGGAGTGCCGTTCGCGCTGGACTCCAGGGTGGCGGACGGGTAGTAGGTGCCGCCGCGGACCTGGATCACGGTGCCTGCGGTGGCGTTCCGCACGGCCTCTTCGAGCTGGGCCGCGGTGGAGACGGTGACCGTCGTCGAGGCGGCCCGTGCGCCGCCGGTCGTCAGCCCGAGGTAGACGCCGCCGGCCCCGGCGGCACAGGCCACGGCCGCGGCGATGGAGAGCGTACGGGTGCTGCGATGGCGTCCGGCGCTCGGCGGCACGGAGCGTTCCTTTCCTGGGGGACCGGGGACGGAAACGGTTCGGAGGGGCCCGCTCCGGCCCGTTTCCCGTCCACCAGTCGCCGCCGTGCCCGAAAGGGTTGCCGCGCCATGCGCCCCGGAGCCCCCGCCGTTTCGAAAGTTTCGGAGCCGACGGCCGCACGCTCACCCGTTGACGCCCTGCGTCCCTCCGGTGAAACTCCGAGGGCCGCTATCCAACAGAATCCCCCACACTCCGACAGGAAGTGTCATGCGCCCCCGCATCGCCCGCACGCTCCTGCTTCCGTTCCTGGCCCTGACCGGCCTCCTTCTGACCCTCCTCACGGCACCGCCCAGCACCGCAGACCCCGGAGCCCCACCCGTGAAGAACAGCAAGTACGCCGGCTATCTCTTCGCCTACTTCACGGGCGAGGGCACCGCCGACGGCGAGCAGATCCGTTACGCCCTCAGCCGGGGCAACGACGCGCTGCACTGGCGTGAGCTCAACGCCGGCAAGCCGGTCCTGACGTCGACGATCGGCGAGAAGGGCCTGCGCGACCCGTTCGTGATCCGCTCCCCCAAGGGCGACAAGTTCTTCCTCATCGCCACCGACCTGCGGATGTACCAGAACTCCAGCGGCAGCTGGGACCAGGTGCAGCGGCACGGCAGCAAGTCGATCATGGTCTGGGAGTCCACCGACCTGGTCAACTGGACCGACCAGCGCCTGGTGAAGGTCTCCCCGGACAACGCGGGCAACACCTGGGCCCCGGAGGCCTACTGGGACGACGAGCTCGGTGAGTACGTCGTCTTCTGGGCGTCGAAGCTGTACGCCGACGACGACCCGGAGCACAAGGGCAGCACGTACAACAAGATGATGTACGCGACGACCAAGGACTTCCGGACCTTCAGCGAGCCGAAGATCTGGAACGACCCCGGTTACTCGGTGATCGACTCCACGGTCGTGAAGTACAAGGACGAGTACTACCGCTACACCAAGGACGAGCGGGACCCCAGCTCTTCGAGCCCCTGCTCGAAGTTCATCACCGGTGAGAAGTCGACGTCCCTGACCTCGACGAAGTACGAGTTCGTGGCCGACTGCATCGGCAAGGGCGCGATGGACCGCGGCGAGGGCCCGACGGTGTTCAAGTCGAACACCGAGAAGAAGTGGTACCTGTTCAGCGACGAGTACGGCGGCCGCGGCTACATCCCGTTCGAGACCACCGACCTCGCTTCGGGCAAGTGGACCCCGTCCGCCGACTACCAGCTCCCGGCGAGCCCCCGGCACGGCACGGTCCTGCCGGTGACACAGAAGGAGTACGACCGCCTGCTGGCCGCGTACCCGGCCACGCCCGCCTCGGTGGTGGACGCGACGGCGAAGCACCAGAAGGGCTACTCCATCGTCACGGACAGCGCCTCGAAGGTCGTGCTGCCGATGGAACCGAACGCCGATCTGCGCGGCCTCGCCCCGAAGCTGTGGGTCGGTGAGGGCGCCGCGCTCAGCCCGAAGTCCGGCACCCGGCGCGACTTCCGCAAGCCGCAGAAGTACACGGTCACGGCGGCCGACGGCACCAAGCGCACCTGGACGGTCGAGGCGGTCCGTACCCGCAGCCCGCTCCTGCCCGGCCTCAACGCCGACCCGGACGTGCGGTACATGAACGGCAGGTACTGGATCTACCCGACGACGGACGGCTTCCCGGGCTGGAGCGGCACCAAGTTCAAGGCGTACTCGTCGAAGGACCTGGTCAACTGGAAGGACCACGGCGTCATCCTCGACCTCGGGCCGGACGTGACCTGGGCCGACAAGAACGCCTGGGCGCCCGCGATCGCCGAGCGGAACGGCAAGTACTACTTCTACTTCTGCGCCGAGCAGCAGATCGGCGTGGCGGTGGCGGACTCCCCCGCCGGCCCCTTCAAGGACGCGCTCGGCAAGCCGCTGGTCGCCAAGGGCGGGCCGTTCAAGGGCCAGATGATCGACCCGTCGGTCTTCACGGACGACGACGGTCAGGCGTACCTGTACTGGGGCAACGGGCACGGGTACGTCGTCCCGCTGAACGACGACATGGTGTCGTTCGACGCGTCGAAGGCGAAGGACATCACCCCGGACAACTTCCGCGAGGGCGCCTTCGTGATCAAGCGCAAGGGCACGTACTACTTCATGTGGTCGGAGGACGACACCCGCAGCGAGAACTACCACGTGGCGTACGCGACGGGCCCGTCCCCGCTCGGCCCGTGGACCAAGCGCGGAACCATCCTGGAGAAGCGGCCCGAGTACGGCATCCTCGGCACCGGTCACCACTCGGTGGTGAACACCCCGGGCACCGACGACTGGTACATGGTCTACCACCGCTTCGCCCTCAACGGCCCCGGCAGGCCCGGCGGCGACGGCACGCACCGGGAGACCACCATCGACCGCATGGAGTTCGCGGCCGACGGCGGCATCAAGCCGGTGGTGCCGACCCTGGAGGGCATCAAGCCGGTACGGCGATGAGCCTCACAGGACGTCGTCGAGCCAGCTGAAGACCTCGTCCTGCATCTCGCGGGTGAAGACGTGGCCGAGCTCCGGCCACGTCTTCGTCCGTATCCGCTCCTCGGCGTGCCGTGACCGCCAGACGGCACGCAGCTTGTCGTACGCGACCCGTACGCCCTCGGCCGGGAACAGTGTGTCGAGCCCGCCGCCCAGGAACAGCATCGGCCGGGGCGCGGCGATGCTCGCGACGTCGGGGATGTCGAGGTGCCGGGCGAGACCCGGGTGGAGCATGTAGTACGCCGACTGCCCGCGCAGCGTGTTGTTGCCGGGCACCATCATCTCCTTCAGACCGGTCATCCAGCACACGCTCGCGGCGGCCGCGATGTGGTCGCTGAGGGCGGCGGTCTGCCAGGCGCGGTAGGCGCCCATGGAGAAGCCGACGGCCGCGACCCGCCGGGCGTCCACCCGGTCGAGTGCGGCCAGGAAGGCGGCGGCCCGCTGGTCCTCCCGGGCCATGAGCCCGGCGAGCGAGGAGCCGAGGTTGTAGAAGTTGGCGGCGAGGGCCTGCTGCTGCTCGTAGGCGAGCGGGCCGCGGTCGCCCCAGCCGAGCGCGTCCAGGCACAGCACGACATAGCCGCGCCGTGCCAGTTCGTCACCGACGAACCGCCCGCTGAAGTACTTGTCCGCCCAGGCCCGGGCGGAGGCGAGACGCGTGTCGTCGTACCAGGGCCGGACGAGTTTCTCCTTGCCGATGTCGAATCTGGCGCCGTGGTCGTGCAGGAGCAGCACGGCGGGGAAGGGCCCGCGGCCGTGCGGGGTGAGCAGGGCGCCGCGCACCCGTTCGTGGCGGGTGAGGGAGAGGGTGACCAACTCCCGCGTGAATTCCTCGCTTTGGGCACGAACGCCGATCTCCGGTGCGTACGGCGTCCCGTCCTGCCGCTCGACGAGAAGGTGCTCCTCGACGGTGGCGCGGGCGGCGCGACGCCAGGCACGGAAGTCGCGGATCGGGGACCTGCCCCAGGCGAGCGGGAAGGTCAGGGCGTCCTTCAGCGCCGGGTGGAAGTCGGGCAGCGGGCCGTCCACGAC
>NZ_POUC01000264.1 GCF_002891435.1 Streptomyces cahuitamycinicus
CCCCGACGCCTGGACAAGGCTCCGTCGGCGCCCGGCCATCGGGGATGTCACCGAACCCGCGGGTCCCTCATCAGCGGCCGATGGCGAAACCCGCCCAGGGTCTGACCGAGGGCCACGGCCCCGACCCCCTGACGGCTCCCGACCCGCACACCGTCGCCGAGGTCGCCGCCACGGAGAATCTGCTCCGCTGCTGGGCACGCGAGACCAACCAGTCCGCCCCCGCCGACGGCATCCTGCGCATTCCCCTTCCCGCCAGCGGCACAGCCCTGCTCGCCCCGGTCCGCTACTGGTCTCCGACGGGCTGGCACCGCTTCGGCGCTCCTCGTCTGGCCGGCGCTCCCGACTGCGCCCCACCGGCCGATGCCCTGACACTCGCCGTCCTACTCAGCCGGGAGATGTCCGCAGACGGCTCCGGTGACGACCGCGCACACGACTCCTTCCCCATGGCCACGCCCAACTCGACCACCACCGGCTTCAACGAGGGCACCGAGTTCATCGCGGGCGTTGCCGACTCCCTCCGACGGGTCGCCGGCTTCATCACCGCCCGCCGGGAACGACCGGCCGACGGCCCCGACCTCTTCCTGGCCGCGGAGCAGGCACTCCTCCTCGGACACCCCTTGCACCCGACCCCAAAGAGCCGCGACGGTCTAACCGAGGTACAGGCAGCCCTGTACTCGCCCGAGTCGCGAGGCTCCTTCCCTTTGCACTGGATGGCTGTCGCTCCCTCCGTCCTCGTCACCGACTCCTCCTGGACCGAACGCGGCCGCCCTGTCGCAGCCTCCCGGCTCACCACCCGCCTCGCCGGCTCCACACCGGTGTTGCCGGACGGGTACGTCCTGCTGCCCCTGCACCCCTGGCAGGCACACGAGATCCGGCACCGTCCCGATACCGCTGCCCTGCTCGACGCCGGACTGCTCCGTGATCTCGGCAGCAGCGGCCCTCACTGGCATCCCACCTCCTCCGTACGAACCGTCTACCGCCCCCATGCCCCCGCGATGCTCAAGCTCTCGCTGGGCCTGCGCATCACCAACTCCCGCCGTGAGAACCTCCGCAAGGAACTCCATCGTGGCGTCGAGGTCCACCGACTGCTCCGCAGCGGCCTCGCGCGGCAGTGGCAGGCCGTGCACCCGGACTTCGACATCGTCCGGGACCCCGCCTGGCTCGCCGTCGACACACCCGACGGAACCCCGGTGCCCGGACTGGACGTGGTGATCCGCCACAACCCGTTCAGCTCCCCGGACGATGTCTCCTGTGTCGCAGGCCTCGTCTCCCCGCGCCCGCCCTCGCCGACCGTGCCGGAGAGCTCGCCAGACCACCCGGCCAAGCTCGACCCGCCCCTGCGGTCCCGGCTGGCCGAGGTCGTCACGCGTCTCGCCCGACGCACCGGCCGACCCCGCGGAGCCGTCGCCGCCGAGTGGTTTCTGCGCTACCTCGCTCATGTGGTGCGCCCCGTCCTCTGGCTGGACGGCGAGGCCGGCATCGCCCTGGAAGCACACCAGCAGAACACCCTGCTTCTGCTGGACGCAGACGGCTGGCCCACGGGAGGCCGATACCGCGACAACCAGGGCTACTACTTCCGCGAGTCCCGGCGAGCGGACCTCGACGCCCGGTTGCCCGGGATCGGAGAGCGGAGCGACACGTTCGTAGGCGACGACGTCACCGACGAGCGACTCGTGTACTACCTGGTGGTCAACAACGTGTTCGGCCTCATCGGCGCGTTCGGCTCCCAAGGGCTGGCCGACGAGCGGCTGCTGATCGCCGCCTTCCGCCGTTTCCTCGGAACCGCGGCCTCCGGTCCGGCCCGGCTGCGGACCTCGCTGCCCGGCCGGCTGCTCGACTCACCCGTCCTGCGCTGCAAGGCCAACCTGCTGACACGGCTGCACGGTCTCGACGAACTCGCCGGCCCGGTCGACGGCCAGTCCGTCTATGTGACCATCGCCAACCCCCTGCGCTCCTGATCACCTTGATCGATGCCGACCACGACTGACCTCCTTCATCTCAGCCCCGAGCACATGCCCCACCCCCTTCCGAGAGGAGCGTTCGGTGCCTCCCTCCGACCCGGTCACCGCGACCGGTATCACCGCCCCTGTCATGGCTGACGTGGCTGCCGGAAACGGGCACCGTGCCATCTCCGGTGCCGGTAGCGGATCCGTATCGGCTCCCGGCGCAGAGTCCGGTGGGCGTCCGGCCCGCGCGGGTGCGCACAGCGAGGACACCATGGACCTGCGGCTCCCGGACGAGCTCGTCGCGCTCGTTGCGGCCGACACAGTTCAGGCGGTCGATGCACCTGACGGTCTGGGAGGAGTCCGCAGGCGGGACGAGGACGCATCGCAACCTTCCGTTCCCACCGCCCTGCCGGGTGACCCGTCCCGACCCTTCGCCGTCCCCCACCACGACGATCTCCCCGACGACCTCCTCGACCGCGTCGCCGAATGGGGCCCGGTCGACACGCCCGCAGGTGTGTTCCGCCTCGTCCCCGCGCGCATCGAACGAGACCTCCCGCTCATCAGCCGTTGGATGAACGACCCCGCAGCCGCGGCGTTCTGGGAGCTGTCCGGACCGCGGGACGTGGCCGAGGACCACCTGCGGACCCAGCTCGCCGGTGACGGGCGCAGCGTGCCGTGCGTCGGCGTACTGGACGGAACACCGATGAGCTACTGGGAGATCTATCGGGCGGATCTCGACCCGCTGGCCCGTCACTACCCGGCCCGGCCTCATGACACGGGGATCCACCTTCTGGTCGGTGCAGTCGCGGACCGGGGGCGTGGCCTCGGCGGTCTGCTGCTCCGGGCCGTGGCCGATCTCGTTCTCGCGCGGCGCCCCTCCTGCGCACGCGTCATCGCGGAACCCGACATTCGCAACACCCCCTCCATCGCCGCTTGCCTGACCGCCGGCTTCCGGTTCTCCGCCGAGGTCGACCTGCCCGCCAAGCGGGCCGCCCTCATGGTCCGAGACCGATCCCTCCGGCTCCTTCGATAGCGCTGTGTCACCACTCCATCACTCATTGAACGCAGCCCGTGCCGCCGCAGTTCCCATTGCCGCGCGAATCTTTGAGCGGCTTCGCCACGACCTCGGCCGCACGGCAACCCGTCTACCCGCACACCCTCCAGGAGCCCACGATCTTGATCCCGTCCCCCGCCCGCGCCTTGATCACCCGTTTGTCAGTGCAGGGTCGTAGGGTGGTCGCGCTATGACGAAGCCCTCACTCCCCGAACTCCTGCATGCTGCCGTCACTGCCGTCGGCGGTACGGAGCGCCCCGGTCAGGTGGCCATGGCCGAAGCCGTCGAGGAAGCGATCGACGACGGCTCCCACCTGCTGGTCCAGGCCGGCACCGGTACCGGCAAGTCGCTGGGTTACCTGGTGCCCGCGCTGGCGCACGGCGAGCGGGTGGTCGTCGCGACCGCCACCCTGGCCCTGCAGCGCCAGCTGGTGGAGCGCGACCTGCCGAGAACCGTCGAGTCGCTGCACCCTCTGCTGCGCCGTCGTCCGGAATTCGCGATGCTCAAGGGCCGGTCGAACTACCTCTGCCTGCACCGGCTGCACGAAGGCGTCCCGCAGGACGAGGAAGAGGGTCTCTTCGACCAGTTCGAGGCCGCCGCGCCCACCAGCAAGCTGGGTCAGGATCTGCTGCGGGTGCGTGACTGGGTCGACGAAACCGAGACCGGCGACCGTGACGACCTCACGCCCGGCATCTCGGACCGGGCCTGGGCGCAGGTGTCGGTGTCGTCGAGGGAGTGCCTGGGTGCCTCGAAATGCGCTTACGGCGCCGAGTGCTTCGCCGAGATGGCCCGCGAGCGGGCCAAGCTCGCCGAGGTCGTCGTCACCAACCATGCGCTGCTCGCGATCGACGCCACCGAAGGCGCCCCTGTCCTCCCGCAGCACGAGGTGCTGATCGTCGACGAGGCGCACGAACTGGTCTCCCGGGTCACCGGAGTCGCCACCGGCGAGCTCACGCCCGGCCAGGTCAACCGCGCCGTGCGCCGTGCCGCGAAACTCGTCAACGAGAAGGCGGCCGACCAGCTCCAGACCGCCGCCGAGGGTTTCGAACGGCTGATGGAGCTGGCGCTGCCGGGCCGTCTGGAGGAGATTCCTGAGGACCTCGGGTATGCCCTCATGGCGCTGCGCGACGCGTGTCGCACGGTCATCTCCGGTATCGGCGCGACCCGCGACAAGTCCGTCCAGGACGAGGACGCCGTCCGCAAGCAGGCCCTCGCCTCCGTGGAGAACGTGCACGACGTGGCGGAGCGCATCACCAACGGCTCCGAGTGGGACGTGGTCTGGTACGAGCGCCACGACCGGTTCGGTGCCTCCTTGCGGGTCGCCCCCATGTCCGTCTCCGGGCTGCTGCGGGAAAAGCTCTTCGCGGACCGCTCCGTGGTCCTGACGTCGGCGACGCTGAAGCTGGGCGGCGACTTCAACGGCGTCGGCGCGTCCCTGGGCCTCGCCCCCGAGGGCACCGAAGGCGACGATGTCCCGCAGTGGAAGGGCATCGACGTCGGCTCGCCCTTCGACTACCGCAAGCAGGGCATCCTGTACGTCGCCAAGCACCTGGCGCGTCCCGCGCGGGACGGCGATCGCGCGGACATGCTCGACGAGCTCACGGAGCTGATCCAGGCGGCAGGCGGCCGCACCCTCGGCCTGTTCTCCTCGATGCGGGGCGCCCAGCTGGCTGCCGAGGAGCTGCGCTCCCGGATCCCGGAGTTTCCGATCCTCCTGCAGGGCGAGGAGACACTCGGCGAGCTGATCAAGAACTTCGCGGCCGATCCGAAGACGTGCCTTTTCGGCACGCTGTCGCTCTGGCAGGGCGTGGATGTCCCGGGTCCCAGCTGCCAGCTGGTCGTCATGGACAAGATTCCGTTCCCGCGCCCTGACGACCCCCTGATGAGCGCCCGCCAGAAAGCCGTCGAGGACGCGGGCGGCAACGGCTTCATGGCGGTCGCCGCCACCCATGCGGCACTCCTCATGGCCCAGGGCGCCGGCCGTCTCGTACGGGCGTCGGGCGACCGCGGGGTGGTCGCCGTCCTCGACCAGCGTCTGGCGACGGCCCGGTACGGGGGTTACCTGAAGGCGTCACTGCCCGACTTCTGGTTCACGACGGACCGCAACCAGGTTCGGAAGTCGCTGTCGGCTATCGACGCGGCTGCGAAGCAGACGGAAGACGTGTGAGCTGTGGGGGTGGGCCACGGCCCACCCCCACAGCTCACACGTCTTCGGAGCTCGCCCGGGTCCGGCGGCGGCCGGCCCTGGACAGCGCAGGGCCCCGGAACCGGCGCAGGGGTCCCGGGGCCCGGTCAGAGGGCGGGCCCGATGGGCCCACCCGACGGGGTGCGCGTTGTCAGACGCGCCGCAGCACGGCCACCACCTTGCCGAGGATGGTTGCGTCGTCGCCGGGGATCGGCTCGTAGGCCGCGTTGTGCGGCAGGAGCCAGACATGGCCGTCCTCGCGCTTGAAGCGCTTGACGGTGGCTTCGCCGTCGAGCATCGCGGCCACGATGTCGCCGTTCTCGGCGACCGGCTGACGGCGCACCGTGACCCAGTCACCGTCGCAGATCGCGGCCTCGATCATCGAGTCACCCACGACCTTCAGGACGAACAGCTCACCGTCGCCGACGAGCTGGCGGGGGAGAGGGAAGACATCCTCGACGGACTCCTCGGCGAGGATCGGACCACCGGCGGCGATCCGGCCGACCAGCGGCACGTATGACGCCGCCGGCTTGCCCGCCGTGTCCGTGGGCTGCACCGAGGCGGCCTGGTCGGAACCGCGCACCTCGTAGGCGCGCGGGCGGTGCGGGTCACGGCGCAGGAAGCCCTTGCGCTCGAGGGCCATCAGCTGGTGTGCGACGGAGGAGGTACTGGAGAGGCCGACGGCCTGACCGATCTCCCGCATCGACGGCGGGTAGCCCCGTCGCTGAACGGAGTCCCTGATGACCTCGATCACGCGGCGCTGGCGATCGGTGAGTCCGGAGCTGTCCGCCCGGATGCCCGGAGGTCGGCCCGGCAGGGAGCGCTTTTGCCCCTCAGGGTTCGTGGCTTCGTTCATCGCATGCACCGGCTCCAGTCGGCCCTGGGAGCGGTCCTGGGCAGCAATGGCGGCACTGTCTGCGGTGGTGGTCACGTCGGCCCCTCTCGATGGTCTCCCTGCTGGACAACGGTAGTTGCTTTCGAAAGGTTGCGCCAAACACACGTTCGAGTGAAAAATCGCGAATCACCGGACGCGATCATGTGCCCGGGTGTATTGGCAGCCACGCGACCTGGCGGGCAAAACGGCCCATTGCTGTACTCTTCACCGCCGGGTTGATCACCTCATGGACTGTGCCTCAGTCTGCCATCCGGCATTCCCCTGTCCCGGGACCAGCCCTCATCTGTGCGGGAGTCGCACGTCCCCTCCTCGCGGCGCCCACGGTATCTCCGCATGCGGCGCGGCGATACGGCTGTGCGGGAACGGGTGCGGCTGTGTCCCGGGCGGAACCGTCGGTGACGGTGCTCCAGGGGCCCACGGGGTCGATGCGGCTCGGCCGTCACGCGTCACCTGCGCCTAGTCGCGCGACACGCGGGAGCCGCCTGGATGTATGAGCCAATCCCCACATGTAGTGGTTGGATTGCATCAGCAGCCCAGAAGTTGTGGTCCCCCGGGTCTCGAGGCTCATGGTCATCGCCTATGCTTGGGGCTGCTTCGTGGGGCGCAAGAGACCCGGCGAGGCTATTGAGTCTGCTGTGAGGAGGGTTGGGAGTTCATGCACTGCCCCTTCTGCAGGCACCCCGACAGCCGTGTGGTCGACAGTCGTACGACCGACGACGGCACGTCGATCCGCAGGCGTCGCCAGTGCCCTGACTGCTCCCGTCGTTTCACGACCGTGGAGACGTGCTCGCTCATGGTGGTGAAGCGGTCCGGAGTCACCGAGCCCTTCAGCCGTACGAAGGTCATCAACGGTGTGCGCAAAGCGTGCCAGGGGCGGCCCGTCACCGAGGACGCGCTGGCGCAGCTCGGCCAGCGGGTCGAGGAAGCGGTGCGCGCAACCGGAAGCGCCGAGCTGACCACCCACGACGTGGGGCTGGCCATACTCGGCCCGTTGCAGGAGCTCGACCTCGTCGCCTACCTGCGCTTCGCCTCCGTCTACCGGGCCTTCGACTCGCTGGACGACTTCGAGGCGGCCATCGAGGAACTCAGGGCGCAGACGGGCCACACCGGCGCGGACGACGAAGACCGCGATGACGCGGCTGCGGAGAGCCAGGAAGACGACCGCGGGCCCAAAGGGGCGGAACAGGTCCCCGAGCCCGCAGGCGCCGCCGACTGACCTGTGGGCCGGACCCGGAAGGCAGCTCCGGGCCCGGCCGGGCGGCGGCGA
The DNA here is from genome assembly GCF_002891435.1 of Streptomyces cahuitamycinicus. Classification (GTDB taxonomy): domain Bacteria; phylum Actinomycetota; class Actinomycetes; order Streptomycetales; family Streptomycetaceae; genus Streptomyces; species Streptomyces cahuitamycinicus. Next base: position 7,348 of record NZ_POUC01000264.1, read on the forward strand.
GAAAACCTGTTGCGGGCGATGTGAGTGGGTGCCCGCAACACCAGACAGAACACCGTGCCACGGGAACAACGGGGCACTTCAGGGCGTTTTCGCCCGTACAGGGAGGCGGCATGACAGAGACGGCGAGCGGTCCGGCACGGAGTTCCCGCGCCAAGAGCCCCAAGGTGAGCAAGGGCCTGCGTGTCGAGCGCATCCACACCACGCCTGGGGTCCACCCCTACGACGAGGTGACCTGGGAGCGTCGTGACGTCGTCATGACCAATTGGCGCGACGGCTCGGTCAACTTCGAGCAGCGCGGCGTCGAGTTCCCTGACTTCTGGTCGGTGAACGCGGTCAATATCGTCACCAGCAAGTACTTCCGCGGTGCCGTGGGCACCCCGCAGCGCGAGACCAGCCTCAAGCAGCTGATCGACCGCATCGTGAAGACGTACCGGAAGGCCGGCGAGGACTACAAGTACTTCGCCTCGCCCGCCGACGCCGAGATCTTCGAGCACGAGCTGGCCTACGCCCTCCTGCACCAGATCTTCAGCTTCAACAGCCCCGTGTGGTTCAACGTGGGCACGCCGCAGCCCCAACAGGTATCCGCCTGCTTCATCCTGTCCGTCGACGACTCCATGGAGTCGATCCTCGACTGGTACAAGGAAGAGGGCATGATCTTCAAGGGCGGCTCCGGCGCCGGCCTGAACCTCTCCCGGATCCGCTCCTCCAAGGAGCTGCTGTCCTCCGGCGGCAACGCCTCCGGCCCGGTCTCCTTCATGCGCGGCGCCGACGCCTCCGCAGGAACGATCAAGTCCGGTGGCGCCACCCGCCGCGCCGCCAAGATGGTCGTCCTCGATGTGGACCACCCGGACATCGAGGACTTCATCGAGACCAAGGTCAAGGAAGAAGAGAAGATCCGCGTCCTGCGCGACGCCGGCTACGACATGGACCTGGGCGGCGACGACATCGCGTCCGTCCAGTACCAGAACGCCAACAACTCGGTCCGCGTCAACGACGAGTTCATGACGGCCGTCGAGCAGGGCAGCCGGTTCGGCCTTCGCGGCCGGATGACCGGTGAGGTCATCGAGGAGGTCGACGCCAAGTCGCTCTTCCGTAAGATCGCCGAGGCCGCCTGGGCCTGCGCCGACCCCGGCATCCAGTACGACGGCACCATCAACACCTGGCACACCTGCCCCGAGTCCGGCCGCATCACCGCGTCGAACCCGTGCAGCGAGTACATGCACCTGGACAACACGTCCTGCAACCTGGCCTCGCTGAACCTGATGAAGTTCCTGAAGGACGACGGCAAGGGCAACCAGTCCTTCGAGGCCGAGCGCTTCCAGAAGGTCGTCGAGCTGGTCATCACCGCGATGGACATCTCGATCTGCTTCGCGGACTTCCCGACGCAGAAGATCGGTGAGAACACGCGCGCGTTCCGCCAGCTCGGCATCGGCTACGCCAACCTCGGCGCCCTGCTAATGGCTACGGGCCACGCCTACGACTCCGACGGCGGCCGCTCCCTCGCCGGCGCCATCACCTCCCTGATGACGGGTACGGCCTACCGCCGCTCCGCCGAACTCGCCTCGGTCGTCGGCCCGTACGACGGTTACGCCCGCAACGCCGACGCCCACAAGCGCGTCATGAAGCAGCACTCGGACGCCAACGACAAGGCCGTCCGCATGGACGATCTGGACACCCCGGTGTGGGCCGCCGCCAGCGAGTCGTGGCAGGACGTGCTGCGCCTCGGCGAGAAGAACGGTTTCCGTAACTCCCAGGCGTCCGTGCTCGCCCCGACCGGCACCATCGGCCTGGCGATGTCCTGCGACACCACCGGTGTCGAGCCCGACCTCGCGCTGGTCAAGTTCAAGAAGCTCGTCGGCGGCGGCTCGATGCAGATCGTCAACGGCACCGTCCCGCAGGCCCTGCGCCGCATGGGCTACATGGAAGAGCAGATCGAGGCGATCGTCGCCCACATCGCCGAGAACGGCAATGTGATCGACGCCCCCGGTCTCAAGCCCGAGCACTACGAGGTGTTCGACTGCGCCATGGGCGAGCGGGCCATCTCCCCGATGGGCCACGTCCGCATGATGGCGGCGATCCAGCCGTGGATCTCCGGTGCCATCTCCAAGACGGTCAACATGCCGGAGACGGCGACCGTCGAGGAGGTCGAGGAGATCTACTTCGAGGCCTGGAAGCTCGGCGTCAAGGCGCTCGCGATCTACCGTGACAACTGCAAGGTCGGTCAGCCCCTCTCCGCCAAGACCAAGGAGAAGGAGAAGGCAGAGATCACGGAGAAGGTCGAGGAGACCATCCGTACCGCGGTCGAGAAGGTCGTCGAGTACCGCCCGGTCCGCAAGCGCCTGCCGAAGGGACGTCCCGGCATCACCACGTCCTTCACCGTCGGCGGTGCCGAGGGCTACATGACGGCCAATTCCTACCCGGACGACGGTCTCGGCGAGGTCTTCCTCAAGATGTCCAAGCAGGGCTCGACCCTCGCGGGCATGATGGACGCCTTCTCCATCGCGGTCTCCGTCGGCCTCCAGTACGGCGTGCCGCTGGAGACGTACGTCTCGAAGTTCACGAACATGCGCTTCGAGCCGGCCGGTATGACGGACGACCCGGACGTGCGGATGGCGCAGTCGATCGTCGACTACATCTTCCGCCGCCTGGCGCTGGACTTCCTGCCCTTCGAGACGCGCTCCGCGCTCGGCATCCACTCCGCCGAGGAGCGTCAGCGTCACCTGGAGACCGGTTCGTACGAGCCGTCCGAGGACGAGGTCGACGTCGAGGGCCTGGCGCAGTCGGCGCCGCGCGCCCAGGAGCTGAAGGCCGTCACCGCTCCGAAGGCAGAGGAGGCGGCCAAGCCCGCCCCGCAGCAGGCCCACACCAGCGCCGAACTGGTGGAGATGCAGCTGGGCATTCAGGCCGACGCCCCGCTGTGCTTCTCCTGCGGCACGAAGATGCAGCGCGCCGGTTCCTGCTACATCTGCGAGGGCTGCGGCTCGACCAGCGGCTGCAGCTGACGCCGAACGCCTGAGCCGATGACGGCAGGGGCACCGCCTGCGGGCGGTGCCCCTGCCGCTTTGCCTGCCTCGTCGGCGGGGGGCTCAGGGGCGCTGTGCCGCACCCATCGTGGTGGTGAAGTCCACGGGATCGCCCTCGAAACCACGCAGGCCGGCGCGGAAGTTCCACGGGCCGGAGCCCTCGCGGGCGAACTCCGCGACCGTCGCCGCAGTTGCCCCTAGGACACTCCCGAAGTCGTCCTCCGTGAGGACGGTGTACCCCTCGCGGATACGCAACCCGGGGTTGCTCACACTGACGAAGGTGCGCTCCGCCGGGTGCTGCTGGATGACGACACCGACCACCACGCGCGCGTACCGGACATCGAGCCGGTCGAGTTCCAGGGTCATGACTTCGTCGTAGCCGAAGCCCTGGCCGTCCTTGCTGTCGCGGTTGAGAGTGATCGTGCCGTCGGGCGAGCGGCTGTCGAAGTGCACCACATATGCGGGGTCGCCGTGCGGATCGTCCGCCAGGTAGGTCGCCGCGACCAGATCCAGGTCGGTGGACGGCTGCCCCGCCGGGCTGGGATCCCACCGCACCGCGATCTCGACCTTGCGAAGCCCCTTGTTGAGCCCGTCCACCAGAGTCCCCTTCCCCGTACCGACCCGTCCGTCGTACCCAACTGCCGGGCCCTCATGACCGTTTGTCCATCCTGCCACGCGTGTGGGTGCGCGCGTGGGGGAGCGGTCCACCCAAGAGTGACCGACGCCACGCTCCGTGGCCTTACCATGGCGCGGTGCTGGTCAAGTGCTGTCTGTTATACACATCTCCGAGCCCACGAGACTAGCGCTCATTTCGTATGCCGTCTTCTGCTTGAAAAAAAAAAAAAAAAAAAAAAACAGGGTTGCCGGCACGTACCTGATTTATGCCTTTCTCTTATACACATC
>NZ_POUC01000265.1 GCF_002891435.1 Streptomyces cahuitamycinicus
GCGGGCGGGTGACCAGGGTGTCGCGCGGGATGCTCACCACCGTCGCGCTGGTCCGCCCGGCGTCGAGATGGACGACCATCGCCGTGTCGGAGCGGGCACCGGAGCTGTCGCCGCCGCCGAGCCTGCGGTTCTCCCTGCCGCTGCGCGAGTCCGAGCCGAGGACCAGGATGTTGAGGGCCTCGCTCGGCAGGGCCGGGGCCGAGGGCGCCGGTGTGGTCACCGGCTTCGGCGGCCGGTCGTCGCCCAGCGCGTTGTCGATGTCGACGCCGGTGATGTTGTCGCTGAGATGCCAGTAGGCCCAGCCCGCCGCTCCGGCGCCCAGCACCAGCGTCCCGGCGAGGGCGAGACCGGCGATCTTCAGCGCTCTGGACCGCCGGCCCGTTTCCTTGCCCTCGTCCCCGTGGTGTCCCGTCACGGGCAGGAAGATAAGTCCGAATTATTACGGGCAGGGAGCCCAGGGCTCCTTTTCTTCGGAAATTCTCAGAATTCAGGCCCCGGGCTCACCCCGGTGTCATCACCGGCACCGGATCGCTGCCGCTCCACGAGCCGTTGACCGCGAACGTCACCGAACTGCCGTCCGGTACGCAGCCGTTGCGCGGGGCATTGGTGCAACTGACCGCCGCGGCCGACCGGGTGCAGTCCGCGTTCCAGGCCCGGGTGAGCCGCTCCGAGCTTCGAGGTCGCTGCCGACGAGCCGACGCCGTCATGCGCTGCCTCCCACAACGGCTAAGGCCTGACGCGTGAGTTGTGCCCTTCCGGCAGGCTCGCGGCTTGCTTCGGAGGTTCGCGCGTGTGCAGCGAATCGAGTGCGATGGTGGCGGTGGGCCTAACCGCCCACCATCCAGCGCGCTCCTGCGCCCACGCCCATTCGAAAGTTTCGGTAGTGCCACCGATTGGCGTCGGTGCAGGGTGGAGGCGTCCGGCACACCCGTCGGTGCGGCACCTACGCCTGCGCCGGCCCCGCCGTGCTGCTGCGCACCACCAGACTCGTCGCCAGCTCCACCCGGGTCGCCGCCTCGGTCCCCTCGTCCCGTCCGAGGTCGAGGACCAGCTTGGCCGCCGCCTCGGCCATCTCCGTCAGCGGCTGCCGTACGGTCGTCAGCGGCGGCCCGACCCAGGGCGCCACCGGCAGGTCGTCGAAGCCGACCACGCTCAGGTCCTCGGGGATGCGCAGCCCCAGCTCGCGCGCCGCCTCGTACAGCCCGAGCGCCTGCAGGTCGTTCCCGGCGAAGACGGCGGTCGGCCGGTCCGGGCGGCGCAGCAGTTCCAGACCCCGCCGGTAACCGGCCTCGTGGTGGAAGTCGCCGGTCGCGATCAGGGCGGGGTCCACCGGCAGCCCGGCCGTCTCCAGCGCGGCCCGGTAGCCGTCGATCCGGGCCCGGCTGCACATCATCTGCGCGGGCCCGCTGATCGCACCGATCCTGCGGTGCCCCAGCTCGACCAGATGCCGGGTGGCGGCCAGACCGCCCTGCCAGTTGGTCGCGCCGATCGACGGCACGTCGGCGCCTGGGTCGCCGGCCGGGTCCATCACCACGAACGGGATGGAGCGGCTGGTGAGCAGCGCCCGCTGCGACTCGTCGAGCCCGGACAGGACCAGGATCACGCCGTGCGGCCGGCGCGCGGCGACCTGGTCGGCCCAGGTCCGCCCCGGGGTGAGCCGCCCCGCGCTCTCGGACAGCACGACACTGAGCCCGGCGTCCCGGGCCACGTGCTCCACGCCCCGGATGACCTCCATCGCCCAGGCGCTCTCCAGCTCGTGGAAGACCAGGTCGATCAGGGGCGAACGGGTCGCCTCGGCACGGCGGCGCCGGTAGCCGTGGGCGCGCAGCAAGTCCTCGACGCGGGACCGGGTGGCCGGGGCGACGTCGGCCCGGCCGTTGAGGACCTTCGAAACAGTCGGGGCCGAGACGCCCGCCTCACGGGCGATCTCGGCGAGCGTCGCCGTCTGCGCGCTACGCCCCTGTGTCCGGGTCTGCGTCCGGCTTTCAACCGGCTCCGGGGATGTCATGGCGGCGATCGTAACCCTGTCGGCCCCCTTGACGAAGTCCTCGCACCGCCATAGGTTCCCGGAACATTCGAAGTTAACGTCGAAACATTCGTTGAAACGTTCGTGAGAGGGCCGTCCGTCCACCCGACAGGAGCTTCATGACCACCGCGCCCTGGCGTGACCCCGCGCTGCCCGCCGCCGCCCGCGTCGACGACCTGCTCTCCCGGATGACCCTGGAGGAGAAGACCGCCCAGTTGTACGGCGTGTGGGTGGGCGCCGCGACGGACGGCGACGGGGTCGCTCCGCACCAGCACGACATGGCCGTCGAGTACGACTGGGAGGAGCTGATCACCCACGGCCTGGGCCAGCTCACCCGCTCCTTCGGCACCGCCCCCGTGGACCCGGCGCTGGGCGCGCAGGCCCTGGCCCGCGCCCAGCGCCGCATCTCCGAGGCCGGCCGTTTCGGCATCCCGGCGATCGCGCACGAGGAGTGCCTGGCCGGCTTCACCGCCTGGCAGGCCACGGCCTATCCGGTGCCGCTCGCCTGGGGCGCGACCTGGGATCCGCCGCTGGTAGAGGAGATGGCCCGCCGCATCGGCGACGACCTGCGCTCGGTCGGCGTGCACCAGGGGCTCGCGCCCGTGCTGGACGTCGTACGCGATCCGCGCTGGGGCCGCGTAGAGGAGACGATCGGCGAGGACCCGTACCTGGTCGGCACGGTCGGTGCGGCCTATGTGCGGGGCCTGGAGTCGGCCGGAGTCGTCGCCACGCTCAAGCACTTCGCCGGGTACGCCTCCTCGGCGGGCGCCCGCAACCTCGCCCCGGTGCGGGCCGGCGTCCGCGAGTTCGCCGACGTCACCCTCCCGCCCTTCGAGATGGCCCTGCGCGAGGGCGGCGCCCGCTCGGTGATGGCCGCCTACACCGAGACGGACGGCGTACCGGCCTCCGCGGACCCGGGGTTGCTGACCCGCCTCCTGCGCGAGGAGTGGGACTTCACCGGCACGGTCGTCGCCGACTACTTCGGCATCGCGTTCCTCCAGACCCTCCACCGCGTCGCCGGCGCCCCGGCCGAGGCGGCCCACGCGGCCCTCACCGCCGGCATCGACGTCGAACTGCCCACCGTCAAGTGCTACGGCCGGCCGCTGCTGGAGGCGGTCCGGGCGGGCGAGGTCCCCGAGGAGCTCGTGGACCGGGCGGCCCGCCACGTCCTGCTCCAGAAGTGCGAACTGGGCCTGCTGGACGAGGACTGGACTCCCGAGCCGGCCGCCGAGATCAACCTCGACTCGACGGGCAACCGCATCCTCGCCCGCCGCCTGGCCGAGGAGTCGGTGGTCCTGCTCGACAACCCCGACGGCCTGCTCCCGCTGGCCCCGGACACCCGGATCGCGGTGGTCGGGCCCCGGGCGGCCGACGCCCTGGCGATGCTGGGCTGCTACTCCTTCCCGTCCCACGTCCTCACCCACCACCCCGAGGTGCCGGCCGGCATCGAGATCCCGACCGTCCTGGACGCCCTGCGCGCCGAACTCCCCGACGCCAAGGTGACGTTCGCGCAGGGCTGCGACGTGACGGACCCGGACACCGCCGGCTTCGAGGAGGCCGTCGCCCGCACCGCCGAGGCGGACGTGTGCGTGGCGGTCCTCGGCGACCGGGCGGGCCTGTTCGGCCGGGGCACCTCGGGCGAGGGCTGCGACGCGAGCGACCTCGGCCTGCCGGGCGCCCAGGGCGAGCTGCTGGACGCGCTGGTCGCCACCGGCGTCCCCGTGGTGCTGGTGCTGCTCACCGGCCGCCCCTACGCCCTGGGCCGCTGGCACGGCCGCCTCGGCGCGGTCGTCCAGGCGTTCTTCCCGGGCGAGGAGGGCGGCCCGGCGGTCGCGGGCGTCCTCGCGGGCCGAGTGAACCCCTCGGGCCGCCTGCCCGTCAGCGTCCCGCAGGTCCCCGGTGGGCAGCCCTGGACCTACCTCCAGCCTCCCCTGGGCCTGGCGGGCGAGGTCAGCAACCTCGACCCGACCCCGCTGTACGCCTTCGGCCACGGCCGCTCGTACACGGCGTTCGCCTGGGAGGACTGCACCGCGACGGAACCGGCCGAGCTCGGCACGGACGGCTCCCACGACGTGTCGGTGACCGTCCGGAACACGGGCGGGCGCGCGGGCGCGGAGGTCGTGCAGCTTTACCTGCACGACCCGGTGGCCTCGGTGACCCGCCCCGACGTACGGCTGATCGGCTACCGGCGGGTGGAACTCGCCCCGGGCGAGGCGGCCCGGGTCACGTTCCGCTTCCACGCGGACCTGTCGTCCTTCACGGACCGCTCGGGCCGCAGGGTGGTCGAACCGGGCGCCCTGGAACTGCGGCTGGCGGCATCCAGCACGGACGTACGCCACACGGCGCACGTCACGCTCACCGGCCCGGTCCGCGAGGCCGGAGCGGACCGGCGGCTGCGCTGTGAGACGAAGGTGTCCCCGGCCCCCGGGTGACCGGACCGGCCAGTCGACGGCCGGGACGGACGTACGCCACACGCCACACCTCACACTCACCGGCCCGGTCCGCGAGACCGGAGCGGACCGGCGGCTGCACTGTGAGACGAAGGTGTCCCCGGCCCCCGGGTGACCGGACCGGTCAGTCGACCGCCACCGACTCGAAGCGCCAGCGATGCACCGACCGGGTGATCAGCTCTCCGTCCGGCTCGGGCAGTTCGGGCAGGTCGGCGTCGAGGGGGGCGTCCCACCAGGTGAGGACGAGGACCCGGTCCTGGGGGGCGCGCAGGGTCTCGCGGCGCAGCGGCTCACGCGGCAACTCCTGGGCGCGGGCCCAGGCGAGCAGGTCCTCCCCGCGCCCGGGCACGGCCCGGGCCTCCCACATCAACGCGACCGTCACGAGTAGAGGTTCTCCTTGCTGACCTCGTGCACATGGTCGTGGCCGCCCGGGACGTGAGGCTCCGTCACCGGCAGCGAGGAGTCGGCCGACAGGTCCCAGCTCGACGCGGCCCGGCCCCGGGCGACCATCTCGGCGCCGAGGGCGGCGACCATCGCGCCGTTGTCCGTGCACAGCTTGGGCCGCGGCACGCGCAGCCGGATCCCGGCGGCCTCACAGCGCTCCTGGGCGAGGACGCGCAGCCGCGAGTTGGCCGCCACGCCGCCGCCGATCATCAGGTGGTCGACGCCTTCGTCCTTGCAGGCCCGGACGGCCTTGCGGGTCAGCACGTCCACGACCGCCTCCTGGAAGGAGGCCGCCACGTCCCGCACCGGCACCTCCTCACCCGCCGCCCGCCTGGCCTCGATCCAGCGGGCCACCGCGGTCTTCAGCCCCGAGAAGGAGAAGTCGTAGACCGGATCGCGCGGGCCGGTCAGGCCCCGGGGGAAGGCGATCGCCGTCGGGTCGCCCTCCTTCGCGTACCGGTCGATGACCGGGCCGCCCGGGAAGCCGAGGTTCAGTACGCGGGCGATCTTGTCGAAGGCCTCACCGGCCGCGTCGTCGATGGTCGCGCCCATCGGGCGGACGTCGGAGGTGATGTCCGAGGACAGCAGCAGCGAGGAGTGGCCGCCGGAGACCAGCAGGGCCATGGTCGGCTCGGGCAGCGCGCCGTGCTCCAGCTGGTCCACGCAGATGTGCGAGGCGAGGTGGTTCACGCCGTAGAGGGGCTTGCCGAGCGCGTAGGCGTAGGCCTTGGCCGCCGAGACGCCGACCAGCAGGGCACCGGCGAGACCGGGACCGGCGGTGACGGCGATGCCGTCGAGGTCGCGGGCGGTGACGCCCGCCTCCTTCAGCGCGCGGTCGATGGTGGGGACCATCGCCTCCAGGTGGGCGCGGCTCGCGACCTCCGGGACGACGCCGCCGAAGCGGGCGTGCTCGTCGACGCTGGAGGCGATGGCGTCGGCCAGCAGGGTGGTGCCCCGCACGATGCCGACGCCGGTCTCGTCACAGGACGTCTCGATTCCCAGCACGAGGGGTTCGTCAGCCATTGATCTCGGTTCCTTGTACGGAGTTCTCGGGGGCGGTCAGGCGCATCACCAGGGCGTCCACGTTCCCGGGCTGGTAGTAGCCGCGCCGGAAGCCGATGGGCTCGAAGCCGAAGCGCTCGTACAGCTTCTGTGCGCGGACGTTGTCGACCCGGCACTCCAGCATCACCTCGGCGCACTCGAAGGTGGTGGCCGCCCGCAGCAGTTCGGCCAGCAGCCGTCCGCCGAGGCCGGTGCCCCACAGGTCGCGGGACACGGCGATGGTCTGGACGTCGGCCTGCTCACCGGTGGCGACCAGACCGGCGTACCCGACGATCCGGGAGCCGGCCTCGGCGACCACGTACCGCCGGTTGGCCTCGGGCCCCCGCGCGTGGGCCAGCTCGGACCAGAACATGCCCCGGGACCAGGCGTCCTCGGGGAACAGGTTCCGCTCCAGCTCCAGCACGGCGTCGATGTCCCACCAGCGCATCTCGCGCAGCGCGCACGTCACGGCTTCGGTCACTTGGGGGTGACCACCTTGTAGTTCTTGGGGACCTGGGCGTCGGGGCGGCGCAGGTACAGCGGCCGGGGCGCGGGGAGTTCCTCGCCCGCCGCCAGCTTCTCGGCGGCCAGCCGGGCGAGGGCGGCGGCGGACACGTGCTCCGGCTCGTACGCCGTGGGGAAGGTGTCCGGGTACAGCAGCGCGCCGGCGCCGACCGCCGGCAGCCCCGCGACCCGCTCGGCGATGTCGGCGGGCCGGTCCACGGCGGGGTCGGTGACCCGGGTGCGGGAGTCGGCGTAGCGGGCCCAGTACACCTCCTTGCGGCGGGCGTCGGTCGCTACCACGAACGGGCCCTCCCGGTCGGCTGCGTAGGCGAGGCCGTCCAGCGTGCACACGCCGTGCACGGGGACGCCGAGCGCGAGCCCGAAGGTGTCCGCGGTCATCAGGCCGACGCGCAGCCCGGTGTACGGTCCGGGACCGATCCCGGCGACGATCCCGGTGACGGCGTCGAGCCGCAGACCGGCCCCGTCGAGCATCCGGTCGATCGCCGGCAGCAGCAGTTCCCCGTGCCGCCGCGCGTCCACCTGACTCGACGAGGCGATGACATCGCGTCCGTCGTGCAGCGCGACGGTGACGGCGGGCGTGGCGGTATCCAGAGCGAGCAAGAGCACGCAAACAGCCTACGGCTCCCCGGAGCCCGTGTCGGTCGCGCCTGTCGGGTCGTCACCTGCTGCTACCGTCACCTACCGTCACGACAGCGATACGACGTGAGGTGGACTCCGGTGTCAGCCAGCAGCTCGGGAATCGTGGCCGGGCTCACCGCCGCGGCCCTCGCGACGGTCGGCTACCTCGCCCACCAGGCGGCCGAGACCCTTCCGGCCGGGCTCGGCACGGCAGCGCGGACGGGCGCCGCACCGGCGGCCGGTACGTCCAAGGCACCCCAGGTCAAGAGGGACCCCACCGCACTGCCCGGCGACTCCGGCAAGGGCGCCCGGGTCGTGTACTCGCTGCGCGGCGACCGGGTCTGGCTGGTCGCCGGGGACGAGGCGGTCAGCCGCACGTTCGAGGTCGAGCCGAGCACGGTGGACCCGGCCCCGGGCAGCTACTCGGTGACGTCCCGCTCGAACGCGGTCACCGGCTCCGACGGCGTTCCGGTCGAGCACGTGGTGCGCTTCGCCGACGTGGACGGCGTGGTCATCGGCTTCAGCGCGGCCGTGGGCGGCCCGAGCGCGCCCGCCCCCGCCCGCGACCCGAAGGTCCGCACGGGCGGCATCCGCGAGTCCCGCGCGGACGGCGACGCGATGTGGACGTTCGCGACGATCGGCCGCAGGGTCGTGGTCGTCCGTTAGATGCAGTGACCCGCAGGGCTGGTGACCCCGGCTAGGCCGCTTCGCGGTGTACGGGGGCCCGCTCAAGGAGCTCCGGGTCGGGAGCGCGGGGCGGTGTGGAGATCAGCGCCGCTGCCTCGCCGGCCGCCAGCAGGTCGCGCATGGACACCCCGGCGACCGCGAACCGCTGCGGCTGCCCCTTGCTCTCTGTAGCCGACATGGACGCCTCCCGAAGGATCGGGGCCGACGAAGTTAGGTACACCTAACTACGAACTGGATACCATGTGACCACGCACGAGACGCCGAACGCAACATCTTGCCGACGTCTTGTCGGAACGTTCATCGAATGACCGCACACCAGGGCGCACGCGGGAGGCTCAGGCGGCGAGGACGCTCAGGTCCGCCGTGGCCCAGCGTTCCCCCACACCGGTGACCGTCATCTGCCGGACCTCGTCGGTCGTGTCGCCCACCGCCCGGTGGATCAGGACCTGGAGCCGGTCCTCCGTCAGCTCCTCGACCTTGCCCTCACCCCACTCCACGACGACCACGGAGTCGGGCAGCGAGACGTCGAGGTCGAGGTCCTCCATCTCGTCGAGACCGCCGGAGAGCCGGTAGGCGTCGACGTGGACCAGGGGCGGCCCGTCGCCCAGCGAGGGGTGCACCCGTGCGATCACGAACGTCGGCGAGGTGACGGCCCCGCGCACGCCGAGCCCCTCGCCCAGGCCGCGGGTCAGCGTCGTCTTGCCCGCGCCGAGCTCTCCGCTGAGCATCACCAGGTCACCCGCGCGCAGCAGCTTCGCGAGCCGGCGGCCCAGCTCCCGCATCTGCTCGGGGGACGTGACGACGATCTGTACGGATCCGGGCTCAGCCGGGCTGTGCGGTGCTGCTGCTTCCATAGCCCTTCACGGTAGCCCCTGCGGGCACGGCACCCGTGCGGGTGAGCAGGTCGGCGAGCCGGTCGGTGACCACTTCCGGGTGCTCCAGCATCACCAGGTGCCCGGCGTCCGGCACCAGCACCAGCTCGGCGTCCGGCAGCAGATCGGCGATGGCGTCGCTGTGTTCACTCGGCGTGACCAGGTCCTGCACCCCGGCCAGGACGAGCACCGGCAGGTCCGCGAAGTGAACGAGCGCCTCGGTCTTGTCGTGATCGTTGAACGCCGGGTAGTACTCGGCGACCACGTCGATCGGCGTGCTCTCGATCATCCGCTCGGCGAACCGGGCGACGGCCGGGTCGACGTCCCGGGACGCGAACGAGTACCGCTTGATGACCCCGGCGAACAGGTCCGCGGTCGCCCGGCGCCCCTTCTCCACCAGCTCGGCCCGCTGCCCCAGCGCCTTCAGCACCCCGGGCAGCACCCGCCGCACGGCGTTGACCCCGGCGACGGGCAGACCGTAGTTGACCTCGCCGAGCCGCCCCGACGACGTCCCCACGAAGGCGACCCCGACGACCCGCTCCCGGATCAGCTCGGGGTACTGGTCGGCCAGCGCCATCACCGTCATGCCGCCCATGGAGTGCCCGACGAGCACGAGCGGCCCCTCGGGGGCGGCCGCGTCGATGACGGCCTTCAGGTCCCGGCCCAGTTGCTCGATGGTGATCGGTTCGTCGTCCCGCGTCTGGGCCACGCCCCGCCCGGACCGGCCGTGGCTGCGCTGGTCCCAGTGCACGGTCCGTACGACGCCCCGCAGGGCGGCCCGCTGGAAGTGCCAGGAGTCCTGGCTGAGGCAGTAGCCGTGGCTGAAGACGACGGTGACGGGGGCCGGGGACTTGCGGCCGAAGAGCCGTCGGCGGCGCGGGCCGATGGCGGCGGGAGCGGCCTCCGCGTCGAGGTCGTCGACCTCGTAGTACAACTCCGTGCCGTCGTCGGCGAACGCCTTGCCGGGCATGCCGCGCAGCGAGCCGTACGGCCCCGTGGAATCCAGGGCGAGCCGGGCCTTCTGCCGCATGCCACGGCCGACGGTCATCCGCTCCAGGGCGACACCGGCGGCCGCACCCGCGGCCACCACGCCTATCGCCACGCCGGCGATGCCGGTCGCCCGGCGCCAGCCCCCCGCGGCCCCCGCGGCGGAGACCGCGACGGCCGCGGAGGCGACGTCCGCGACGACCTCCGCACTGCTCTCGCTCACGTACCGCTCCTCTTCGCCGGGTGCTGGTCGGGTGGCTCACCCGGTCGAGTGAACCGGTGGGCCGATGGTGGTGCTGTTGCCAGGTGCCAGGTGCCAGGTGTTCCTGGCTCCTGGTGTTCCTGATGTTCCTGGTGTTCCTCGCGTGACGGGTTCCCTGTGCGGGTTACCCGTCCCGTTCCTCATTCACATAGACGCGAGGAACACGCGTTCCGATCCGGGTCACGATCTCGTAGGCGATGGTTCCGGCCGCCTGGGCCCAGTCCTCCGCGGTGGGCTCTCCGCGGTCCCCGGGCCCGAACAGGACCGCCTCGGCCCCCGCCGCGGGCTTGTCGCCGCCCAGATCCACCACGAACTGGTCCATGGCGACCCGCCCGGCGATCGTGCGCCACTTGCCCTCGACCAGGACCGGCCCGGCCGAGGAGGCGTGTCGCGGGATGCCGTCGGCGTAGCCCAGCGGCACCAGGCCGAGGGTGGTCGCGCCGGGTGTCACGTACCGGTGGCCGTAGCTGACGCCGTGCCCGCCCGGGACCTGCTTGACCAGGGCCAGCGAGGCGGACAGCGTCATCACCGGCCGCAGTCCGAAGTCGGCCGGGGTGCCCAGCTCGGGGCTGGGCGAGATGCCGTAGGTGGCGATGCCGGTGCGGACCAGGTCGAAGTGGCTCTCGGGGAGCGTGAGGGTGGCGGGCGAGTTGGCGATGTGCCGGACCTCGGGCCGCGCGCCCTGCCCCTCGGCGTACGCGACCATCTCCCGGAACACGCCGAGCTGGTCGGCGATGGAGGGATGCCCGGGCTCGTCGGCGCAGGCGAAGTGCGACCACAGCCCCGTGACGCGCAGCAGCCCCTCGGCCTCGGCCCGCAGCGCCTGCCGGACCAGCTCGGCCCAGTCCTGCCCGGGCTGGCAGCCGCCCCGCCCGAGGCCGGTGTCGGCCTTGAGCTGCACGCGGGCGGGCCGGTCGGCTCCTCTGGCCGCCTCGACGACCTCCGCCAGGGCCCACATCCCGCTGACGGACACGTCAAGCTCGGCCTCGATCGCCTCGCGCCAGGGCCCGCCGGGCGTCCACAGCCAGCACATGATGCGGCCCGGCAGCCCGGCGGCCCGCAGGGCGAGGGCCTCCTCTGGCGTGGCCGTGCCCAGCCAGCTCGCCCCCGCGGCGACGGCCGCGCGAGCGCACGGCACAGCCCCGTGGCCGTACGCCTCGGACTTGACCACGGCCATCACGGCCGCGCCCGGAGCATGGACGCGCAGGGCCCGCACATTGGCCCGCAGGGCGGCCAGGTCGATCTCGGCACGGGCCCGCAGGGGCGCGGTCGGGGGTTCTCTCTCGCTCATCGCGCCCAGTGTCTCAGAGGGCTCCGGCAGCAGGTCCGCTACGTCCCGGGCC
>NZ_POUC01000266.1 GCF_002891435.1 Streptomyces cahuitamycinicus
GCCCTGTCCCGCCTCCCGCACCGCCACGCCCTACGCCCGCCTTCCCGAGACCCAACCACCGTCGGCCTTCCGGACCCCGGAAACACCGCTGTACAACTCCCGTGCGACGACAGCGAATTGTGCCCTACACCATCCGGCTCGCGTCCGCCCTGACTGGTCAGCACGGGTGAAGTCCGGCGTGCCGTGTTGACCCTGCTGGGAGAATTCCCCTACGGCCGAGATCAGAGTTCGTGAGGACGAAGGTGGTGCTGCTCCGGGGCTTCCGAAGCCCCTAGCCCAGCAGGCCCGGCTCGCTGCGGCTGACGTCCTCCCACATGGGCTGGTAGTTGATCCACGCCACCAGGTCGCCGCCCAGCTGCTCCCGCGTCGCCACCGCCATCCGGTGGTCGATGCGGACCGGCCGCCCGGCCGCCTGGGCCGTCAGCTGTACCTGGCAGGAGCGCTCCATCGACACGAACCACCAGGCCGCCGCGTCCACCGAGTCCCCGACGGTCAGCAGCCCGTGGTTGCGCAGCACGAGCGCCTTGCGGGAGCCGAGCACAGCGGCGATGCGCCGCCCCTCCTCGGCGTCCACGGAGACGCCGGTGTACGAGTCGTAGAGGGCGTGGTCCTCGTAGAAGGCGCAGCTCTCCTGAGTGATCGGCTCCAGCAGCTCACCGAGGGCCGCGAGCGCCCGGCCGTGCACCGAGTGGCAGTGGGCGACGGCGACCACGTCGGGCCGGGCCGCGTGGACCTGGGCGTGCACGGTGAAGGCCGCCTGGTTGACGTGGTAGCCGCCCTCGACGACCTGGCCGTCCTGGTTGGCGAGCACGAGGTCGCTCACGGTGACGTGCCGGAAGGGCATCCCGAACGGGTTGACCCAGAAGCAGTCGGTGAACTCCGGGTCGCGGGCGGTGATGTGCCCGGACACGCCGTCCTCGAAGCCGAGCCGGCCGAAGATCCGCAGGGCGCCCGCGAGCCGTTCCTTGCGGTGCCGGCGCTCGTCCTCGACCGACTCGTGCATCGGCGGCATGGCGAACCGCAACCGGTCGGTGGGCAGCGGCAGGGGCGGGGTGGGCCCGTGCATAGGTCCTCCAGCACTGGTTCTGCGTACGGGCGGAAGTTACCGTCCGTGAGGCCGGGAAGAACAGAAGCGGTTCGTGAAGATGACACGAGCGCCCCTGTGAGCACCCTGTGCCCTTCCGTGTGCCCCCAGGCTCCCCAACCCCACGAATAGCCGACAGAAGATGTCGGATTTCGGCGCGACACTCTTTCCATGACAGCGAACTGGGCGGCTTTCGCCACCACCGAACCGGATCTGGCCGGCACCGTCGAGAAGCGCTTCGGCGCCTACACCCACCACATTCTCGCCACCCTCCGTAAGGACGGTTCACCCCGCACCAGCGGTCTGGAGGTGCGGTTCCTGAACGGCGAACTGTGGCTCGGGATGATGCCGGACTCGCTCAAGGCCCTCGATCTGCGCCGCGACCCGCGCTTCGCACTCCAGGCGAACCCCGGGGAGGGCACGGGCATGGGCGGCGGCGACGTCCGGATCAGCGGCCGGGCGATCGAGGTCGACGACATCCAGACCAAGGCCGGATACGTCGAAGAGGTGGAGCCGCCGGAGCCGTTCCACCTCTTCCGCACCGAGCTGACGGAGGTCGTGCGGACCTACATCGAGGACGACGCGTACCTCGTCGTCCAGGTCTGGACGCCCGGCGAGCCCCTGCGCACGATCAAGCGCAGCTAGTGCTGCGACCGGAAAGGTTCACCGGCTTGCGACGCCCGGCACGGCACCTCGCCGCGTTGTCGCATCACCCGAGTACATCCAGTACGCGGGCGATGCTCCGCCTTGCGATGCACCGCACCGGACGCCGCAAGCTTTCCGGCAAACCTTTCCGGTCGCAGCACTAGGCAGGGAGGTCACTCCCACTCGATGGTGCCCGGCGGCTTCGAGGTCACGTCGAGGACGACGCGGTTGACGTCCTCGACCTCGTTGGTGATCCGGGTGGAGATCCGGGCGAGGACCTCGTACGGCAGGCGCGACCAGTCGGCCGTCATGGCGTCCTCGGACGAGACGGGGCGCAGGACGATGGGGTGGCCGTACGTCCGGCCGTCGCCCTGGACGCCGACGCTGCGGACGTCCGCGAGCAGGACCACCGGGCACTGCCAGATGTCGCGGTCGAGACCTGCCGCCGTCAGCTCCTCGCGGGCGATGGCGTCGGCCTCGCGCAGCAGGTCCAGGCGCTCCTTGGTGACCTCCCCGACGATGCGGATGCCGAGGCCGGGGCCGGGGAAGGGCTGGCGCTGGACGATCTCCTCCGGCAGGCCGAGCTCCTGGCCGACCATGCGGACCTCGTCCTTGAAGAGCTTGCGCAGCGGCTCGATCAGCTGGAACTCGAGGTCCTCGGGCAGACCGCCCACGTTGTGGTGGGACTTGATGTTGGCCGTGCCCGTGCCGCCGCCGGACTCGACGACGTCCGGGTAGAGGGTGCCCTGCACGAGGAACTCCACGGCGGGGCCCTCGTCGGCGATGATCTCCGCCTGGGCCTGCTCGAAGACCCGGATGAACTCTCGGCCGATGATCTTCCGCTTCTCCTCGGGGTCGGAGACCCCGGCGAGCGCCTGGAGGAACCGCTCCTCGGCGTCGACGACCTTCAGCTGCACGCCGGTCGCGGCCACGAAGTCCTTCTCGACCTGCTCGGTCTCGCCCTTGCGCATCAGGCCGTGGTCGACGTACACGCAGGTCAGCTGGGAGCCGATGGCCTTCTGGACGAGGGCCGCGGCGACCGCGGAGTCCACGCCGCCGGACAGGCCGCAGATGGCGCGCCGGTCACCGACCTGCTCGCGGATGGCGGCGACCTGCTCCTCGATGACGCTGCCCGTGGTCCAGGACGGGGTCAGGCCCGCGCCCCGGTACAGGAAGTGCTCCAGCACCTGCTGCCCGTGCGTGGAGTGCATCACCTCGGGGTGGTACTGGACGCCGTAGAGCTTCTTCTCGTCGTTCTCGAAGGCGGCGACCGGTACGACGTCCGTGGAGGCCGTGACGGAGAAGCCCTCGGGGGCGGCGGAGCAGGCGTCGCCGTGCGACATCCAGACGGGCTGCTCGGCGGGGGTGCCCTCGAAGAGGGTGGAGGACACCTTGGACACGTGCAGGTCGGTGCGGCCGTACTCGCGTGCACCGGTGTTGTCGACGGTGCCGCCGAGGGTGCGCGCCATCAGCTGGAAGCCGTAGCACATACCGAAGAGGGGGACGCCGGCCTCGAAGATCTCGCGGTCCAGGCTGGGCGCGCCCTCCTCGTAGACCGACGAGGGGCCGCCGGAGAGGATGATCGCCGCGGGGTTCTTGGCGAGCATCTCCTGGACCGGCATGGTGCTCGGCACGATCTCGCTGTAGACCCGCGCCTCGCGGACACGACGGGCGATGAGCTGGGCGTACTGCGCGCCGAAGTCGACGACCAGGACGGTGTCGGCGGCGTTGGCAGCGGGAGTCGCTGATGACACGGGGTGCCTTCCGGCGGTGGGGCGGGGGTCTTGTGCCACCCGATTCTACCGGGGGGCCGTGCGACTGTTTCCGCGCGCCGGGCACCTGCCCCGTCTCAGGATGCGAACCGGCTTGGACGGCCCCGGGGCGCGGTGCATACTTGCCCCATGTTCAAGCACCAGACGTTCGTCTTTACCTATGGCATCCGGCCCGCCGGACGCCATGGTCGTGCTGCTTGAGCTACTGACGAGCGACTTCCCAGGCGCCCCGGGCCGACAAGGCCCGGGGCGCCTGCGTTCGTCCGGGCCGTGCCGCCCCGGGGCAGCCCCTGACGACGAGGAGCCCCCTATGACCGCCATCGACGTGACCGGCGCCCGTACCCCCGAGGCCGCCGGCGTGATCACCGGAGCGCGCGAGCGGATCGACGCGCTCGACGACCGGATCATCGGCCTGATCCAGGAACGGGTGGCCGTCTCGGCCGTCATCCAGGAGGCGCGGATCGCCTCCGGCGGCCGGCGCGTGAACCTGTCCCGCGAGATGGACGTCCTCGGCCACTACAGGGAGGCGCTGGGCAAGCCGGGCACCGCGCTCGCGATGACCCTGCTGGAGCTGTGCCGCGGCAAAATCTGAAACCGCATGCGCGGGACAGACGTACGCCCCCTCCTCACCCGTACGGCGCGTGACCGTCCCGGAGCCGCATCGTTGGTCCCGGTGTCCGTGCCGGCCAGGCGCGGGCCCGAGAGAACCACGCGTGGCTCACTGGGGCGATGAGACGCACGGATCGTTCCGTGCGTCGTGGGACCTCGCTCCAGGGAGGTGACCGGACGGCAGGGGACAGCAGCCCGGTCACCCAAGAGGACGGTCGGCTCCGGGGACGCCCGGGGCCGACCGGCGGACCTTGCATAAATGCACAAGTCTGGGTCAAACGGTTGCGGGCGCCGCATTCATCCAGCACGATGCGTACACGGCCCAAGTCCCCCCGCGGGCATCCGCATTGTCCCACTGCCAGAGGTACAGGCCAAGCGGCGCAACCCCCCGGCGCCGCTTCCAGGCACCGGCGCTGCCCTGCCGTCGGTGCTGACGAGATGAAGGGCCCCGCGGCTCCACCCCGCGGGGCCCTTCGCTCTGCTTCCGCGAGTGCCTTCCTGCGGGCCTCTTCGCTCCGCTCAGGTGCGGGTCACCGTCCCGCAGTCGCCACCGTCGCCGCGTTCGAGCTCCCTGCTCCGGTCGTACGGGTCCGTCGCCGGGCCGCTCGGGGACGGCCCCGCGGATGCGTCGGACGAGAACTCCGGGTGCAGGTAGCCGTCGTTGACGAAGCAGGAGGAGTTGCCTATCTCCTGGTCGTAGTGCATCAGGAGCAGGCGGCCGGAGGTGACCTCGTAGCGGGCGGGGTCGGCGAGTTCGACGTCGAGCACCCGCCGGACGATGGTGCGGGTGACCTCGGTGGGGCCGTCGGCCTGGACGACGGGGTAGACGAAGGTGTAGTCGGCGCGCACCGCCACGCCTCCTTGCGTGCCCTTCTTGAACGTCATGCGCCCGCGGGTCTTGATCACGTCGCCGACCGGCCGCACCTCGTCGGGGTCGAAGCGGCTGAACAGCGTCACCGGGTCGTGCTTCCTGCTCGGGGAGCGCAGCCCGGTGTCGAGCTCGTCGAGGAGCCCGGGCTGCTTGGGGTCGAGCACGGAGAGCGCGGCCTCGGGGCGGGCCCCGCGTACGGTCTTCGGGTCGAGGTTGGCCCCGACCAGCAGCTTCTTCGTCAGTTTCAGCGCCTGTTCCACCCGGCCCGCGGGGACCGCGCCGACAGGCTTCGCCTCGGGCAGGACGATGCCGGCCTCGCCGTCGGC
Organism: Streptomyces cahuitamycinicus; assembly: GCF_002891435.1. Taxonomy (GTDB): domain Bacteria; phylum Actinomycetota; class Actinomycetes; order Streptomycetales; family Streptomycetaceae; genus Streptomyces; species Streptomyces cahuitamycinicus. The sequence continues at coordinate 5,308 of NZ_POUC01000266.1, forward strand.
CCAGCGCAGGGCCGGGGACCCCGCGAACGGCCGGTCCAGCGTGGGGGTCTCGGGGTCGGACGCGCCGGGCGCTGCGGTGGGCGCCGTCGACTCGGCGGGCAGCGGTGAGGCCTCGGCGGCCTGGGACTCCCCGGTGCCGAAGGGGTCACCGGGCAGCAGCGAGGGCTTCAGTGCCACCAGCGCGACGGCGGCCGCGAGGGGAACACCGATGAAGCCCCACAGCTTGCGGCGCCGGGCGGCCTGGCCGTTCATCTCTTGCCAGGCTGGGCCGGTGCGCCATCCGGGAGGCGACTCGCCGCGGGCGTCCTGTTCACGCAGCCGCTCGGTCACCAGGCGGGCTCGCGCGGACGGCTCTTTCGGGGCGGAGGTACGGATGTCCCGCTCGGTGTCGCGGGTGAACTGCTCCCAGACGTCGTCGGGGATCTCCGAGCCCGACGGCTGGTCGTCGGACGGCTTTTCAGACACGAAGTCAAGATCTAAGCGGACGGGAAGCGCCTTCACAAGCCTTCACCAGAGGGTCTTCGATGTGACCCAGTCCACATAAAGTTTCTGTGAATGCCTGCACAACCATTCACAGTCCTCACTGATCAAACAGGCGAACAAGGGCCACTCCCGCGCCCCACACGCGGAGGCCTCCCCTGACGTTCGTGCCGCATCCCGCGGCACGCCGGACTTTCCGAGGTCTTCATGAAGCTTCGCCGCGCCATGGCAGCAGCGGCCGCTACGGCGGTCATAGCCCCGGTGGCACTGCTCGCGGCACCGGCCGCGTACGCGACCGACGAGACGACGCCCACGCCGAGCGCCTCCGTGAGCGAGTCCACGCCCGAGTCGACTCCCACCCCGAGCGCGTCCGTGAGCGAGTCCACGCCCGAGTCGACTCCCACCCCGAGCGCGTCCGTGAGCGAGTCGGCTCCCGAGACGTCCAGCACGCCGAGCGCGTCCGCGAGCGAGTCCTCCCCGGCGCCCAGCGCGTCCGAGCCCGAGGAGTCGGAGTCCCCGGACCCCGAGCCCTCCATCTGTGAGGACACCAAGGTCGACGTGGGCATGTCCGGCCTGCCCGGCAAGATCGCCGCGGGCAGCGGCTGGCACAAGTTCTCGCTGAACGTGGCCAACAACTCCGACTCCACGCTCAACGACCTCGACTTCTTCGCCGGGGCCTCCCCCGACAAGAACGGCGGGGAGCTGTTCTCCAGCAAGCAGGTCCGGCTCCAGGCCTGGAACCCCCAGGACAAGATCTGGGTCGACCTCAACGAGGGCGGCTACGCGGTCGGTTACGTCGGCTACACCGACGAGCTGAAGCCCGAGTACGAGGTCAACATCCCGCTGCGTCTCAACGTCAGCAAGTCCGCCCCGGTCGGCGCCGGCTTCTCGCTCGGCGCGACGATCTACGGCGACAACGACGCCGAGTGCACCGGCTTCGGTGACGTGTCGTACAAGTTCCAGATCGTCTCCTCCGGTACGGACACCGGCGGCACCAAGCCGCAGGAAGGCGGCAAGGCGCCCGTCACCGACGAGAAGCCGAGCGGCAACACGCCGGAGGTCACCGGCAGCCTCGCCGAGACCGGCTCCAGCTCCGCCCTGCCGATGATCAGCCTCGTCGGCGGTGCCGCCGTCGTCGCCGGTGCCGGTGCGATCTTCGTCGTGCGTCGCCGCAAGGCCGGCGTGCAGGCGTAAGCCGCGGCGGCCGGCACAGGCCGCGGCAGCGAAGCAGAAGAGGGACCTGCGCTCGGAGGGGGGCGCAGGTCCTTCTTCTGTGTTCCGGTGCCGCTCAGTTCTTCGGCGGTACGGCCGGCATGCCGAGGAACGGCAGCCGCAGCGCGCCGAACGCCTCTGCCGGGACCGCCGGGGACTTCGGCTCGACCGGCTGGAGCCGCTCGTAGGCCGTGCCCTGCTGGGGGCGGGGGTCGGGCTCGCCCTTGTTGGGCCAGTACGACATCGCCCGCTCGGCCTGGGCGGTGATGGTGAGGGACGGATTGACGCCCAGGTTGGCGGAGACCGCGGCGCCGTCCACGACGGAGATGCCGGGGTGGCCGTAGAGGCGGTGGTACGGGTCGATCACGCCGGACTCGCGGGAGTCGCCGATGGGGCAGCCGCCGAGGAAGTGGGCCGTGAGCGGGGTGCCCATCAGTTCGCCGACATTGGAGCCCGCGAAGCCGTTGATCTCGGCGGCGAGTGCCGAGGCGCTCTCCGTGGCGGCCTTGATCTGCTTGGGGTTGGGGGCGCCGTGGCCCTGCCTCGCGGTGAGCAGGCCGCGGCCCACGCCCGACGGTTTCGAGTACGTCGTCAGGGAGTTGTCCAGCGACTGCATCACCAGGCCGATGATGGTCCGCTCCGACCAGCGGCGGTTCGACAGCGACCGCAGCACCAGCAGCGGGTGCTTCGCGGCGTTGGCGAGGAAGCCCAGGACCCGCGAGGCGCCCGAGTTCGTCCCCGCGTACGGCACTTGGAGGATGGACAGGCCGCCCATCGAGTTGGAGCCCTTGCCGTAGCGGACCGGCTCGATGTGAGTGCTGGCGTCGGGGTGGATCGAGGACGTGATGGCCACGCCCCGCGTGAAGTCGGCCTTCGGTGCGCCGTGCGCCTTGCGGTAGCGCCGGTCGTCGGTCTGCGCGCCGACCAGGGCCTCGGAGTTGGTGCGGGTCAGCTCCCCCAGCTTGTCGGAGAGGTGCGGCAACTGGCCGCCCGCCTTCATGCGGTGCAGCAGGGTCTGGGTGCCGTAGGTGCCCGCGGCGAGGACGACCCGGCGGGCCGTGAAGGTGCGGCCCTTCTTCCTGCCGCGGTCGTCGGTGGGCAGGGTGGCGACGGCGTAGCCGCCGCGCGAGTCGTCGGTGAGCGACACGACCGTCGTCATCGGGTGGACGACCGCACCGGCCTTCTCGGCGAGGTGCAGGTAGTTCTCGTTGAGGGTGTTCTTCGCTCCGTGGCGGCAGCCGGTCATGCACTCGCCGCACTCCGCGCAGGCCCTGCGGGACGGGCCCGCGCCGCCGAAGTACGGGTCGGGCACCTCCTGGCCGGGCTTGGCCTTCACCGTGCCGTCGGCGTCCTCGCCGTCGCCGAAGAAGACACCGACCGGAGCCATGTGGAAGGAGTCGGCGCAGCCCATCCGCTCCGCGGCGGCCTTCAGATGAACGTCCGAGGGCGTCATGGTGGGGTTGAGCCGTACGCCCAGCATGCGGCGGGCCTGGTCGTAGTACGGCTTCAGCTCCTCCTGCCAGTCGGTGATGTCACGCCACTGCGGGTCCTCGAAGAACGGCTTCGGCGGGACGTAGAGGGTGTTGGCGTAGTTGAGGGAACCGCCGCCGACGCCCGCGCCCGCCAGGACCATGACGTTGCCGAGGAGGTGGATGCGCTGGATGCCGTACATGCCGAGCTTCGGCGCCCAGAGGTAGTTCCTGAGGTCCCAGGAGTTCTTGGGGAGCGTCTCGCGGGTGAAGCGCCGGCCGGCCTCCAGGACGCCTACGCGGTAGCCCTTCTCGGTGAGGCGCAGGGCGGTCACCGAGCCGCCGAATCCGGAACCCACGACGATGACGTCGTAGTCGTAGTCGTCCTGAGGCACGTGCCGTCTCCCCTTCGAGTGTGCAGTGCGGGTGGTCTAGCGGAACCTGAACGCCTTCATCAGGCGGAGGCTGCGGCTCATGAACCGGGCGTACTGCTCGTCGTCCATGCCCAGCGCGGGGGCCATCGGGAGCACGCGCTGGTGAGCGACCGTCTGGGCCTCGGTGTACTTGAGGATGCCCTCGGAGCCGTGGCGGCGGCCGAGGCCCGAGTCCTTCATGCCGCCCATCGGGGACTGGACGCTGCCGTAGGCGGGGGCGTAGCCCTCGTTGATGTTGACCGTGCCGGTGCGCAGGCGGGCGGCGACCTCCTGGCCGCGGCGGCCGTTCCTCGTCCAGACCGAGGAGTTGAGGCCGTACGCCGTGGCGTTGGCGCGTTCGATGACCTCGTCCTCGTCGGTGAAGCGGTAGACCGACACGACCGGGCCGAAGGTCTCCTCCCCGCAGACGGACATGTCCGTGGCGACCCCGTCGAGGATCGTCGGCTCGAAGAAGTACGGGCCGATGTCCGGGCGCGCCACACCGCCGGCGACGACCTTCGCGCCCTTGGCGACGGCCTCCTCCACGTGCCGTGTGACGGTTTCGAGCTGGCGTTCCCCGACCAGGGAGCCCATGTCGGCGCCGTACGCCAGGGACGTGCCGAGGCGCATGGCCTTCGTCCGGGCGGCGAAGCGCTCCAGGAAGGCGTCCGCGATCGACTCGTGGACGTAGAGCCGCTCGATGGAGATGCAGAGCTGGCCCGCGGAGGAGAAGCAGGCGCGGACCGCTCCGGCCGCGGCCTTCTCGATGTCGGCGTCCTCCAGCACCAGCATGGCGTTCTTGCCGCCGAGTTCGAGGGAGACGCCGACCAGCCGCGCGGCGGCGCCCTGGGCGACCTCGCGGCCGGTGCGGGTGGAGCCGGTGAAGGAGACGTAGTCGGCGTGCCGTACGACCTCGGGGCCGACGACCGGGCCGTCACCGAGGACGACCTGGAAGACGTCGGCGGGCAGCCCGGCCTCGATCAGCAGGTCACGGGCCCACAGGGCGGTCAGGCAGGTCTCCGTGTCCGGCTTCATGACGACGGCGTTGCCCGCGACGAAGGCCGGGAGCGCGTCGCCGACCGACAGCTCCAGGGGGTAGTTCCAGGGGGCGATCTGGCCCACGACACCGCGCGGGTGGCGCAGTTCGGTGACCTTCGTGAGGGTCGGCATGGCGCCGGCGTGCCGCTTGGGCCGGAGGTAGGCGGACGCCTTGCGGCCGTAGTGCCGGGCGGCGACCGCGACGGCCTGGACCTCCTCGTGGGCGTGCAGCCGGGCCTTGCCGGTCTCCAGCTGTATGAGGTCGAGCACCTCTGCCTGACGCTCCAGCACCAGGTCGTGGAAGCGGAGCAGGACGGCGGCGCGCTGCCGTACGGGGGTCTGCGCCCACACGGCCTGGGCGGCGCGGGCCAGTTCGTAGGCCCCTGCCACGTCCTCGGGCGTCGACTCGGGGAGGTCCGCCAGTTTCTCGCCGGTGAACGGCGTGTGGTTGGCGGTCCGGCCTGAGCCGGCCACACCCTTGGTGAGCTGGGCGACCAGCTCCGGCGTGACCACGTCCGCGGCGGTGCGGGCGCCCTCCGGGGCGGGGGCGAGGGGGTTCGTGCCGGTCTGTGCCGTGCCGGTCTCTGCCGTCTTCTCGGCGGCCTGCGCGTCCGTCATGAGGCGCAGGGTATGCCGGGACGGAGGCTTTGGGTACCCGTCGGTAATACGGCTTCACCGAGTGCACACACGACGCCAGTGACTGCTGGCAACAAACGCGCTGATCAGGACGTTGTGGGTGACCGGCGGGTGTGATTCAGCCTTTTACGATCCCGAGCCGCTCCCGGGCCCCCTCGAACACCGAGATGCCCTCGTCCTCTTCCGGCGTGCCCCTGGGCATGTCGACGCGCAGTTCGTACATGCGGTCGTCATCGGTGCGGATGACCAGCCGCATGAGCCGCCTGGGGGTCTCGCCCCGGCGGTACGCGGTGTCGGCGAGGGCGGCTTCGTGGCCCTGGACGCTGGTGCGCGCGTACCGGGTTTCTCCCCCGGTGCCCTGTGCCTTCCCGGCCTGGTCCGCCGGGGCGGCCGGAGCCCTGTCCCAGAAGAGGAGACGGACCTGGATCGCGCCGGTCCGCTCGTCGCCGTAGAGCACCGTGCGGGGCTGGTCGGTCGCGCTGCCGGTCCGGTCGAGTGCGCGGTAGTGACGCGGCAGATGGACAACGGCCGCCATGTCCGGCTCGGGGTGCGGGCTCCAGACGTCGGTGGCGCCGGCGGCCTGCCCCGCGCTCTCTGCGCTGCTGGTCTCGGCGAGTTGCGTGACGGCCCCTATGCCGCCGGCGAGCAGCGCGGAGAGGAGGGCGAGGGGGCCGGGGCGGAGAAGGCTCTGGCGTTTGG
>NZ_POUC01000267.1 GCF_002891435.1 Streptomyces cahuitamycinicus
GTCTGCAAGGCCACCGGCGCGGCACACCCCGACCGGAATTCGCCCATCCAGTCGGCGGTCTCCACCCGCACCAGTTCCGTCATGTCCTCGGAGAACCTGCGCAGCACCCCGAGGCACCGCTCGGCGGGGACGGCTCCCTCCGGATCCTCCGTCTCCAGCAACCGCACCGCGTGCCGCCCCAGTTGCGCCACCAGCGCGCTCGGCAGCCACGGATCGAGAGCACGGCCGTCCGCGACGGTGTCGTCCGCGCCCGTGCGTTCCAGGACGCGGTCGAGGGAGGGCCGGGCGGCGGGGTCCTTGCGCAGGCAGTCACGGACCAGGTCGGCGATGCCCTCGGGGACGCCGTCCAGGTCCGGTTCCTCCTGGGCGATGCGGAACATCAGGGCGTGCACGCCGCTGTTGGCCGTGCCGAAGGGCAGGGCGCCGGTCGCCGCGTAGGCGAGGACCGAACCGAGGCAGAAGACGTCGCACGCCGGGGTGATGCGGTCGCCCCGCACCTGCTCGGGCGCCATGAAGCCGGGCGATCCGACGAGCGCGCCGGTGCGCGTGAGCCCGCCGTCCGTGACGGTCTCCAGGGCGCGTGCGATACCGAAGTCGATGACGCGCGGGCCGTCGATGGTGACCAGCACGTTGGACGGCTTGAGGTCGCGGTGGACGATGCCGGCGGCGTGGATGTCCTTGAGCGCGTGCGCGAGCCCGGCCGCGAGGATGCGGACCGTCCGCTCGGGCAGGGCCCCGTGGTCGTGCCCGACGACCTGCTGCAGGCTCGGCCCGGCGACGTACCCGGTGGCGACCCACGGCACGGCGGCCTCGGTGTCCGCGTCGAGCACCGGCGCCGTCCAGTACCCGCCGACCCGCCGCGCGGCCTGCACCTCCTGCCGGAACCGCTCCCGGAACTCCTCCTGCGCGGCCAGTTCCTCGCGCACGAGTTTCACGGCGACCGTACGGCCCCGCTCGGAACGGGCCAGATACACCTGCCCCATGCCCCCCGCACCGAGCCGCGCCAGCAACCGATAGGCACCGATGCTCCCCCAGCGCTCAACGCCTGGGGGCACCCCCAGTGGATCCCCGGACCCCAGCTTCTCCATCGCTCAGCCGCCTTCCCCCCACACGTGAGCAACAGACCGAGAATAGTGCCGGGCCGGGGCGGGGTGGCCTGGGCGATGTCTACGGTTCCGTAACAGGCGGAGGCTGCGTTGCGGGCGGCCCCACCTGGTCCAGCACCGTCGAAAGACGTTCGAGCAGCCGTACCGCCTCGGCCAGCTCCGCCTCCCCGAACGCCTCCGCCAGCCGGTCCGCGAACGCCGCGTGCCCGGGGTCGATCCGGGCGATGGCCGCGCGCCCCTGCGCGGTCGGCGCGAGGAGCTTGGCGCGGCGGTGAGCCGGGTTCGGCCGGTACTCCGCGAGCCCCCGCTCCACCAGCAGATCGGCGATGCGCTGCACGCTCTGCCGTGTGATGCCCATGGCGCGCGCGATGCCGGAGACGGGCAGCGGCTCCCCGAGGACCGCGCCGAGCACCTGCCACCAGGCGGCGGTGAGCCCGGCGGGCCGGGCGAGTTCCTCCGCGACGGTGAGGAACCGGCCGTTGAGCCCGAACACCCCGAGGGCGCTGCGGCTGAGGAGGTCCTGGTGCTCGCGGCTCACAGCGCGCCGGCCTTCTCCAGCACCGCGTACGCCGCCGCGTCGGAGTCGTGGAACAGCCGGTACCAGGCGTCCAGCACCTCACCCTCGTAGACCCCGAGAAGCCGGAGGATCTCGCGGGCGAAGGCGACGGGCTCGGTCGGGCCCGCGGTGACCAGGGCGCCGTCGGTGACGGCGTCGGCCTCGACGTAGCGCCCGCCGCCCGCGTAGCCGGTCGCGGCCAGGTAGAAGGAGACCGCGCTGGTGTGGTCGCGGTCGTCGAGCAGGCCCTCCCGGGCGAGTCCGGCGGTGGCTCCGCAGATCGCGGCGACCGGGACGCCCGCGTCCAGGAAGGCCCGGGCCGTGCGGGCGAAGGGGGCAAGGTCGTCGCTGGTATCCCAGAGGTCGGCGCCCGGCAGGATCAGCAGTGCGCTGTCCTCAGGACGCAGGTCCTCCAGGGCCAGGTCGGGCTGGATGCGCAGTCCGCCGATGCTCCGCACGGGGGCCGTGTTCGGGCCGACGGTGCGGATCTCGTGGCCGGTGCGGGCGAGCTGGGCCGTGGCGTGACCGGTCTCCCAGTCGGCCAGGGTGTCGTAGACGGCGAGATGGACGGGCTTGCCGGTGGTGGTGTTCATGACTCCTCCTCGATCCCGTGCGCTTATGACAGCATTCTGTCGAGAAGGCAGCATGCTGTCAATACCCTTCCTCCCGCTGGTTCCGCCTGGACAACCTGTCGGGGGGCCGCCGCCGACGCCCGACAGGCCGCCGCTTTCACCGCCCTCTCCCCCGCCCCTACGCTCGCCCGCATGACCCCTCAGCCGAACCCCGAAGCCGGTGCCGCCGTCAAGGCCGCCGACCGTGACCACGTGTTCCACTCCTGGTCCGCCCAGGAGCTCATCGACCCGCTCGCCGTCGCCGGTGCCGAGGGGTCGTACTTCTGGGACTACGACGGCCGGCGCTACCTCGACTTCTCCAGCGGGCTCGTCTACACGAACATCGGCTACCAGCACCCGAAGGTCGTCGCCGCGATCCAGGAGCAGGCCGCGACGATGACGACCTTCGCGCCCGCCTTCGCCGTCGAGGCCCGGTCGGAGGCGGCCCGGCTGATCGCCGAGCGGACCCCGGGCGACCTGGACAAGATCTTCTTCACCAACGGGGGCGCCGACGCCGTCGAGCACGCCGTCCGGATGGCCCGTCTGCACACGGGCCGCCCGAAGGTGCTCTCGGCGTACCGCTCGTACCACGGCGGCACCCAGCAGGCCGTGAACATCACCGGCGACCCGCGCCGCTGGGCGTCCGACAGCGGCACGGCCGGGGTCGTGCGCTTCTGGGCGCCCTACCTCTACCGCTCCCGCTTCTACGCGGAGACCGAGGAGCAGGAGTGCGCGCGGGCGCTGGAGCACCTGGAGACGACGATCGCCTTCGAGGGGCCCTCGACCGTCGCGGCGATCATCCTGGAGACCATCCCCGGCACGGCCGGGATCATGGTCCCGCCGCCCGGCTATCTCGCCGGGGTGCGGGAGCTCTGCGACAAGCACGGGATCGTCTTCGTCCTGGACGAGGTCATGGCCGGGTTCGGCCGCACCGGTGAGTGGTTCGCCGCCGGCCTGTTCGACGTCACGCCCGACCTGCTGACCTTCGCGAAGGGCGTGAACAGCGGATACGTGCCGCTGGGCGGTGTCGCGATCTCCAGCGCCATAGCGGAGACGTTCGGGAAGCGGCCGTACCCCGGCGGCCTGACGTACTCCGGGCACCCGCTGGCCTGCGCGGCCGCGGTGGCGACGATCAACGTCATGGCCGAGGAGGGCGTCGTCGAGAACGCGGCCCGGCTGGGCGCCGACGTCGTCGGGCCGGAACTGCGCGCGCTCGCCGACCGGCACCCGAGCGTCGGCGAGGTGCGCGGCACCGGCATGTTCTGGGCACTGGAGCTGGTCCGCGACCGCGGGACGCGGGAGCCGCTGGTGCCGTACAACGCGGCCGGTGAGGCCAACGCCCCCATGGCCGCCTTCGCCGCCGCCGCGAAGAAGGGCGGCCTGTGGCCCTTCGTGAACATGAACCGGACGCACGTCGTTCCGCCCTGCAACATCAGCGAGGCGGAGCTCAAGGAAGGGCTCGCCGCGCTGGACGCGGCACTCTCGGTCGCCGACGAGTACACCGAGTAAAAACCTGTAAACCCGTCAGTAACCGACATTCTCGGGCCTCATTCGAACGCGTAAGGTGGCGTGCTCGTAGACATGGATGCGCACGCCACCCGACGCGACGAGGGAGACGCCCTGACCATGCCCGCCAGCACCGGCAACGGCGCCGTGACGCGCAGCACCCTGCGGCAGCAGATCGCCGACGCGCTCCGTGACGAGGTGCTGGCCGGGCGGCTCCAGCCGGGGCAGGAGTTCACGGTCAAGGAGATCGCCGAGCAGTACGGGGTGTCCGCGACACCGGTGCGCGAGGCGCTCGTCGATCTCTCCGCGCAGGGGCTCCTCGAAGCCGACCAGCACCGCGGCTTCCGGGTCCGCGAGTACTCGGTCGACGACTTCCGCGGCATGATCGAGGCCCGCGGGCTGGTCATCGAGGGGATGTTCCTGGCGCTCACCGCGGGACGCCCGAACGCGGTGCGGCCCGACGATCCCCGGGCCGCCGCCGTCGTCGCCGGGGTCCGCAGGCGGGGCGAGGAGGCGCAGCGGGCCGCGGCGGCCGGTGACCTCACCGTTCTCATCGGCTACGACCTGCGCTTCTGGCGCGAGCTCGGCGCCTGCTTCGGCAACCCCTACCTCGCCGACTTCCTGCACCGGCTGCGCGTCCAGACCTGGGTCTGCGCGGTGCAGCACCTGCGCCGGCTCACCGATCTGCGCGGCGAGCTGTGGGCCGGTCACACGCAGCTGGTGGAGGCCCTGATCGCCCGCGACAACGACTCCGCCCGGGCGATCATCGCCGCGTACAACGCGCACTCGCTCACCCTGATCGAGCGGCTCGCCTCCGGATGACCTGCGTCGCCGCTGCGCGTATGGGTATGGGACATGCACGGCGCAAGCCGTGACCGCACCGCTACCCTTCTTGACCACCGTGCTACCCCGACCGCGCTGAGCGAGGAGCCTTCTTTGGCCTGTGACCTGTGGCTGGTACCGCTCGTGGACGTGTTGTGCCACACGCCGGACAACCCCTTCGCCGAGGAACTCGCGCAATACAACAAGGTGCTCGCCGAAGCCGGCCTGCCGCCGGTGCCGGTGTACCAGTACATGCCGGGCCTGTCCGGCGAGGTCGCCCCGGTCGCGGGCTTCGACTACGACGCGCTGCACTTCCTGCGCCGCGCCTATCTGCTCCAGGTGTGCGGCCTGCCGGTGACGCCCGTGGACGAACTCGGCGGTGACTACGAGCAGTTGCTGGAGATGTTCGAGTCGACGGCCCAGCAGTCGCACCTGGTGTGGCACTACGACCACGCGGGCGCCTACGTCCCCGTCGACTTCCCCAGTCCGCTCGCCGACGACGATCTCCTCGCCGGCGGCGGCCCCCTGGGCTCCTCGCACGCCCTGCTGCGGGAACTGGAGACGGTCGCCCCGGGCATCGGTATCGACCCGGCCAACCCGCCGGCGGCTCCCCAGCCGCCGCTCGCCCCGACGGAGCTGGAGGAACCGGCCGTTCCCGCCCCGTACGACCCGAGTCCGTTCGCCCGTGAGCGGCACGTCTGGCTCGGGCTGCACGCGGCCGTCACCCGCAGTCTCGCCCAGGGGTCGATGATCGTCTTCAGCTGAGCCGCGCGCTCAGCGCCCCAGCTGGGACAGACCCTTCTGCACGTCGTCGACGTTCATCACCGGCGTGTAGGTGACCTCCGCGTTGAGCTGGAGGAAGAAGGGCTCGCTGAGCACCGGCATCTGCGAGCTGTCCTGCATGTCGAAGAACAGGAAAGCGGTGCGCTTGCCGTGCTCGGAGGTGAAGTAGGCCGCTTCGGGCTTGATCTGTTCCAGCGACTCCTGGATGAGCTTCCCCAGGGTGCCGTTCCGGATGGCCTCGTTGGCCTTCTCCGTGTCCATGGACGCCTTGAGCAGTACGCGCATCGCACTCACCTTCTTCTGGTCGACGCACGTGGGGGTATGGCTTCAGCGTATGCCCGATCCGGGCAAGTCTCCCTTCGGGAGAAAGCGGGCCGCCCCCCGTGGGGAACGGGGAGCGGCCTGCGAACGGTGGACTGCTCAGATGAACGAGTTGATCTCGATCGTCTCGTCCCGGCCCGGGCCCACGCCGATCGCGGAGATCGGGGCGCCGGACATCTCCTCCAGCGCCTTCACGTACGCCTGGGCGTTCTTCGGCAGGTCACCGAAGGACTTGGCCTTGGAGATGTCCTCGTTCCAGCCGGGGAGCATCTCGTAGACCGGCTTGGCGTGGTGGAAGTCGGTCTGGGAGTACGGGAGCTCCTCGACACGCTTTCCGTCGATCTCGTACGCCACGCAGACCGGGATCTGCTCCCAGCCGGTGAGGACGTCGAGCTTGGTGAGGAAGAAGTCGGTCAGGCCGTTCACGCGGGTCGCGTAGCGGGCGATGACCGCGTCGAACCAGCCGCAGCGGCGGTCACGGCCGGTGGTGACACCGCGCTCCCCGCCGATGCGGCGCAGCGCCTCGCCGTCCTCGTCGAACAGCTCCGTCGGGAACGGACCGGCGCCGACCCGGGTCGTGTACGCCTTGAGGATGCCGATGACCCGGCTGATCTTCGTCGGACCGACACCGGCGCCGGTGCAGGCGCCGCCCGCGGTCGGGTTCGACGAGGTGACGAAGGGGTACGTGCCGTGGTCGATGTCGAGGAGCGTGCCCTGACCGCCCTCGAACAGGACGACCTTGTCCTCCTCCAGCGCCTGGTTGAGGACCAGGACGGTGTCGGCGACGTACGGCGCGAGCTTGTCGGCGTAGGCCAGCAGCTCCTCGACCACCTGGTCCACGGCGATCGCGCGCCGGTTGTAGAGCTTGGTGAGGATCTGGTTCTTGACGTCGAGGGCCGCCTCGACCTTCTGCGTGAGGATCGACTCGTCGTACAGGTCCTGCACACGGATCCCGACGCGGTTGATCTTGTCGGCGTACGTCGGGCCGATACCGCGCCCGGTCGTGCCGATCTTCCGCTTGCCGAGGAAGCGCTCGGTCACCTTGTCCACCGTCACGTTGTACGGGGTGATGATGTGCGCGTTTCCGCTGAGGAGGAGCTTGGACGTATCGACGCCACGCTCGTTCAGACCGCTCAGCTCGGAGAGCAGGACCGACGGGTCGACGACGACACCGTTACCGATGACCGGCGTACAGCCGGGAGACAGGATTCCGGAAGGGAGGAGGTGCAGTGCGTACTTCTGGTCACCTACGACCACCGTGTGGCCGGCGTTGTTGCCGCCCTGGTAGCGCACTACATAATCCACGGAGCCACCGAGAAGGTCGGTGGCCTTTCCCTTGCCTTCGTCACCCCACTGAGCACCGAGCAGCACAAGTGCGGGCACGCGCGTACACCCCTTCCGGGCGGGGCATGTCCATGGTCGAGGGCGAACGCGAGAACAGGCAGCCGCGTGCACCGCGACCGCCGTTGGCCGCCAACCGTCGGACCGGATGCCCCGGAATAGACGAAGCCCCTGGCGCAATAGCGCAAGGGGCTCTTGCACAAAGATGCTACCCGAGGAAGCGAGGCATGGCCGAGGTGGCGACTTCCGCGACGTCCGAGCAGCTGCTGGTGGTGGTCGACCCGGTCGCCCGTAGGTCGGACGGCGAGTCCGTCCGGATCGCGAAAGACGTGCTCGGGGCGGGTGCCGGACTCAAGCTGTGCCTGCCGGACGGGCCGGAGGAGTTCGCCCGGGCGCTGGCCCGGCGGGGTTCGCGGCGACCGGTGGTGGTGGGCGACGACCGGGCGCTGATCCGGGCGGTGGCGCTGCTGCACCGGCACCGGGAACTGGCCGGATGTGTGCTGTCGCTGGTGCCGGTCGGGGGCGCGCTGTCCCTGGCCCGGTCGCTGGGGGTGCCGACGGGGCCGGTGGCGGCGGCGCGGGCGGTGCTCGACGGGGTCGAGCGGCGCATGGACCTGATGGTCGACGACAGCGACGGGGTGGTGCTCGGCGCGTTGCGGATACCGCCGCTGCTGCCCTCGCCGGCCGCCGGGGCCGGCCCGCAGGCCGCGCCGGATCCGGACGACGTGCCGGGCCGCCCGTGGCTGCGGACCTGCCAGTCCCTGGTCCGGACGCTGGTTCCGGCGGGGCGCCCGACCCGGCCGGCCGCGGCGCCCGAGCCGGGGCCCTCCCGGCTGCGGGTCGAGGTGGACGGGCGGACCCTCGTCGACCTGAACCAGCCGGTGGAGGCGGTGTCGGTGTCACCGGCCGCGCCGGGCGTCGCGTCGGTGGAGGTCAGACCCGTGTCGGTGGGCGCGGAAGCCCTGCCGCTGCTGGCGGAGGGCCGGACGGTGACGGTGTCCGGGGCCCACTTCCGCTACCGCGCGGACACGGTGGTGTCGGGGCCGGTACGGACCCGGACGTGGGTGGTGCGCGAGGGCGCGTGGGGGCTGATGGTACCGGCGGGGCCGTGAGCCGGCCCGTTCGACGATCTTCTCCGGGACGGGGTCACCCCGGCCTGATCGTCTTGTCCCGGTGCACCCGCCACCGCTCCATCAGGGCGGCGAGTTCGCCCTCCAGGAACTCGAAGAAGGCGAGGGTCTCCGACATCCGGCGGCCGGCCGGAGTGTCTGGGCCGAGGCTGGTGACGCCCTCGCGCAGGGCGGTCTCCCATCGCTTGAGGACGGCGTCGCGGTTGGTGAGGGCTTCGTACCACTGGTCGCCGTGCACTCGGTAGCGCTCCCGGCGCGAGCCCGGCTCCCGCTCGCGCGAGACCATGTGTGTCTGGGCCAGGTAGCGCACCGCCCCGGACACCGCCGCGGGGCTGACCCGCAGCTGCTCCCCCAGCTCGGCGGAGGTCATCGAGCCCGCGTCGCAGGAGAGCAGCGCGGCGAAGACCCGGGCGGGCATCCGCGCCATCCCCGCCTCGACCAGCTGCGCGGCGAAGGACTCCACGAACCTCGACACGGCCTCCGCGTCCCGGCCGGTCCCGGCTGATTCGGTCATGAGGCCCATCCTATCCGTGGTTCACATGCTTCCTTAACTTCACAAATTTCTGAAGGAAGCGTACGTTCTGAAGCATGACGAAGGCCATCACCGTCTCCGGGCTGCACAAGTCCTTCGGGCGGACGCACGCTCTCGATGGGCTCGACCTGGAGGTCGCCGCCGGTGAGGTCCATGGCTTCCTCGGCCCGAACGGCGCCGGGAAGTCCACCACCATCCGGGTCCTGCTCGGTCTGCTGCGCGCCGACTCGGGCGCCGCGCAGGTGCTCGGCCGCGACCCCTGGGCGGACGCGGTGGAGGTGCACCGCCGGATCGCCTACGTCCCCGGCGACGTGACGCTGTGGCGCAACCTCTCCGGCGGCGAGGTCATCGACCTCTACGGCCGGCTGCGCGGAGGGCTCGACGCGAGGCGCCGAGCGGAACTGGTCGAGCGCTTCGAACTCGACCCCACCAAAAAGGGCCGCACGTACTCCAAGGGCAACCGGCAGAAGGTCGCCTTGGTCGCCGCGTTCGCCTCGGACGTCGACCTGCTGATCCTGGACGAGCCGACCTCGGGGCTTGACCCGCTGATGGAGGAGGTCTTCCGGCGCTGCGTCGAGGAGGAGCGCGACCGGGGCCGCACGGTCCTGCTCTCCTCCCACATCCTCAGCGAGGTCGAGGAGCTGTGCGACCGGGTGAGCATCATCCGCAACGGCCGTACGGTCGAGAGCGGTTCGCTCGCCGACCTGCGCCATCTGACCCGCACCAGCGTCGTCGCCGAACTCGCAGGGCCGCCCGACGGGCTGTCGGCGCTGCCCGGCGTGCACGACCTCGACGTGCGGGGGCGCCGCGTCCGGCTCCAGGTCGACACCGACCGGCTGGACGGCGTTCTGCGGTCGCTGAGCGAGTCGGGCGTACGGTCGCTGACGTCCACACCGCCCACGCTGGAGGAACTGTTCCTGCGGCACTACCAGGACGAGGCGGCGGGCCGATGACGGCCTTCGCGGTACGGCGTGGCAGCTCACGCCAACTCGCCGGTACGAGCACACTGCTGCGCTTCGCCCTGCGCCGCGACCGGCTGATGATCCCCGTCTGGATCGCGGTGAACGCGCTGATGGTCCTCTCCATGCCGAACACTCTGGAGGGCCTCTACGGCACCCCGGCCGAACGCGCCGACCTCGTCCGGCAGATGGAGAGCAACTCCTCTCTGCGCGCGATGGTGGGCCCGGTCTTCGGCGACTCGCTGGGCGCCCTGACGGCCTGGCGCGTCGGCATCTACGCCGGCTCCCTGGCCGCCGTGATGAGCCTGCTGGTCGTCGTACGGCACACCCGGGACGAAGAGGAGAGCGGCCGTCAGGAACTGGTCGCGTCCGGGACGGTGGGCCGCCGGGCCTCTCTGACGGCGGCCCTGCTGGCCGCGGCGGTCGCCAACACGGTGCTGGCGCTGCTGGTGGCGGCGGGCCTGACCGGACGGGGCACCGCCGGGGCCCTGGCCCTGGGGCTGGGAATCGCCGGGGTCGGAATGGTCTTCGCCACGGCGGCGGCGATCGTCGCACAGCTGACGGAGAGCGCACGGCTGGCACGCGGCCTGACGGCGGCGGTACTCGGGGCGGCTTTCGTCCTGCGCGCGGCGGGCGACTCGGCCACCGATGACGGCTCGTCGGTCCTGACCTGGCTGTCGCCACTGGGCTGGCTGGAGCACCTGCGGCCGTACGCCTCCGAGCGCTGGTGGGTGCTGGCCCTGTTCGCCGGGGCGGTGGCTCTCCAAGGGGCGGTGGCCTATGCCCTGGCCGGCCGCCGGGACCTCGGCATGAGCTTCCTGCCGACCCGGCCGGGCCCGGCCTCCGGCCGCCTGGGCACCGCGGGCGCCCTGGCCTGGCGGTTGCAGCGCGGCGGCGTACTGGGCTGGAGCATCGGCTTCTTCCTCGCCGGGGTCGTCTACGGCGGCATGACCGAGGGCGCGGCCGACCTGGTCGGCGACAACGCCGGCGCCCGGCGCATCGTCGAGCGGATGGGCGGGCAGTCCGGCCTCACGGACGCGTTCCTGGCGTCCATGATCGGCATGCTGGGCCTGGTCGCGGCGCTCTGGATCGTGGCGTCGGTGCTGCGTCTGCACGGCGAGGAGACCTCGGGCCGGGCGGAACCGGTGCTGGCGAACGCGGTGGGGCGCCTGCGCTGGGCCGCCGGGCATCTGGTGATCGCCTTCGGCGGTGCCGCCTTGATCATGCTCCTGGCCGGACTGGGCTTCGCCGTCGGCTACGGCAGGCAGACCGGGCCGCTCCTGGCCGCGTGCCTCGTACAGCTCCCGGCGGTGTGGGTGATCGGCGGGGTGGCGGTGCTGCTGCACGGCGTCCTGCCCCGGGCGGCCGTTGCGGCCTGGGGTGTCGCCGGGGCGGTGCTGCTGATCGGGTGGGTCGGGCCTGCGCTGGATGTGCCGCCGGCGGTGCTGGACGTCTCGCCGTTCGGGCATCTGCCGAAGCTGCCGGGCGGCTCCATGGAGTGGGGGCCGGTGTCCGTGCTGACCGGGGTGGCGGTGGTGC
>NZ_POUC01000268.1 GCF_002891435.1 Streptomyces cahuitamycinicus
CCCGAAGCCCCCGCCACCGACGAGGAGAACCCCGCATGTCCCGCAAGCCTGTGATACCGACCAACGTCTACCCGGGCACCATGGCCCCGCACATGCCCATCGAGCAGTACCAGGCGGCGCACGGCTGCGCCTGCGGGCACTCGCACGGCCACGGCCAGGCGCCTGTGCAGCAGATCGTCATCAAGCAGGCCGACCCGTGGCTGCGGTACATGGGCATCGGCTTCGCCGCGGCGTCCATCGGCCTCCTGGTCTTCGTGAGCATCGTCGCGGCCCTGATCGCGGCCGGGGTGTGCGCCCTGTGCGTCGCCGTCGCTGCAAGGGCACTGCGTGGCCTGCTCAGCGGCAAGGAGGTGGCCAAGAAGTAGACACCCGCGGGAGCTTCGGGGAAGGGCCCTGGCCGGTCGGCCAGGGCCCTTGTCGTGTCCGTGTCGGAGGGGCGTGCGATGATCCTCCGTCATGGGGAGACAGACATGGGGGAAGACGGCCGGCGCGCTGGCCCTGGCCGCGGCTGTGGCGACCGTGAGCGGCTGCGGCAGCTCCGACGGCGAGAGCGACGCCAAGCCGGCCGCGAAGGCGAAGACGGTGAGCGTGGAGGACGCGACCACCACGTTCCAGGCCGCGGTGACGAAGTTCGATGCGGACGGCGGGTGTCTCGAGCAGGAGTCCGGTACGTGCTGGGAGCAGATGCAGGCGCTCATGAAGCCCGCCCGCGACCTGCGGAAGGCGATGAACGCGGAGAAGTCCGTGGGCGCCGACTTCTGGACCGACGCGTATGCGCTGATGGACACCATGGAGGACGGCATCGCCGTGGGTGAGGACCAAGGCGTTCCGGTCGCCGACACGGAGATGGCGGCGAAGATGTCGAACAGGGACGACGTCTTTGGGTCCGCGCATGACCTGTCCGACTGGCTCGACGAGCACCCGATCAAGTAGGGCCCACAGTGCGGCATCCGAGTACGGCCAGCAGCCCGCCGGATGCCGCTGGCCGTACTCGCCCTGGCCTGCGGTCCATGCCTTCAGGCAGGATCACGGCCATGAGGATTCTCGTGCTAGGCGGAAGTTGGTTCCTGGGCCGCGCAGTTGCTCAGGATGCGCTGGAACGCGGGTGGGAGGTGACGGTCTTCAACCGCGGCCGGTCCGGATCCGCACCCGAAGGAGCCCGAACGGTCCACGGCGACCGCACCGTCGCCGAGGACCTGGCACGGTTGGCCGGTGAAGGACCGTGGGACGCCGTGGTGGACACCTCCGCGTCCGAGATGGCGCCACGCGATGTCCTCGCGGGCGCCCGCGCCCTGGAGTCCGTCGCCGGGCGGTACGTGTACGTCTCCACCGTGAACGCCTACCGCGGATGGCCCACCGAACCGCTCACCGAGGACTCGGAGATCCTGGACGGCCCGCCGAACGCCGACGCCAACTATGGCCGTCTCCCGGACGACTGGGACGGCCCGGATTGGTACTACGGCCGGCAGAAGGCGGGAGCGGAGCGGGCCACCACCACGGCGTTCGGCGGCGACCGGGCGGTGATCCTGCGGCCGGGCGTCATCCTCGGGCCCGGCGAGTACGTGGGCCGGCTGCCGTGGTGGCTCAGCCGCGCAGCACGTGGAGGCCGGATGATCGCCCCGGGAGCCCCGGACAAGTTCATCCAGCCGATCGACGTGCGCGACGTGGCTGTGTTCGCCCTCGACCAGGCCGCCGCCGACCGGGGCGGCGCGTACAACGTCGTCGCGCCGATCGGCCGGGAGACGATGGGCGACTTCCTGACGGCCTGCGTGCTCGCCACCGGAGGAGACGCCCAATTGGCGTGGGCGCCCGACAAGCTGCTCCTGGACCACGGGGTTCAGCAGTGGACGGAGCTACCGCTGTGGCGCACGCACGCGGGCGTGTGGAGGATCGAGTCGACGCGGGCACAGGCTGCGGGGCTGGTGTGCCGCCCGCTGTCGGAGACGGTGCAGGACACCTGGGCGTGGCTCCGCAATGGCGGGGCGCCGGTGGAGCACCCGCGCTGGGCCGAGCACGGGATCACGCCTGAGAAGGAGGCCGTGATCCTGGCCGCGCTAGGCCGGTAGGGGAGATCAGGCTTCAATCGCCAGCGGGCTCTGCGCACCGAGCCGGCGCGCCGGGGAGAGGACGGTGAAGTCTTCGATCTGCTCGGCGAGGGAGAGGGCCGCTGGCGCGCTCCGGAACTGGGGGCGTGTCAGCTCAATCCGGGCGGCGATCAGCCGCTCCAACATGCCCGAGCTGCGGTAGCCCGGCGGCACATCGAAGATCGGCTCCAGAGCCTCCTGGGCGCCCTCCACCTCGTTGCGCATCAACCGTGCTCGCGCCAGGTCGATTGCGGCCGGCCCTGCCACCACGATCGGCACCTCAGCGTCAGGACGGTAGCTGAGCAGGGTGAGGGCGGTGTTGGCGAACTCCTCCGCTCCCGTGGAGTCGCGCAGGAGCAGACACGTCGTCGCGTTGCTCATGGCGGTGCGGGCAGCGTCGAACCCGAACTCGCCGCCGATGTCGTCATGCAACTCATCACGGTGAACGCCCGTCTGCTCCTGGGCAGCCCGGATGGCGCGTTGCGCCTGGTCGTCGTCGCGCAGGTGCCCGTGTGCGCGGGCCTCGATCGAGTAGAGGCGACGGCGAGCGGTGTCTCCCAGCCCGCCGAACTGGTGGGCGCGCTTGGCCAGCCGGACGGATTCGCTGGGGCGGCCGTCCCAGAACGCCATGAACGCCATCATCCCGTAGGCGTATGCCTGCAACGGGCCGTTGTCGATCGTCTTGCCGTACTGGGCGGCGGACCGAGCGAATGACACCGCCGGAGTCAGTGCCCCAAGGTCGAAGGAGACGGCGGCGAGCAGCGCGCTGGCCTGCGCGGCGGCGTAGTAGAGGCGCGTGTGCTGCTCGGGGGCCTTGGTGCGTTCGAGGTTGATCTGCACCTGCTGGAGCAGGTTGTTCGCCTCGTGGAAGACTTCAGCCGGTGCCTTGCAGCCGTACTGGCGGCTGAGCGTCACCAGGTCGTCATGGAGTTGGTCGAGGGTCAGCTCGTCCAGGCGCAGCGCGGCGGCTTCGCCGGAGTGAGAGGCGGCGTCCCGAGCGGTCATCAGCAATTCACTTTCGTTGAGCACAGGCGGAGAGGGAGCCCAACCGGGGTCTCCGCGCTCGTCCGTAGGCTCATCATCAGCCGAGCGCAGCAGGTCCCCGATAGGCCGCTGGAACATCCGCTCCAGGACACAGGCCGTAGGGCCGTGAGGCGCTGTCTTGACGCCTCCGAACTTCAGCAGGCGCTCGTAGTGACGTTGCCCAGGGGGCGGGGCCGTTTCGCGGCCCTCACTCCGTAACTGCTGTGCGACGCGCTCGTACTCCCCGCTGAATGCCTTGTGGGGCCGGATGCCCCGTCTGGTCGCCAGCAGAAACAGCACCGTGCGCCGACCCTCGTCCATGTCCCCTCCGGAATCGGTTCCCCTCCATGGGATACCGCGTCGGGTACCCGTTGGAACTGCCCTCCGTCAGAAGGCAGCAAGAAGTCATAGCGGCGTCATCGTGTCACTCGAAAGGACAGTCAGAAGTCATACCCACGACATAGCCACACCCTGCCCCGTCGCACAACGCTAAGTGCCCGGATCGCGACGAGGAGGAGTCAATGGGTACGGCTACGGCGCCGAGCACGACCCTTCCGGCAGGAAAGGGATTAGCCGGCCGCGAAGGGCTCCCGCTCCCCAACGGTGTCCGCCCTCGCTCGGAGGGCAGACTGAAATCATCGTTCGACATCGCTCAACGTGGTGCACGAGAGGGCCTGCCCAGACGGGACGCCAACCGAGTCGGTGCCATGCGGCGCATTGCTCGCGCGTTCCTCGCGTATCACTGCCTGGACGCGATGGAGTTCGTGGTGAGTCTTATCGTCTCCGAGCTGGTCACCAACGCAATCGTGCACAGCCGCGGCACAAAGGTCGACTTCACCATGATGTTCCGGGACGGCGAGCTGCACATCGCCGTACGGAATGACGGTATGAGCGTCTGCACCCCCGACCGTGCCGCCAGCGACGACGCCGAGCACGGCCGCGGCCTCCAACTCGTGGCGTCCATGGTCCACGAACTCGGCGGAACTTGGGGTGTTGAGAGCGACCGCCACACCGTCTCGTGCAACCTCCCTGCGACGGGAGAAGCCCAGTGACCTCCCCCGCAGTCATCCGCCGCGGCACTGATACCGCGCCCCGCTGGAACCACCCGGTGGCGCCCGCGCGACTGCCGCAGCAGAGGGCCGTGGAAGAGGCCCTGGCGAAGATGCGGGCCTGGAACCCGTACGACGGTGACGCCTGGCTGGACGATGTCGCGGACGCGCTCGATGACGTGCCGCCGGCCGAGGACAAGGTCGACGACCTGGCGCTCTGCCTCCGCGGGCACCTGATGCAGCTTGTCAGCATCGCGATCAGCCGGGAGGCCGACAAGCGCGACGAGAGGGTCACACCGCTCATCGCGCGGGCGCGAGAGGCCAGGGAGTCCGAGCTGCCGGGCGATTACCCGAAGGCCATCAACCAACTCCGGCGTATGGGCTGGGCCGTCAACGAACTGCTCGACGTTCTGGTCGAGATCGGCACCCTGAAGCAGCCCGATTCCCTCGCACAGCCAGCCACCCGGAAGGCGGCATCGTGATCGGGGGAGCTGCATGAAGCGGACCAAGACGGCGCAGAGACTCGTCCCGGACATCACCTCGCGAGAGGGCGAGTACGGCGCGCTGGAGTCAGAGCTGACCTTGAGCGTGAACGCCTTCGGGACCATGCGCCTCGCCTACCACAACGAAACCCCGGACGACCGCGGCCCGCACGGTGAGCTGTGGGCGCGGTACGGCCAGTCGCTCAACGCGTCCGGGCGACCAACTGGCAAGCCGCAGTGGCGCATGGTTCACCCCACCCGGCAGCGCCAGGCGATGGAGCAACTTCGGTGCCAGATCCGCATGTGCTCGGCCAAGACAAACAGGGGCTACCTCTTCCTGGCCGGCGCCGAACAAGACGCTCTACGCCGCCCCGGCGACCCAGTGAGGACGGCCCAGCCGCCGGTATGCCTGAAACACGCGCGCCCTTCAATCGAACAGTGCAAGCACCTCCGAAAGGGCCACGTCGCCTTCGTCGCGCGTGCGACCTCGATCTACGGCGTCATCGGCTCCCGGTACCGCCTCGGAGCAGCCGGGCTTGAGCCGCTCCCGCCGCTCCGTGACGAGGGCGCCGACGCACCGGTGCCGTACGGGCATCCCCAAATGGGCTGGTTCCTGGCCAGCCAACTCGTGCGCGAACTGACGGACTACGAAGTCGTCAACCTGGACGACCTCGTGCCCGCGTGACTCCATCAACCCACGTACACCAGACACTTGGACCTGAGAGGACAGCGTGCGCAGCGCCTGGACGCAACCACCCGTCTATGACCGGAACAACCCGAGCCGAACAGGGCCCGTGGTCGTCAACTATGACCTGGACCAGCTCAGGGTTGGTGAGAACCGGGTGGTGGTAGGCCGCAGGGACGGTTTCGACATCCAAGACCGGGACATCGCGCCTGGTGATGGTTGGTGCAGGGCGCTGTATGCGCCGGAGTGTGCCTGGCCGCGAGGTGCGGACCTGTGCGTACGGGTCCAATGGTTTCCGGACCGCGAGGTCGGATCGGACTCGGATGCGCGTCTGGAGGCCGTGACGACTGGTCTGCGCTCGCTGGACTACGTCGTTGAGCGAGCGGGTCGACCGTTCGACCCAGAGCAGGACCTGGAAGCCAACTTGCTCGTCTACCGCATGGAGCCGGGCAAGACACCGCCTCAGCGTTCCGATGACGCCTGGGCGTACGTGCAGCCCCCGCGCACGTACAAGTGGCCGGAGATCAGCCCTCGGGAGCTGATCGAGCGCTGGATGCGAAAGGCCAAAGCAGCTCGAACCGGCAACAACTTGGTGGTGTGGGACACCGAGAGTGCCTTGTGGCCTCCGGAAGCATCCTTCTGCACGCATGTGCGGTGGTGGCCGGCCCCAGACACCTCCAGCGCAGAGATCTACGAAGGACTGCGCGAATTCGCTTCGATCGTGCAGGACGCCGACTACCGGACCCGGTTGCAAGAGCGCCCCATTCCTGACGCCGTGGAAACGGTTGACCTGCTCGTCTACCGCGAAGCCGACTCGACCACCCCTGCCTGACTTCTGCCCGGCGGCCCGGCGCCGATACGACCCTGGCCCTCGGGCAGAGCACACCCCCCCGGCGCGGGAGAGAAGGTCCACCGAATCCCCTCCCTCACGGCAGACCACACCTCTCCCGCGCCGCGGGTCACCAAGCAGCCGCCGGCGGTCCGCGCAACGCCACGCCCCGGACCGCTTGGCGGCTTCGGCCGCGGCACCGGCGCCCACACGCCACGCCTCTCCCCTGGGCGTGGAGCCGGTGCCGCGGCCCTCCCATCCGATGACCAACGGAGGAACTGTGACCAACCTCGGAATGCCCACTGTCCCCAGCCAGACCCGCAAGGAACTGGCGGGGGGAGTCGCGTACGCCTTCGGCGGCCAGCACTTCGACGCCCCGGCGGACCTCGACATCCAGACCGCCGCGGAGGCGGCCACCGTGCCGCTCTCCGTCATCCTCCAGGTGACCAAGCGGTGCAACTTCGACTGCTCGTTCTGCTCCGAGATCATGCAGAAGCCGGACCCGACGCTCGACCAGCTCGACACGATCCGTCAGAACCTCGCCGGTGTCGGCCGGGTCTTCCTCTCCGGTGGTGAGCCGCTGATGAGGAAAGACTTCAGCGAGATCGTGGACATCTACCACCCGCACCACATCGTCGCCGTTCCCACGAACGCCACCCACGGGCTCGACCACGCCCGGAACATCGCCGGGAAGATCGCCTACGCCAACATCGGCCTCGAGGGGCCCCGCGGCACCACCAACCGGGTCCGCGGCAACTACGACCTCGTCATGCCGGGCGTCCGCGCCCTGCAGGCCGCTGGCATCCCCCTTGCGCTGTCCGCGGTGGTCTACCGCTCCACCTTGAACGCTCTGCCCTTCACCGTGCAGATCGCGGACGTCCTCGACGCCGGCAAGGTGAAGTTCATCATGCCCCTCAAGAAGGGCAACGCCGAGAAGCTGCCGGACCACGAGTTCATCAGCCACGAGGAGGCCGACGACGCGTTCGCCCGGCTGAAGGCCCTGCGCGCGGAACACCAGTGGTCCCCGGCCCTGCGCCTGACGAAGTGGACCCCGGAGAACGAGGGTCACATGATCTGCATCGAGCCGGACGGCAAGGCGCAGGCGTGGCCGGTGTACGACGCGCCCGACCTGTTCGAGTACCTGGGCAACGTACTGGAGGAGCCCATCAACGCCATCTGGCAGCGGTACCGCTTCAAGGTGAACCACTTCTCCAAGTACCTCGGGCGCTCGATTCACACCGTCAACCAGGGGGTGTGACGGCGGTGAAGGACGCTACGAACCTGCTCTGGGCGGCCAGCCCCTTCGGCTCGGTCACCAACCCGTGGCACAAGCCGTCGACGTGGCTGTCCGCGGTCTCGCTGCTGTGGGGCGAGGCCGACGGTGAACCGGTCCTCATGGGCGCAGGAACCGTGTTCATGAAGATCCACCGCACCCGCTCCCTGCCGTTCTCTGCACCTCTCGCTGCGTTCGGATACCGGGTCCTGGTCCCGGACGCCATGGGGCAGACAAGGGCGATCGTCGACGCCATCGACAACGTGGTCGTGCAGGCTCGGCGACAGGCGCAGATCATCGCGTGG
Organism: Streptomyces cahuitamycinicus; assembly: GCF_002891435.1. Classification (GTDB taxonomy): domain Bacteria; phylum Actinomycetota; class Actinomycetes; order Streptomycetales; family Streptomycetaceae; genus Streptomyces; species Streptomyces cahuitamycinicus. Next base: position 7,731 of record NZ_POUC01000268.1, read on the forward strand.
CACAACGGCGCCGATGACTTACACGTTCTCCGACAGCTCCCGCGGTCCGCTGATGAGCCCCGGCACGGGGGTGTCGACGCGGTCGCCGCGGCGTGGAAGGACCGCGGGAGTCGCAGCCCGAGTACGGCCCGGTGCGTGGACACCAGCCACGACCTCGGGCCGGCGGGGCTCATCAGCGAGACCGCGGCCGCGCACGACTTGGAGCCGCTGAAATCGTTCGCCGGTGGTCAGCAGCAGGCGAGCGCGCAGGCGGCGTGTGAAGCGCTCGCCGATGGCCGTACCGAGGACTTCGCCCCCGAGGCTCTCGTCGGCAGCGTCTTGTCCTCCGCCGTCACCACGGCTCTCCTCGGCGGTAAGTACGCCGGCCGCCTGCACTGGGAGGGCACCCTGAGCGTCTACGACGTCCTCGAACAGGTGGCGTGGGAGGCCGCGCCTTCCCTCCTGGGCGGCGTGGCCGCAGCACGCAGCGAGTAGCGTCCGACGGGGTCGTGCGCACCGGGCGCGCGGCCCCGTTCTACGGCAGGAACACCTCACATGATCATCACGACCAGTTTGCCCACCGCACGCTCCCTGCAGCCGCCGCCGCTGCGCACGGGAGTCGTGCGGATCGCGTCCATCGACGTCGAGTGGACGAAGAACTACCGGATCCAGAACGGACAACGCCCCTTCTGCTACAGCGTCGCCTGGCTCGACCTGCCCGCCGGCCGCACGCCGGATCTGGCGGACGTGCCGTTCGAGTGGACGAGCGTGTACGTCGAGGAACCCGGCGAGATGGACGAGCTGATCCGCCACGCCGCGGCGACCGTGGCCGCGGCCGCGGAGACGTCCAGGATCATCACCGGGCACCAGTTCTGCAGCGACCTGGCCGTCCTGGAGGCGAACGCCCCCACGGACGCACTTCCTCGCCTACAGGAAGCCCGCGCGCAGTGGAAGGCCAGGCGCGAGGCCGACCCAGACGAGACCCACTACGTCGACACCCGGTTCGACGCTGGGCACCTCCTCGCAGGGAAGTCGCGCCGCCTGGTCGACGTGTGTAACGAGCTCGGCCTCGACGTGACCCAGCCCGAACTCCTAAAGGTGACCATGCCCGCCTGGCATCGCCGGTGGGTTGAGGACGGCCAGGAGGAGGGCCGGGAACGCGTAAGCGTCCTGAACCTCCGGCACTCCCTCTCTACCGCCTACGTCGCCGCCCACTCGGCCGGACTCGCCAAGTGGGCGGACGAAGGCCTGAACGTGAACCGGGCCATCGCCGAGGGCGCAAAAGGCGCCTGGAGCTGGCTCGAGAACCCCATCTTCACCAACCTTCTGGAGGACCGGTCGTGCCCATCCGAGAGTGCCGCGTTATCGCCGTCGAAGGAACTCAGGCCGCCGGCAAAACGACGTTCGTCCACGCGCTGACCGCGGCCCTGCGCGAGCAGAGCATCGGCGTCGCCTGTACCGGCGAGCCCGCCCGCACGAGCCCGTTCATGGAGGACATCGTCCTTCACGGTGAGGGGAACTTCGACCTGGTCGCGGAGCTGGATCTGTTCGCCCAGCACTTCACCGTGCCCCTGCGCGCCGCCCGCCACCACCAGGTCCTCATTACCGACAAGACTCCCGCGAACGTCCTGGCCCTGGCCGGCCTGGTCCTCGACCCCACCGAGCCGGGCACCGCCGCCGTCCTCGCCGCGGCCGAAGCGATGTGCCGGGCCTGGATGCCCGTCGCCTACGACGCGATCGTGTACTGCCGGGACCGCTACGACCAGAAGGCCGGCGGCGACCGCATGAGGGAGAAGGTCCTCAACATCCAGGACGAGTCAGACTCCGCCATCTACGAGGCGTGCCGCGCGACGGGCGTGCCGATGCTGGAGATGCCCACGGGCCTGACGGTCGCCGAGCGTGTCCAGTGGACCGTGCAGCGCGTTGGAGACATGGGGCTGATCGCGACCTGATCCCGGCTAGAGTCCCCTACCGGCAAGAGCCCAACCGGTCGGAGGACAAAGCACAGTGGCCCCTCAGCTCCCTGTGAACGACGTGATGCTCATCCTCGAGCGCGACGGCGCCGTGTGCCTTGCCGAACGGCAGGGCACCGGCTACGCCGACGGGATGCTGAACCTCCCCTCCGGGAAGCTCGACCCGGGCGAGGACGTGTTCGACGCCGTGATCCGCGAGGCGCTCGAGGAGACCGGCATCGTCGTCCAGCGGGACGCCCTACGGATTGTGCACGTCATGCACTTCCGCAACCCCGAGGGAGAGCCCCGGGTCGGCTGGTTCTTCGCCGCCCGGCACTGGGAGGGCGAGCCGCGGAACATGGAGCCCCACAAGTGCGCAGGCCTGTCCTGGCACCTTGCGGACCACCTTCCCGACAGCACCGTCCCCTACAACGCGCTGGGCATCGCCCACTGGCGCAAGGGTGAGCCGTTCTCCGTGCACGGCTGGGAGAGGTCTGTGTAGAGCCCAAGGTGTAACAGATCACGGCGGTTGACGTTTCGGACATGAAGGGGGTTGCGCTTTACGTCAACCCCCGCAGTGATCCGGAGGAACGGTGACGACCGCGACAGCCCCCCTTTCGTCCGAGACCGGCAGGTCGCACCTGCAAGAGTCTCTGTTCTCCTGGCTCGCGCCGGAGAGCGCTCCGCCCGTGTCCGAGGCCAAGGCCGTGGTGGAGTCCGATGCTGCGGGCCCGCCCGCGCCGCCGCCCGCCGAAGAGGAGAAGCCGGATCTCTCCCATGTGTGGGTCGTGGCCGCGGAGATCGAGGTCGTACCGAAGGTCGCGAAGGTGGCCGACTACCGAGGCAGCTTCAAGGCAACCGAGGGGCAGCGCATCGACGCGCTCGAGGTCTACTGCAAGGGATGCCGACGACCGTACGACGAGGTCACCGGCCAGGACTGCTCCGCGAAGATCGACAACCGGCATCTGATCGGTGGAGACCAAAGCACCCGCGCGAAGCGGAAGATTCCCGTCCCGCCGAAGAACGCCCGTGTGGTGCCCGGCGGCCGCATCGAACGCCGCGGCATCAACGCCTACGTGGGAGGGGTTTCCCGGCCTCCCCGCTGACCGCGCGACACTAACGCCGCCCCCTGTCCACTGTGCGCGGCGTGACTACTCAGCGAACCTCCTGGGCGCTCGCGCGTGAAGCCGCCGGCCTGTTCCTCACCGCGTTCGGCCTGCTCGGCGTCCTCGTGGCGTTGGGCGCAATCCACTGGGTGGCCGGACTCTCCGCCGCGGCGGCCGGCCTCCTCGCCACGGGCATCCTCCTCCGCCCCCAGAGTGACGCGCCACGCTGGGCCCACGCCGCACGCGTCGCCGTCTGCATCGCCGGATACGGCGGTCTCACCGGCTGCGCGTTCGCCCTCTGCATCCCGCTGGGCTGGATCGGCGTCTCCCTCGCGGTCGTCCTCGTCGGCCTGGGGCTCACCAGCCGTGAGCACGAGACCGAGGGGGCCGCCTGATGCCCCGCCAGTTCCTTCCCACCCTCCGAGGACTCCTCGTC
>NZ_POUC01000269.1 GCF_002891435.1 Streptomyces cahuitamycinicus
CCATGATGGCCGGAGACGGGGTATCAACATATCTGGCGTTGACTTTTGGCACGCTGTTGAGTTCTCAAGGAACGGTCGCTTCCTTTGTACTCACCCTCTCGGGCTTTCCTCCGGGCGCTTCCCTTCGGTCTTGCGTTTCCGACTCTATCAGATCTTTCCGATCCGATTTCCTCGGTGCTTTCCAGGTTCCCGCTTCCGCGTTTCCCTTTCCGGCGGTTCCGACTTTATCAGAAGTTCTGAGTCGGATTTTCCTCCCCGGCCGGGCATGGTCCCTGGTGCCTGAGTTGGCCCGGGTGCCCCGTCGGGAGGAGTTGTAAACCTACTGGAGCGGGGCGCCTCGATGCAAATCGAGGCGCCCCGCTCCCAGTTGGCGTGGGCTCAGGCCCTACGGACCGTCAGACCTCCACCACCACAGGCAGGATCATCGGCCGGCGCCGGTAGGTGTCCGAGACCCACTTGCCCAGCGTGCGGCGCACGAGCTGCTGAAGTTGGTGGGGTTCGACCACGCCGTCCTGCGCGGAGCGTTCCAGCACCTCCGTGATCCTTGGGATCACGTCAGCGAAGGCGGAGTCCTCGATGCCGGAGCCCCTGGCCTGGATGTGCGGGCCACCGGTGATCTTCCCGGTGGAGGAGTCGATGACCAGGAACACCGAGATGATGCCCTCGTCGCCGAGGATCCTGCGGTCCTTCAGGGCCGGCTCACCCACGTCACCGACGGAAAGGCCGTCGACGTAGACGTAGCCCGCCTGGACCTTGCCGGAGATCTTGGCCTTGCCCTCGACGAGGTCGACGGCGACGCCGTCCTCGGCGATGACGATGCGGTCGTGCGGGACACCGGTCAGGGCGCCCAGCTCGGCGTTGGCGCGCAGGTGTCGCCATTCGCCGTGCACCGGCATCAGGTTCTTCGGGCGGCAGATGTTGTAGAAGTACAGCAACTCGCCCGCGGAGGCGTGGCCGGAGACGTGGACCTTGGCGTTGCCCTTGTGGACGACGTTGGCGCCCCAGCGGGTGAGGCCGTTGATCACGCGGTAGACCGCGTTCTCGTTGCCGGGGATCAGGGACGACGCGAGGATCACCGTGTCGCCCTGGACGATGCGGATCTGGTGGTCGCGGTTGGCCATGCGGGACAGGGCTGCCATCGGTTCGCCCTGGGAGCCCGTGCAGACAAGGACCACCTCGCTGTCCGGGAGGTCGTCGAGCGTCTTGACGTCCACGACCAGGCCCGGCGGGACCTTCAGGTAGCCCAGGTCACGGGCGATGCCCATGTTGCGGACCATGGAGCGGCCGACGAAGGCGACACGGCGGCCGTACTCGTGCGCCGCGTCCAGGATCTGCTGGATGCGGTGCACGTGGCTGGCGAAGCTCGCGACGATGATGCGCTTGCCGGCGCCGGCGAAGACCTGGCGCAGGACGTTGGAGATCTCCCGCTCGGGCGGGACGAAGCCCGGCACCTCGGCGTTCGTCGAGTCCGAGAGGAGGAGGTCGATGCCCTCCTCGCTCAGGCGTGCGAAGGCGTGGAGGTCCGTGAGGCGGTTGTCCAGCGGGAGCTGGTCCATCTTGAAGTCGCCGGTGTGGACCACCATGCCCGCGGGTGTGCGGATGGCCACGGCCAGCGCGTCCGGAATGGAGTGGTTGACCGCGATGAACTCGCAGTCGAAGGGGCCGATGCGCTCGCGGTGCCCCTCCGCCACCTCCAGCGTGTAGGGGCGGATGCGGTGCTCCTGGAGCTTGGCCTCGATGAGGGCGAGGGTCAGCTTGGAGCCGATCAGCGGGATGTCCGGCTTCTCGCGCAGGAGGAAGGGGACGCCGCCGATGTGGTCCTCGTGCCCGTGCGTGAGCACGATGCCCTCGATGTCGTCGAGGCGGTCCCTGATGGACGAGAAGTCCGGCAGGATCAGGTCGATTCCGGGCTGCTCCTCCTCGGGGAAGAGCACGCCGCAGTCGACGATCAGCAGACGGCCGCCGAATTCGAAGACGGTCATGTTCCGGCCGATCTCGCCGAGGCCGCCCAGCGGGGTGACGCGCAGGCCGCCTTCGGGAAGCGGCGGAGGCGTGCGGAGTTCGGGATGCGGATGACTCAAAAGACTCTCCTCAACCACGCACGCCACGTACCGGTGGGGCACGTGGCGCGCGTGACGTTCGTGCAGAAGCAGTTGTCTGTGTAGGGTGCGGGCACCGGTGGCCCGCTTATTCAGTTGTGAAGCAGTTGCGCGGAGACCCGCGCGAAGTCTGGTGTCAGAGCTGTACCCCGCCGGCGACAAGATCGATCTTGAGTTGCTCGATCTCGTCGGGGGCGCACTCGACCATGGGGGCGCGCAGCGGCCCGCCGGGCAGTCCCTGCAGGGTGAGTGCCGCCTTGGTCGTCATCACGCCCTGGGTGCGGAACATGCCCGTGTACACGGGGAGGAGCCGCTGGTGGATCTCGGTGGCCTTCTGGACGTCGCCCGAGGTGTACGCCTCGACCAGCGCTCTCAGCTCGGGGGTGACGACGTGGCCGACGACGGAGACGAAGCCGACCGCGCCGACCGAGAGCAGGGGCAGGTTCAGCATGTCGTCGCCGGAGTACCACGCGAGGCCGGAGCGGGCGATCGCCCAGCTGGCGCGGCCGAGGTCACCCTTGGCGTCCTTGTTGGCCACGATCCGGGGGTGCTCGGCGAGGCGGACGAGCGTCTCGGTGTTGATCGGGACGCCGCTGCGGCCGGGGATGTCGTAGAGCATCACCGGGAGGCCGGTGGTGTCGGCGACGGCCGTGAAGTGCCGGTAGAGGCCTTCCTGCGGGGGCTTGTTGTAGTACGGGGTCACGACGAGAAGGCCGTGCGCGCCGGTGCGCTCCGCCGACCGGGCGAGCTCCATGCTGTGGTGCGTGTCGTTGGTGCCGACTCCGGCCACCACGTGGGCGCGGTCTCCGACCGCCTCCAGGACCGCCCGTACGAGATCCGCTTTCTCCGCGTCGCTGGTGGTCGGGGACTCGCCGGTGGTGCCGTTGATGACCAGGCCGTCGTTGCCTGCGTCCACCAGGTGGGCGGCGAGCCGCTGCGCGCCGTCGAGGTCGAGTGCGCCATCCGCCGTGAAGGGCGTGACCATGGCGGTGAGGACCCGCCCGAAGGGGGTCTGCGGAGTCGAGGTCGGAGCCATGGGTTACACGCTACTCGTTGCTCAGGACCGGGTCTGCCCGCGGGGCAGGTGACAAGTCGCGACAAAGGTGGAGCCCGGCACTGCCTGCTCGGGGGTTCAAGCAGTGCCGGACCCGTTTGATCAGGCTAGATGAACTTCTCCAAATGCCGCAATACGGACACTTCGCGCGGCTGAACCGTACATCTGTACCTGACGGGGGGGACCTGGGCGTGGTCAGGGCGCCACGCGTCCGTTCGCGTTGAAGGCGGCGTACGTGAGCGGCATGAGCCGGGACCATTCGGCCTCCATCTTCTCGCCGACCATCTCGATCTCTCGTTGCGGGAAGGACGGGACCTTCGCCAGCTCGTGCTGGGTGCGCAGGCCGAGGAAGTGCATCAGCGAGCGGGCGTTGCAGGTGGCGTACATCGAGGAGTACAGGCCGACCGGGAGGACGGAGCGGGCCACCTCGCGGGCGACACCGGCGGCGAGCATCTCCTGGTAGGCCTCGTACGCCTGCCGGTAGGAGTCCTCCATCACACGGCCGACGAGCTCCTGCTGGGCCTGGGTGCCCTCCACGAAGACGTACTTGCCCGGGCGGCCCTCCTGGACCAGCTTGCGGGACTCGTCCGGGACGTAGAAGACGGGCTGGAGCTCGCGGTAGCGGCCGCTCTCCTCGTTGTACGACCAGCCGACGCGGTGCCGCATGAACTCGCGGAAGACGAAGATCGGGGCGCTGATGAGGAAGGTCATCGAGTTGTGCTCGAAGGGGCTGCCGTGCCGGTCCCGCATAAGGTAGTTGATCAGGCCCTTGGAACGCTCGGGGTCCTTCTTCATCTCGTCCAGGGACTGCTCGCCGAGGGTCGAGACGCGGGCGGCGAAGAGGACGTCCGCGTCGGACGCGGTGTGCTTGACCAGCTCGACGGTGACGTCACTGCGGTAGCTGGGCTTGAGGTCGTCGGCGGGGGTGTCGGTCACGGTTGGCAGGGCCTTCCCATCTCGTCGTGTGGCGACGCCACTCTACGGCCCGGCCAATTCAGTGCGATCGGTGCCGTGCCGCAATGAAGTCGGTGAAACAGGGCACCTCTGAGGGAGTTCATTCGTCTCTACAGACGAAAGTGATCCGTTCCACCCTTGAAGGAGACGTACCCCTGATGTTCGGTCGGCGTGAACCCGTACCGTTTGCCTTCGTCGCAGAGGCCGACAGGTTCCGCAGCAATGTCACTCCCCCACCGCGCGAGCGGTCGTCCGTCGGTCAGATGGCCGGCCGCTGGCTGCTGGGTCTCACCATCGTGGCGGGGCTCGTGGGGTCCCTGGTCATCGGGACGCCCGCGCTGACGCCCGACAAGACGGCTGATCAGCCGCAGCAGTCGCAGGCGTCCGAGAAGCGCTGAACCACACCGCGCCGACGGTGACTCATCCGGCCCCCCGCCAGTGGTGACCGGGGACACAGATCGGTAGCCTCACCGGGCACAGCCCATGCATGGATCGAGTGAGGACCAGCCGTGCCCCTGCCCTTCCTGACGGCCGACCGCGTTTTCGAGGCGGCGGACGACGTTCCGTTGCCCCACGACGACCGTGACCGCTGGCGGCGGCCGTACCGGCCCGGGCCGTGGCGCGTCGGAGTCGCGGCGCTCGCGCTGCTGCTCGCCTCGTTCGTTCTGTTCGCGGCGGTCATCATCGCCGCGACGGCCGAACTGACGTCGGCGGGGGTCGTGTTCGCTCTCGCCCTGCTCGTCATCGCCGCGGCCCTGCGGCTGCTGCGCATGGGCGTGTGGGTCAGCGCCCGCGGGCTGCGGCACGTGGGTTTCCTCGCGACGCGCACGGCGTCCTGGGAGCAGGTCGTCTCCGTGCGTACGGTGCAGCAGCCGGTGCGCTGGCTGGGGCTGCCGCGGACCGTGCAGGGACAGGCGCTGCTTGCCGGACGCCAGGGCCGGGAAGCGGGCGGCCTGCCGCCCCTGATGACGACACACAACGCGGACTTCCTGGGCCGCTCGGTGGCCTTCGACCGGGCAGCTGACTCGGTCGAGGCGTGGGCCGACGAATACGGCCCGCGCTGACCTCTTTCGACCTCATGCCGGCGGGGCCGGGCCGTATGTACGGTCCGGCCCCGCCGGCTTGTGTTGGGTCGCGTTTCAGGCCGCTTCGGGCTGCTTGCCGTCGTGCAGCGCGATCGCGCGCTGCATCGCCTTGCGGGCGCGCGGAGTGTCGCGGGCGTCGTGGTAGGCGACGGCGAGGCGGAACCAGGTGCGCCAGTCGCCGGGGGCGTCCTCCGTCTCGGCCTTGCGCTTGGCGAAGACCTCGTCGGCCGAGTCGCGGTCGATGCGCCCGCTGGGGGTGCGCCGCAGCTCGTCGACGGGCAGACCGCCCTCGGCGTCCAGTTCAGCGGCGAGTTGGTTGGCCCTACGGGCGAACTGGGTGTTCTTCCACAGGAACCACAGGCCGATGACCGGCAGGATCAGCACGGCGACGCCGAAGGTGACGGTGAGGGGCGTGCCGGTCTCGATGAGCAGGAGGCCGCGGCTGCCGACCAGGACGAAGTAGACGAGCAGGACGGCGGCGGTGAGGGCGTAGGTGAGCTTCGCGCGCATGACGGTCAGAGGCTCAGTTCAGGTCCAGGAAGTGTTCCAGGCCGAACGTCAGGCCCGGGGTGCTCACCACGCGGCGGGCGCCGAGCAGGATGCCCGGCATGAAGCTGCTGTGGTGGAGCGAGTCGTGCCGCACCGTGAGGGTCTCGCCTTCGGCGCCGAGCAGGACCTCCTGGTGGGCGAGCAGTCCGCGCAACCGGACCGCGTGGACCGGGACACCGTCGACGTCGGCACCGCGGGCGCCGTCCAGGGCGGTGGCCGTGGCGTCGGGGGCCGGGGCGGTGCCGGCGGTGCGGCGGGCCTCGGCGATGAGCTGGGCGGTGCGCGTGGCGGTGCCGGAGGGGGCGTCCACCTTGTTCGGGTGGTGCAGCTCGACGACCTCGACGGACTCGAAGTAGGGAGCGGCGAGCTGCGCGAACTTCATGGTGAGGACGGCCCCGATGGAGAAGTTCGGCGCGATGAGCACGCCCGTTCCGGGCGAGGCGGACAGCCGGCTCTTCAGCTGCGCGAGGCGCTCGTCGGTCCAGCCGGTGGTGCCGACGACAGCGTGGATGCCGTGGCCGACGCAGAACTCGAGGTTGGCCATGACCGAGTCGGGCGTGGTCAGTTCGACCACGACCTGGGCGCCTGATGCGGTCAGCGTCTCCAGCTTGTCGCCCCGGCCGAGGGCGGCGACCAGTTCCATGTCCTCGGCGGCTTCGACGGCTCGTACGGCTTCCGAGCCGATCCGGCCCTTGGCGCCGAGGACCGCCACGCGCAGCTTGCTCATCTCTTGTGCTTCCTTCACCAGGGGATCGTCAGGCGACGGCGTCGTTCAAGCGGGCCGCCTGTTTGTCCTTCAGCGGGCCGATGACCGACAGGGAGGGCCGCCGTCCCAGGATCTCGCGGGCGACCTCGCGGACGTCGTCCGGGGTGACCGACGTTATCCGGGCCAGCATGTCGTCGACGGACATCTGCTCGCCCCAGCACAGCTCGCTCTTGCCGATACGGTTCATCAGCGCACCGGTGTCCTCGAGGCCGAGCACCGTGGACCCCTGGAGCTGGCCGATCGCACGCCCGATCTCGTCGTCGGAGAGACCGTGCTCGGCGACGTGGTCGAGCTCGTCGCGGCAGATCTTCAGCACGTCGTGCACCTGCGAGGGCCTGCAGCCGGCGTACACGCCGAACAGACCGCAGTCGGCGAAGCCGGACGTGTACGAATACACGCTGTAGGCCAGGCCGCGCTTCTCCCGCACCTCCTGGAAGAGGCGGGAGGACATGCCGCCGCCGAGGGCGGTGTTCAGCACGCCCAGGGCCCAGCGCCGCTCGTCGGTGCGGGACAGGCCGGGCATGCCGAGCACGACGTGCGCCTGCTCGGTCTTGCGGTCGATCAGCTCGACGCGGCCCGCGGTGCGCAGGGCACGCTTGCCGCTGCGCGGGGCGACGGGGTCGGCGGCGAGGTCCTTGAGGGCACCGGCCTTCTCGAAGGCGGCGCGGACCTGCCGTACGACCTTGGCGTGGTCGATGTTGCCGGCGCAGGCGACGACCAGGTGGGTCGGGTCGTAGTGCTTCTTGTAGAAGCGGCGGATGCGGTCGGCGGTGAGGGCGTTGACCGTGTCGACCGTGCCGAGGACCGGGCGGCCGAGGGGGTTGTCGCCGAACATGGTGTGCGCGAACAGGTCGTGCACGCAGTCGCCCGGGTCGTCCTCGGTCATGGCGATCTCTTCGAGGATCGCGCCGCGCTCGACGTTGACGTCCTCTTCGAGGATGAGGGAGCCCGTGAGCATGTCGCAGACGACGTCTATGGCCAGCGGCAGGTCGTTGTCGAGCACGCGTGCGTAGTAGCACGTGTACTCCTTCGCCGTGAACGCGTTCATCTCGCCGCCGACCGCGTCGAGTGCGGCGGAGATGTCCAGGGCGGACCTGCGGCCGGTGCCCTTGAAGAGCAGGTGCTCCAGGTAGTGGGTGGCGCCGTTCAGGGCCGGGGTCTCGTCGCGGGAGCCGACGTGCGCCCAGATGCCGAAGGTCGCGGAGCGGACCGAGGGCAGGGTTTCGGTGACGATGCGCAGGCCGCCCGGGAGGGTGGTCTTGCGGACCGTGCCGATACCGTTGTGGCCCTTGATGAGGGTTTGGGTACGGGCGACGGCCCGCGCCTCCGAGGAGGTGCGGGCCGTCGCCTGGAAGCCGCGGGACGTCACTTGTCGCCGTCGTCCTTCTTCTCGTCGTCGTCTTCGCCCTCGATGACCGGGATCAGGGAGAGCTTGCCGCGGGAGTCGATCTCGGCGATCTCGACCTGGACCTTGTGGCCCACACCGAGGACGTCCTCGACGTTCTCCACGCGCTTGCCGCCGGCCAGCTTGCGGATCTGCGAGATGTGCAGCAGACCGTCCTTGCCCGGGAGCAGCGACACGAACGCGCCGAAGGTGGTCGTCTTCACGACCGTGCCCAGGTAGCGCTCGCCGACCTCCGGCATGGTCGGGTTGGCGATGCCGTTGATCGTGGTGCGGGCGGCCTCGGCGGACGGTCCGTCGACCGCGCCGATGTAGATCGTGCCGTCGTCCTCGATCGTGATGTCGGCGCCGGTGTCCTCCTGGATCTGGTTGATCATCTTGCCCTTGGGGCCGATGACCTCACCGATCTTGTCCACGGGGATCTTGACGGTGATGATCCGCGGGGCGTTGGGGGACATCTCGTCCGGCGTGTCGATCGCTTCCATCATCACGTCGAGGATGTGGAGGCGGGCGTCGCGGGCCTGCTTGAGGGCCGCGGCCAGGACGGAGGCCGGGATGCCGTCCAGCTTGGTGTCGAGCTGGAGGGCGGTCACGAAGTCCTTCGTGCCGGCGACCTTGAAGTCCATGTCGCCGAAGGCGTCCTCCGCACCGAGGATGTCGGTGAGGGTGACGTAGTGCGTCTCGCCCTCGATCTCCTGGGAGATCAGGCCCATGGCGATACCGGCGACGGGGGCCTTCAGCGGCACACCGGCGTTCAGCAGCGACATGGTGGAGGCGCAGACCGAGCCCATGGACGTCGAGCCGTTGGAGCTCAGCGCCTCGGAGACCTGGCGGATCGCGTAGGGGAACTCCTCGCGCGTCGGCAGGACCGGTACGAGGGCGCGCTCGGCGAGGGCGCCGTGGCCGATCTCGCGGCGCTTCGGGGAGCCGACGCGGCCGGTCTCGCCGGTGGAGTACGGCGGGAAGTTGTAGTTGTGCATGTAGCGCTTGCGCGTCACCGGCGACAGCGTGTCGAGCTGCTGCTCCATGCGGAGCATGTTCAGGGTGGTGACGCCCAGGATCTGGGTCTCGCCACGCTCGAACACGGCGGAGCCGTGGACCCGCGGGATGGCCTCGACCTCGGCGGCCAGGGTGCGGATGTCGGTGACACCGCGGCCGTCGATGCGCTTCTTCTCCTTGATGACGCGCTCACGGACCAGGGTCTTGGTCAGCGAGCGGTACGCGGCGGAGATCTCCTTCTCGCGGCCCTCGAACTCCGGCAGGAGCTTCTCGGCGGCGAGCGCCTTGACGCGGTCCAGCTCGGCCTCGCGCTCCTGCTTGCCGGCGATGGTCAGCGCGGAGGCGAGCTCCGGCTTGACGGCGGCGGTGAGCGCCTCCAGGACGTCGTCCTGGTGGTCGAGGAAGATCGGGAACTCGCCGGTCGGCTTGGCGGCCTTGGCGGCGAGGTCCGACTGGGCCTTGCAGAGCACCTTGATGAAGGGCTTCGCGGCGTCCAGACCGGCCGCGACGACCTCCTCGGTCGGCGCCTCGGCGCCGCCCTCGACCAGCTTGATGGTCTTCTCGGTGGCCTCGGCCTCGACCATCATGATCGCGACGTCGCCGTCCTCCAGGACGCGACCCGCGACGACCATGTCGAAGACGGCGTCCTCGAGCTCGGTGTGCGTCGGGAAGGCCACCCACTGGCCGCTGATCAGTGCGACGCGGACGCCGCCGATCGGGCCGGAGAAGGGCAGGCCGGCCAGCTGCGTGGACGCGGACGCGGCGTTGATCGCGACGACGTCGTACAGGTGGTCGGGGTTGAGCGCCATGATCGTGGCGACGACCTGGATCTCGTTGCGCAGGCCCTTCTTGAAGGAGGGGCGCAGCGGGCGGTCGATGAGGCGGCAGGTGAGGATCGCGTCCTCGGAGGGACGGCCCTCGCGGCGGAAGAAGCTGCCGGGGATCTTGCCGGCGGCGTACATCCGCTCCTCGACGTCCACCGTGAGGGGGAAGAAGTCGAGCTGGTCCTTGGGGTTCTTGGAGGCGGTGGTGGCCGACAGCACCATGGTGTCGTCGTCCAGGTACGCCACGGCGGCGCCGGCGGCCTGCTTGGCCAGGCGGCCCGTCTCGAAGCGGATGGTGCGGGTGCCGAAGGTGCCGTTGTCGATGACGGCCTCGGCGTAGTGGGTCTCGTTCTCCACTAGTGTTTTCTCCTCGTCCTCGTCGCCCTGCCCGTGTGGCAGGGGGACGGTTGCGGAGAAGCGCGCCGTGCTGTGCGGGCCGGTCTTCGATCGAAGCACCCGGGGTTCTCTCTCCCGGGGGCCACTACCGAGGACCGGCGGCGGCTGGGTGCGCCTCTCCTCTTCTTGTCGTGCTGTCGTCTTCTTGTCGTGCTTGTGTCGTCCGTATTGCGTTGTGCTACCACACTACAAAGCAGTGGTGACACTCCGCACGTACAGCAAAAGGAGCGGTCCCCCGATTCTTCGGGAACCGCTCCCCTCACGGCGTCTTACTTGGCGCCCGCCGCACCACGGCGGATGCCGAGGCGGTCGACCAGCGCACGGAAGCGCTGGATGTCCTTCTTCGCCAGGTACTGGAGAAGGCGGCGACGCTGACCCACGAGGATCAGCAGACCACGGCGGGAGTGGTGGTCGTGCTTGTGGGTCTTGAGGTGCTCGGTCAGGTCCGAGATGCGGCGCGAGAGCATGGCGACCTGGACCTCGGGAGAGCCGGTGTCGCCCTCCTTCTGGCCGAACTCGGTGATGATCTGCTTCTTCGTAGCGGCGTCGAGCGGCACGCGTACTCCTCGTAGTCTGTGATGGCCACCGAGTGCCCCCGGTCTGTGTCTCGGGGGAGCTTCCATGACTCGGAAGGCGGGGATCCGCTGGGCGCGGCCTCCAGAGCGGTGAGCTCCGGGGGTGCGTACACAAACGGCCGTCGACCAGCGTACCAGGCGGCCGGGGTCCTCTTTGCCCTGGTCTTTCGAACCTCCCGGCCGGAGCGTAGGGGGCCACTAGGGTGAGCAGATTCGGATCGTTCGTACGTCGGGAAGGGGTCGCTGCGGCATGGCGGAGACGGCTGAGGAGATCAAGGCACGCAAGGAACGGGAGCGGGACGAGCTCTACGCCCTCGACATCTCCGGTGTCGAGTGGCACAGCGCGCCGGGCACCGAGGGGCACGAGGAGCGGGTCGAGATCGCCTACCTGCCCGAGGGGGCCGTGGCGATGCGGTCGTCGCTCGACCCGGACACGGTGCTGCGCTACACGGAGGCGGAGTGGCGGGCGTTCGTGCTGGGGGCGCGGGACGGGG
>NZ_POUC01000026.1 GCF_002891435.1 Streptomyces cahuitamycinicus
GACGGCCTCCCACGCCTCCCACGGCTCCCCCGCCTCGGAGCCTCCGGGCGAGGCCCGCATCGACGGCGATTGCCCCGCCGTGGCCGAGGCGTATCAGCGAGGGCGGGCCGTGTGGCTCGCGGGTGTGATGTCCGGGCGTGAGGAGGGCGCGGCCGCCTCCGCCCCGCTCGGGGCGTTGCCGCTGGGGGCCGCGGGCGGATGGCTGGGGTGTCTCGTCGTGGTGGGAGAGGCCGGGGAGGGATTCGGGACCGAGCAGCGGGAGTTTCTGGAGTGGTACGCCGAGGCCGTCGCCGAACGGCTGCGGGGCGAGGCGGACCGGTCGGCGCCCTCGCCGCTGCTGGATTCGGCCCTGCGCGCCATGGGGGTCGGGTCCTTCGCCCTGTCGCCCGGCACCGGGCTGGTCGAGACGGACCCGGCGCTGCTCGAACTCGTCGGCATCCCCGAGGGCGGTTTCGACGGCAAGACCGACACGCTGCTGTCGTGCAGCGTCCCGGAGGACGTCCCCGCGCTGATGTCGGTCATCGAGCCGTCCGCGCAGACCCCCGGCCGGCGTGAGCTGGAGTTCCGTATCCGACGGCCCACCGGTGAACTGTGCTGGCTGCGGCTGAGCTGCCGGGTGCTGAAGGGGCCCGAAGGCGCTCCGGAGCGGGTGCTGGGCGTGGTGAGCGCGGCGCCCGTGCTGCGCCGCAGCGCCAGCGACGTCGCCCGGATCCAGTGGCTGACGGCCGCGCTCGACGACGCCACGACCGTCCGGGACGTCAGCCGTGTGGTGGTCGCCGCGCTCCGCGAGCCGCTGGGTGCCGACCGGGTGGCGCTCGCCGAGCTGGTGGAGGACCGGCTGGCGGTCACCGTGCTCGATCCGCCGGGCGCGGGTGCCTGGCCGGAGCTGTGGCGGCGCGAGTGGCGCTCGGAGTGGCCCGACGCCCCGGTCACCGCGCTGCCCACGCTCCAGGCGGCGCTGCGGGACGGCCGGGTGAGCCTGTGGCCGGTCGGTTCGGTGCTGGAGCCGGGGCTGGCGGGCATCGGGCCCGGCGGCCTCGCGGTGCTGCCGCTGCCGGCCAAGAACGGGGTGGCCGGGGTGTGCCTGGTCGGCTGGGACACCCCGCACGAGTTCGCCCCCGAGGAGCGGGCTCTGCTGACCGCCACCGCGGGCCTGGTCGGGCAGGCCCTGAAGCGCGCGCACGCCTACGACGCCGAGCAGGAGCTCGCGACGATGCTCCAGCGCAGCCTGCTGCCGCGCCGGCTCCCCAAGCTGCCCGGGGGCACCGCCGTGGCCCGCTATCTGCCCGCCCGGCGCGGTCTCCAGGTGGGGGGCGACTGGTACGACGTGATCGCGCTGTCGGAGAGCAAGGTGGCGCTGGTCATCGGGGATGTGCAGGGGCACAGCGCCGGGGCCGCGACGATCATGGGCCAGATGCGTACGGCGGTCCGGGCCTACGCCGTGGAGGGGCATCCCCCGGACGTGGTCGTCGCGCACGCCAACCGGCTGCTCGTCGGCATGGAGACGGACCTGTTCGCCACCTGCTGCTATGTCGAACTGGACATGGAGGAGGGCAACGCGCTGTTCGTGCGGGCGGGGCATCTGGCCCCGCTGGTGCGGCATCCCGACGGCGGCACCGCGGAGATCGCCGTCGAGGGCGGGCTCCCGCTGGGCGTCCTCGCCGACGCGGAGTTCCCCCTCACCGCCCTCGCGCTCGCCCCGGGCACGGTCCTGGCGCTGGTCACGGACGGCTTGGTCGAGTCGGCGGATCTGCAGTTGGACGAGGGGATGCGGCTCGTACGCCAGGCGCTCGCGGCGGCCGATCCCGCCGACCCGGGGCGGATGGCCGACGAACTGCTCGGCGAGGCCGGGCGCCGTGAGGACGACGTGGCGGTGCTGCTGCTGCGCTACGACGGGATGCGGGTACGGCCCGTGCGGTCGGGCTGGGTGGTGTGGCGGCTGCCGGACGCGGTCATGCACGCGCGCCGGTTCAGCGCGCGGACGCTGCGTTCGTGGGGCATCTCGGCCGAGGCCGACACCGTCCTGCTGGTGGTGTCGGAGCTGGTCACCAACGCGCTGGTGCACACGCAGGGCGCGGTGCGGGTGGAGCTGACCCTGGCGGCGGACCGGCTGCGGGTGACCGTGAACGACTCCTCGCCCCGGGCGCCGGCCAAGCCGGTCGTCGTGGACTGGGAGTCGACGGGCGGCCGTGGGCTCTTCCTGGTCGAGGCCGTGTCGGCGGCCTGGGGCTCGGTGCCGGTGGGCGGCGGCAAGCAGGTGTGGAGCGAGATCGTCGTCACCCGTCCGGAGCGGGGGGCGGAACCCGGCGAGGAACCGGACGAGGAACCGGAGGCCGAACCGGAGGAGGAGCGGAAGCCGGGCCGCGGCTGGGGCCTGGGCCGGGACCGCGGCTGGGGGCTGGGCCGGAACCGCCGCAAGTCCCGCGACCAGGGCCGCCACCGTGGCGACGACCGGGCAGCGGACGATCACGGCGACCGGTCCGCGGACGACCTTAACGACCGGGCGACGGACGGACACGACGACCGGGCGGCGGACGGTCACAACGACCCCGCCACGGACCGCGAGGGCGACCGCGCCACGGACCGCGAGGGCCACCGCGCCACGGACGGTCACGACAACCGCACCCCAGACCGCGACGGCGAGCAAGCAACAGGCGGCAAAGGCGAGCAAGCGGCTGCCCGCAGGGGCGAGCAGGCCGTGGGGCTCGACCGGGCCATGGAGCACATCGGCGACGGTGTCGCGGACCCGCCCCCGCGCCGGAACCGGCCGGACGAAGGAGGCCCCTGATGCGTGGCCCCGGTCTGCGCGGCGCCGCAGGGCTGCTGGCGCTCCTCTTGGCCATGACCCTCGCCGGGTGTACCGACAGCGGCGGGGAGGGCGAGGGCGGGCAGACCATCGGGCTGCTGTTGCCGAGCCGGGCCGTGCCCCGCTGGGAGAAGTCGGACAAGCCCCTGATCGAGAAGCGGGTGAAGGAGCTCTGCCCCGACTGCACGCTCGTGTACGCCAACGCCGAGAACGACGCGGCGAGCCAGCGGCAGCAGATGAACTCCATGATCACCCGGGGCGTCTCGGCCCTGATCCTGGACGTCGTCGACCCCAAGGCCCTGCGCTCCTCGGTGCGCGCGGCGCAGCGCGAGGGCGTCCCGGTCGTCGCCTACGACCGACTCGCCGAGGGCCCGATCTCGGGTTTCGTCAGTTTCGACGGCGCCCAGGTCGGCAGGCAACAGGGCCAGGCGCTGCTGAGGGGCATGGGCGGCAGGGCCGACGGCGGAGGTGTCGTCATGGTGAACGGCGACCCGTCCAGCCCCAACGCCGCCTGGTACGAGGGCGGGGCCCGGTCCGCCCTGCAGGGCGAGGTGCGGATCCTGAAGTCGTACAACACCATCGGGTGGCGTACGGAGAACGCGCACGACCACATGTCCGCCGCGATCAGCGCCCTCGGGCCGAACCGGATCGACGGGGTGCTCGCCGCCAACGACTCGATCGCGGCCGGTGTCATCTCGGCGCTGAAGAGCGCCCGCGTCTCGCCGCTGCCTCCGGTCACCGGCCAGGACGCGGACCTGGACGCGCTGCAGCGCATCGTCAAGGGCGAGCAGTACATGACTGTCTACAAGCCGTTCCGGCTGGAGACCGAGGCGGCCGCCGCGATGGCCGTCGCCCTGGCGCGGGGCAACGACATCGACGCGCTGGTCACGGCGCAGGTGGACAGCCCCACGACCGAGGACGTCCCGGCGGTGCTGCTCGACTCGATTGCCGTGACGCGCGAGACGATCGGCCGGACGGTCGTCCGGGACGGTGTCTACACGATCGACCAGATCTGCACCCCGAAGCTCCGTCCGGCCTGCGACCGGGCCGGGCTGACCCGGTGAGTGAGGTGGTTCCCCGTGGCCCGTCCCCCCGTACTCGCGTTGCGCGGCATCACCAAGCGGTTCGGCGGCGTGCAGGCCCTCGTCGACGTCGACCTGCAGGTCAGGGCCGGTGAGGTCGTGGCCCTGGCGGGTGACAACGGAGCGGGCAAGTCGACCCTGGTCAAGGTGATCTCCGGGGTCAGCCCCGCCGACCGGGGCCTCATCGAGTGGGAGGGGCGCCTCGTGCAGATCAAACGCCCGCACGACGCCCACGCCCTGGGCATCGCGACCGTGTACCAGGACCTCGCCATGTGCGACAACCTGGACGTCGTCGGCAATCTCTTCCTCGGCCGCGAGATCGACCGGGTGGGCGTCCTGGACGAGGTCGAGATGGAGCGCCGGGCCCGCGATCTGATGCGCACCCTGTCGATCCGCATCCCCGACGTGCGGGTGCCGGTCGCCGCGCTGTCGGCCGGGCAGCGGCAGGCCGTGGCGATCTCCCGCTCGCTCATGGGCGCGCCCAAGGTGCTGCTGCTCGACGAGCCCACCGCCGCCCTCGGCGTGGAGCAGACCAGCCATCTGCTCGACCTCATCGAGGAGGTGCGCGACCGCGGTATGGCGATCATCCTCATCAGCCACAACATGGGCGACATCAAGGCCGTCGCGGACCGGGTCGCCATACTGCGGCTGGGCCGCAACAACGGGCTGTTCGACGTGAGCACGGTGACCCAGGAGCAGATCATCTCCTCCGTCACCGGGGCGGCGGACAACGCCGTGGCCCACCGTTCGAAGGGCGACGAGGAGGCGTGGCCGTGAGCCGCGGCGGGCCGCGGCGGGACGGCGTGCCTGCCGGGCCGGGCAGCGCCGGACCGGTCACCGCCCGCGGTGAGCGGCGCACCCGGGGATGGCAGGACAGCCTGCGGGAGTACGCCCTGGACGTGCGCGGCAGCGTGCGCGGCGGGGAGCGAGGGCCGCTCCTGGTCATCGCCGGGCTCATCGTCATCTGGATCGTCTTCCAGGGTCTGGACGACAAGTTCCTCTCGCCGCGCAACCTGTCCAACCTCAGCGTGGACATCGTCGGGACGGGGCTGGTCGCCGTCGGCATCGTCTTCGTCCTGCTGATCCGGGAGATCGATCTGTCCGTCGGTTCGGTCAGCGGCCTGGCGGGGGCGGCGTTCGCCGTGCTGAACGTGAACCACGGGGTGCCGGAGTGGCTGGCGGTGATCGTGGCGGTGGCCGCCGGGACGGCCGTGGGCGCCTTCCACGGGGTTTTCCATGCCTGGCTGGGCGTGCCCGCGTTCGTGGTGACGCTGGCCGGGCTGCTGATCTGGAACGGCCTGACGCTCTACCTGCTGGGAGCCAGCGGCACGATCAACATCGACGAGGAGGGCCTGGTCGCCTCGCTGACCAGCCGCCACTTCGGCAACCACCTGGCGGCGTACGCGGTCGCCGCGCTCGGCACGGCCGGGTACGCCCTGGCCGCCCACCGCCGCCGGAGCCGTCACCGGGCGGCCGGGATGCCCTACCGCTCCCGGGGCGAGGTCTGGCTGCGCACGGGGCTCCTCGCGGTGATCGCCTTCGCCGCGGCCTTCACCCTCAACCGGTTCCAGGGGCTGCCGCTCGCCCTGCTGATCTTCCTGGTGGTCCTGGTCGTCTCGGACTACGTGCTGCGCCGGACCCGCTACGGGCGGCGGGTGTACGCGCTGGGCGGCGGGGTCGAGGCGGCGCGTCGGGCCGGCATCGGGGTGGAGCGGGTGCGGGTCGCGATGTTCATGGTGTCGGGGACCCTGGCCGCGGTCGGCGGGCTGTTCGTGGCGTCGGGGCTGACCTCGGCGAGCCCCACGACGGCGCGTGCCGCCGGTTCGGGGATGCTGCTGATCAACGCGATCGCGGCGGCCGTCATCGGCGGGACGAGTCTGTTCGGCGGACGGGGCTCGCCCTGGTCGGTGCTGCTCGGCGTGGTGGTGATCCAGTCGATCGCATCGGGCATGGGGCTGCTGGGCGTCCAGGACGCCGTGCAGTTCATGATCACCGGTGGGGTGCTGCTGGCCGCCGTCGCGGCCGACGCGCTGTCCAGACGCGCCCAGGCCAGACGCGGTCGGCCGTGAGCTGCGGCATGCCGGAATGGCGCCATTGATCCGTTCTTTACGGAATGCCTAACAACGGGCGAAGGTGGGTATGGGCGAGATGTCATGAAACGCAGCCGCCTCACCCAGGCCGCCGTGGCCGTCGCGGTCGCCGCCGGTCTGGTCCTCGCCGGATGCGGTGACACCGATCTGCCCGGCGGCGAGGAGCAGGCCGACCTCAGCGTGCTCGCGACGGACGTGCCGCAGATCCAGACCCTCAAGAAGCTCACCAAGAAGCACTTCACGGCGGAGACCGGTATCACCGTCGACTACACCGTGCTGCCGGAGAACGAGGCGCGGGAGGAGATGAACCGCGAGTTCGCGACCCAGGCCGGCCGCTACGACGTGGCCAGCGTCAGCGCGTACGAGGTGCCGATCTACGCCGCCAACGGCTGGCTTGCCCCGCTGGACTCCTACGTGAAGGCCGACGAGGACTTCGACCAGGACGACGTCTTCCCGAACCTGGCGTCCTCGCTGACCGGGGAGGACGGCAAGCTCTACGCCGAACCCTTCTACGGCGAGGGCTCCTTCCTGATGTACCGCAAGGACCTGTTCCGCAAGGACGGGCTGACGATGCCGCCGAACCCGACCTGGCAGCAGGTCGCCGACCTCGCCGCCCGGGTCGACGGAACCGACGGCGCGAGCGGCATCTGCCTGCGCGGCCTGCCCGGCTGGGGCCAGAACCTCGCCCCGATCAACACGGTCGTCAACACCTTCGGCGGCGCCTGGTACGACATGGACTGGAACGCCCGCCTGACCTCACCGGAGTTCAGGGAGGCCGTCGGGTTCTACGTCGGCCTGCTCCGCTCCCACGGCCAGCCCGGCGCGGAGCGGATGGGCGTGCTGGAGATCCTGGACCGGTTCGTCCAGGGCAAGTGCGCCATGATGTACGACGCCACGTCGCTGGCCTCGTCGATCGAGGCCGACAGCTCCTCGGTCAAGGGCAAGGTCGGCTACGTCCCGGCCCCGCACGAGCGGACCGAGAAGGCCGGCTGGCTGTGGACCTGGGCCTGGGGCATCCAGCAGGCGGCCGAGAACAAGGACGCCGCCTGGGAGTTCATCTCCTGGGCCTCCTCCAAGGAGTTCCAGGAACTGGTCGGCCGGGAGGTGGGCTGGACCTCGGCCCCCGCCGGGAACCGCAAGTCGCTCTACGAGAAGCCCGAGTACCAGCAGGCGGCCGGTGCCTGGTACCGGCAGGAGTACACGGCGGCGACGGACTCCGCCGACCCGAAGGACCCCGGCGTCGCTCCCCGCCCCTACGACGGCATCGGTTTCCTGAGCATTCCCGAGTTCGCCGTGCTGGGTACGGCGGTCTCCGAGCAGATCGCCGCGGCCATCGCCGGGCGGCAGTCGGTGGACACGGCCCTGGAGAAGTCCCAGGACCTCGCCCAGGCCGCGGCGGCGAAGTACCGCGGCGAGTGACCCGCCCGCGCCGCGTGACCCGCCCACGCCGCGTGACCCGCCCGCGCCGCTTGAACGGCGAGGGCCGCGCCCCCGGTGACCCGGGAACGCGGCCCTCGAACCGCAGCGCGGTCCGCCTACTTGCGGATCAGGCTGCGCAGCACGTACTGCATGATGCCGCCGTTGCGGTAGTAGTCCGCCTCGCCGGGGGTGTCGATGCGGACGACCGCGTCGAACTCGACGCCGGTGTCGGTGGTGACCTTCACCGTGCGCGGGGTGGTGCCGTTGTTGAGCTCCTCGACGCCGGTGAAGTCGAAGGTCTCCTCACCGGTGAGGCCGAGGGACTCGGCGGACTGGCCCTCCGGGAACTGCAGCGGCAGCACGCCCATGCCGATGAGGTTCGAGCGGTGGATGCGCTCGTAGGACTCGGCGATGACGGCCTTGACGCCGAGGAGCGCGGTGCCCTTGGCGGCCCAGTCGCGGGACGAGCCGGAGCCGTACTCCTTGCCGGCCAGGACGACCAGCGGGATGCCGGCGGCCTGGTAGTTCTGCGAGGCGTCGTAGATGAACGACACCGGCGCGTCCGCCTGGGTGAAGTCGCGGGTGTAGCCACCCTCGGTGCCCGGCGCGATCTGGTTGCGCAGGCGGATGTTGGCGAACGTACCGCGGATCATGACCTCGTGGTTGCCGCGGCGGGAGCCGTAGCTGTTGAAGTCGCGGCGCTCCACACCGTGCTCGGTGAGGTACTTGCCGGCCGGGGTGTCGGCCTTGATGGCACCGGCCGGGGAGATGTGGTCGGTGGTGACCGAGTCGCCCAGCTTGGCCAGCACCCGGGCGCCGGAGATGTCGGAGACCGGGGTGGTCTCCATCGTCATGCCCTCGAAGTACGGGGGCTTGCGCACGTAGGTCGACTCGGCGTCCCACTCGAAGGTGTTGCCGGTCGGGATCGGCAGCGCCTGCCACTGGGCGTCACCCGCGAAGACGTCGGCGTAGGACTTGGAGAACATGTCCTCGCCGATGGCGTTGGCGACGACCTCGTTGACCTCGGCCTCCGTCGGCCAGATGTCCTTCAGGAAGACCGGCTTGCCGTCCTGGTCGGTGCCCAGGGAGTCCTTGGTGATGTCCACCTTCATGGACCCGGCGAGCGCGTAGGCCACGACCAGCGGCGGGGACGCCAGGTAGTTCATCTTGACGTCGGGGTTGATGCGGCCCTCGAAGTTCCGGTTGCCGGAGAGGACCGAGGTGACCGCGAGGTCGTGGTCGTTGACGGCCTTGGAGACCTCCTCCGGCAGCGGGCCGGAGTTGCCGATGCAGGTGGTGCAGCCGTAGCCGACGAGGTTGAAGCCGACCTTGTCGAGGTACGGGGTCAGACCCGCCTTCTCGAAGTAGTCGGTGACCACCTTGGAGCCCGGGGCGAGGGTGGTCTTGACCCACGGCTTGCGGGTCAGGCCCTTCTCCACCGCCTTCTTGGCCACCAGCGCGGCGGCGACCATGACGTACGGGTTGGAGGTGTTGGTGCAGGAGGTGATGGCCGCGACGGTCACGGCGCCGTGGTCGATCTCGTAGGTCGAGCCGTCGGGGGCGGTGACGGTGACCGGGGCCGACGGGACGGCGGCACCGGTGCCGTCGGCGTGCTGCGGGGCGCCGGCGCCGTTCTCCTGGTTGCCGTAGGCCGGGGCGTCGGAGGCCGGGAAGGACTCGTCGCTCGCCTCGTCGACCGGGGAGGCCGCGGTGGTCTGCGGGGCGACGGGCGCCTCGACGTAGTTGAGGACGTCCTTCGCGAACTGCTGGGCGGCCTCGGCGAGGACGATGCGGTCCTGCGGACGCTTCGGGCCGGCGATGGAGGGGACGACCGTCGCCAGGTCGAGCTCCAGCTTCTCGGAGAAGTCGGGCTCGGCGGCCGGGTCGAGCCAGAGGCCCTGCTCCTTGGCGTACGCCTCGGCCAGGGCGAGCTGCTGCTCGCTGCGGCCGGTGAGCCGCATGTAGCTGATCGTCTCGTCGTCGATCGGGAAGATCGCGGCGGTGGAGCCGAACTCCGGCGACATGTTGCCGATGGTGGCGCGGTTAGCCAGGGAGGTTGCGGCGACGCCCTCGCCGTAGAACTCGACGAACTTGCCGACGACGCCGTGCTTGCGCAGCATCTCGGTGATGGTCAGCACGAGGTCGGTGGCGGTGGTGCCCGCCTGGAGCTCGCCGGTCAGCTTGAAGCCGACGACGCGCGGGATCAGCATGGAGACCGGCTGGCCGAGCATGGCGGCCTCGGCCTCGATGCCGCCGACGCCCCAGCCCAGCACGCCCAGACCGTTGACCATGGTGGTGTGCGAGTCGGTGCCGACCAGGGTGTCCGGGTAGGCCTTGCCCTCGCGGACCATCACGACACGGGCCAGGTGCTCGATGTTCACCTGGTGAACGATGCCGGTGCCGGGCGGGACGACCTTGAACTCGTCGAAGGCGGTCTGGCCCCAGCGCAGGAACTGGTAGCGCTCCTTGTTGCGGCCGTACTCCAGGTCGACGTTCTGCTTGAAGGCGTCGTTCGTGCCGAACTTGTCGGCGATGACGGAGTGGTCGATGACCAGCTCGGCCGGGGCGAGGGGGTTGATCTTCGCCGGGTCGCCGCCCAGCTCCTTCACGGCCTCACGCATGGTCGCGAGGTCCACAACACAGGGAACGCCGGTGAAGTCCTGCATGATCACGCGGGCCGGCGTGAACTGGATCTCCTGGCTGGGCTGGGCCTGCGAGTCCCATCCGCCGAGGGCACGGATGTGGTCGGCGGTGATGTTCGCGCCGTCCTCGGTGCGGAGCAGGTTCTCCAGCAGGACCTTGAGGCTGTAGGGAAGGCGGGCCGACCCCTCCACCTTGTCCAGCCGGAAGATCTCGTACGACTCGTCGCCCACCTGCAGCGTGCTGCGGGCGTCGAAGCTGTTCGCCGACACGACAGTCTCCTTCATTGATGTGCGCGTACCACCACGATCCTGCCGCCATGGCCTCTCGACCGATCCGATAAGGTAAGGCTAAGTTAGGTAGCCCTTACCCGGGTGACGGCTGCGGTGCTTCTCGGCAGATATCTCGATGTCGAGATAACTCTAGTACACCCGGGGCCGTTGGTCATGCCCGGGCGGCGCCTGTGGCGCATCCCGCAGTGGCCGATATGCGCTTGCGCGCCTTCACCACTCGGCGTCACTGCCGTCCGGCACCCCGCGGAGGCGGAGCAGACGACCCCACGGAACCAACACGTCGATCAGGAGCTCATCGCGGCCGCGGCCGACGTCGCCCGCACGCACCGCAGGGCGACAACCACACGACGGCCGCCGCCGCTCGCGCCCGGGACGGCCGGATCGTCACCGCGGAGACGACGACGGGCGGGGTCGCGCCGCACACCGCGCCGCCACGCCACGCCGCCGCCGCGCCGCGCCGCCGCCACTCCGCGCCGCCACTCCGCGCCGCCGGTCGTGCCATCAGAGTGCGAACTCGGGGTAACCGAACGGAACCGGGGAAACCCGGTGACACCGAAAGGAGGCCCTGAATGCCCCTCACGTTCCGTAAGAGTTTCCGGATTCTTCCCGGCGTGCGGCTCAACATCAACAAGCGCTCCTGGTCCATCACCACCGGCGGCGGCAAGAACGGCCCCCGGTACACGCGCAGCAGTACGGGACGCCGTACGACATCGATGGATCTGCCCGGACCTTTCGGGTGGCGGCGCACCACGTCGTCGAAACGACACTGAGGCCGCCGGACGGGGTTGACGGCCCATCACCCGAACGGACCCCCCGGTCGGGACCCATCTCATATCTGAGATAACCTCAAGCTCATGGCAGACGACTACCTCGTACGCATCGGCAAGCTCATCCGTGACGCCCGGCAGCACCGGGGCTGGACGCAGTCGCAGCTGGCCGAGGCGCTCGGCACCAGCCAGAGCGCCGTCAACCGGATCGAGCGCGGCAACCAGAACATCAGCCTTGAGATGATCGCGCGCATCGGGGAGGCCCTCGACAGCGAGATCGTGTCGCTCGGCTACGCCGGTCCGATGCATCTGCGGGTGGTCGGCGGGCGCCGGCTGTCCGGTGCCATCGACGTGAAGACGAGCAAGAACGCGTGCGTGGCGCTGCTGTGCGCCTCACTGCTCAACGAGGGGCGCACGGTGCTGCGCCGCGTCGCCCGCATCGAGGAGGTGTACCGCCTCCTGGAGGTGCTGGGCTCCATCGGCGTGCGCACCCGGTGGATCAACGACGGCGTCGACCTGGAGATCGTGCCGTCGGCCGAGCTGGACCTGGCGGCGATCGACGCGGACGCGGCCCGCCGCACCCGCTCCATCATCATGTTCCTCGGCCCGCTGCTGCACCGCATGGACCACTTCAAACTGCCGTACGCCGGCGGCTGCGACCTCGGTACGCGCTCGGTCGAGCCGCACATGATCGCGCTGCGCCGCTTCGGCCTGGACATCGCCGCCACGGAGGGCCAGTACCACGCCCAGGTCGATCGCGCGGTCAGCCCCGACCGGCCCATCGTCCTGACCGAACGCGGCGACACGGTGACCGAGAACGCGCTGCTCGCGGCCGCCCGGCACGACGGCATCACCGTCATCCGCAACGCCTCCTCCAACTACATGGTCCAGGACCTGTGCTTCTTCCTGGAGGCCCTCGGTGTCAAGGTCGACGGCATCGGCACGACCACACTCACCGTGCACGGCGTGCCGACCATCGACGTCGACGTGGACTACTCCCCCTCCGAGGACCCGGTCGAGGCGATGAGCCTGGTCGCGGCGGCCGTCGTCACCGAGTCGGAACTGACGGTGCGCCGGGTGCCCATCGAGTTCCTGGAGATCGAGCTGGCGGTCCTGGAGGAAATGGGCCTCGACCACGACCGCACGCCCGAGTACTTCGCCGACAACGGCCGCACCCGGCTGGTGGACCTCAGCGTCCGCCCCTCCAAGCTGGAGGCGCCGATCGACAAGATCCACCCCATGCCGTTCCCCGGCCTGAACATCGACAACGTCCCCTTCTTCGCGGCCATCGCGGCGGTCGCCCAGGGCCAGACCCTCATCCACGACTGGGTCTACGACAACCGCGCGATCTACCTGACCGACCTGAACCGCCTCGGCGGCCGGCTCCAGCTCCTCGACCCCCACCGCGTCCTGGTGGAGGGCCCGACCCGCTGGCGCGCCGCCGAGATGATGTGCCCGCCTGCCCTGCGCCCCGCGGTGGTCGTCCTGCTGGCGATGATGGCCGCCGAGGGCACGTCGGTGCTGCGCAACGTGTACGTCATCAACCGCGGATACGAGGACCTGGCGGAGCGGCTGAACTCGATCGGGGCGCAGATCGAGACGTTCCGGGACATTTGATACGAGGATGCCGCCGCACCCGGTCTGACCTGCGGCTCAGCGGGTCAGGGAGGGGTGCGGCGGCATCTCTGGGACTTCTCTGGGACTTTGGGCCCGCGGTGGGCTACGAGCCTCGCTCCACAGGTCCTGCCGACCGGCCACGGCTACGCGAAGATCGCGTCGATGGCGGCGGTGCCCCGTGCGCCGGCGCGGGGCAGGAAGTGGGAGTACTTCCGCAGCGTGAACCCGGGATCGGAGTGCCCCAGCCAGCGTGCCAGGGAGACAACCGATTCGCCAGCCTCCAGTTCCTCGGAGGCGAAGAAGTGGCGCAGAGCGTGGAAGCCGTGCTCCCGGGACGGCTCCCACACGCGAGCGCCGTCGGCGCTGCCCTCCTCCAGCGGAGCGATCACGCCCGCCTCAGCCAGAGCGGGCTTCCACACGTAGGAGTTGAAGTAGTTCCGGTTGATGGCCTTCCGCTCGCGTCCCGTCACCAGGAGGCTGTAGGTCCTCGGCCGCCGGTGTTTGGCTTCCACCGGCGTCTCGGCAGGAGTCGGGTCGTCCCAGGGCAGCGTGACCGGCACCGGCGCGAACTGCTCCATGTGCTGCCGGATGGCCCGGGCCACGCTGGGTGGCAACGGCACGTCCCTGACCTTGCGCCCCTTGGGAAGCGCGAAACACAGCTTCGTCCGCACCATCTTGACCTGCCGCCGGACGTGGACGACTTCCTTCTCGAAGTCGATGTCATCCGCTGAGAGCCCGAGCGCCTCCCCTTGGCGGAGCCCAAGGCCTGCTCCGATCACGAGGAGGAGCCGATAGCGGTCCGGCATGGCCGCCCGTACCGCGAGCACCCGTTCGGGCGGCCACGCCTCGACCCTGCCGGGGGTGGCTGCCGGCGGGCCGACCGTGCTGGAGCGGCACGGGTTGCGTCCGAGGCGACGGTCCTCGACGGCGGCCTGGAGGACACTGGAGAGCGTCGCCCAGACCAGACGGATCGAGGTCGGACCGAGGTCCTTCTCCAACCGCTTTTTCCAGTGGCGCAGGACTTCCGTGCCTATGGCGTTCAGCGGCTGAGCACCCAGGTGGGGAACGATGTGCCGGCGTACCCTCTGCTCGATCCGCTCGATCGTGGACGGGTCACCGCTCTGGGTGGGCCACCAGTGGGTCGCGATGTAGTCCTTGAGGGAGATGGCCCCATCGCGGGGATCGACGAACTCGCCTCGGCGGGCGTCGGTCTGAGCCTGGGCGAGCCAGGTCTTGGCGTCCTGGAGGGCGTCGAAGGACCGGTCCTTCACGCCGGGGATGCCCTTGACGCGGTAGCGGGTGCACTTGCCGTACATGGCGGTGCGGTCGCGCTTGCCGGTTTTCGGGTTCGGGCGCTTCTTCAGCCATCGGTCTTCTATGTAGCCGGCCAGGTGGAACTCCTTGGTGATGAGGCTGGGGGCGGCGCTGCTCTACGGCGCTTGGGGCTTCAGACGCCGAGGAAGCGGCTGGACCGCTCCTGCAGGGTGGTGTTGAGCGGGTTGAGGGCCGGGTTGGAGCGGGAGTCGGCCTGTTCCTGTTCGCGGACCCAGGCGTCGAGCGCTTCGAGCCGGTACATGACGCGACCGCGAGGTCCCATGCGGAAGCTCGGGGGACCTTGGCGACGGTGGCGCCAGACGTAGAGCGTGTGGGGTGAGAGGCCGAGGTAGTCGGCGGCGTCCTTCACGTTCAGGAAGGCGGCGGATACGGCGCCTGAGGAAGCGGTGGCGGCAAGCAAAGATCGTCCAGGCATCGATGGTTCTCTGTGAGGTTGGGGAGGAGGGAGCCCGGGTGGACGGAAATCCAGTTCTTCCGCCCACCCGTTGTCTTGTCATGCGGCAGGAAAGGATCGCGGACGATCCGCAACGCGGAACAGCGCTACGGACGGCGCACGGCGGTCGGGGCCGGCTCACTCGACAGGTCAGGAAGGGCGAGGGCAGCTTCGAGCCGGTCCCAAGGGATTTCATCCCGTGTCGGCTTGCGAAGGCAGTGCGCGAAGCGTTCGGCGAGGCGAGGAGCGCTCATTCCGGCGCACTCGGCCACCACGAAGATGTGCGCCGCGCTCTGGTCACCGTTCTTCAGCCACGCCGCGATGCACGCGTCACGCAGAGCGGAGATATTCCTGCCGAGCGACGAGTCGGCCTCGTGCGCTTCCAGAACCGCCGCCCGCGCTTGCTGCCAGATCTTGCGGTAGACCGGGGCGGTCAGCGGTCGCCCATCGTCGAGAACGAATATCGCATCATCGGGGCGGAGATCGCGCCGGGCGATCTCCGCCTTCAGGAGCGCCACCAACTCCCGGCAGGCAGGAACACGCCGTTCGGCGCCCGCGCGCTCCGAATCCGTCTCGCGGCGCTCTTGTCCCTGAGGGTGGATCAGCAGCCAACCACTACCGTCGTCCGCGAGTTCCACGTCTCGGACACGCAGCACCAGGGCCTCCTTCGGCTGCAGCGCCGCGAGGGCGATGGACGCCAGAAAGGCCCGCAGTACGAGGCCGTTCTGCGGCTGCTCGGCGGCCCAGTCCAGGATCGAAAAGCACTGCCGATCGGTCAGATGAAACGTTTTGGCGCCAACAACTGCGGCCATGTGTGAGCTCCTTGGGGTGAGGCGTGGGGGTAGGCACGGCGGTCCGGGCACCGCCTGTGAATCGCACGGCGACCGAACCTCTTCAATAGTCCGGAGGATCGCCGGTTTGGGTAACCGGCGATCCCGTGCTATGTTCCGCCGACCACGCAGACGATCTTCCGTGAGCTGCTCTAGGTTCACTTGCTTCGCCGCGCAATTCCAGTCCCTTCCGGGCTCAATGCGTCTGCCGTGAGCGAATCGCCATGCTGACCCAAAATCGCTGACGCCCAGCCAGCGAGCGGTCGATCTGGACGAGCCAAACGCCGGAATAGAGCAGGCGCCTTCTAAGCGCTTGGCCGCAGGTTCGAGTCCTGCCGGGGGCGCCACTGACCGTCGGTCTGGCTGGCGACGTTTTCGCAGGTCAGAATGCGTTTTTTGGTCTTTCATGTTAATCGGAGTCTTCGCCTCCGCCAGGGGCCGAGTCCGGCTGACACCGGCCAAAACCGGGCTTCTACGGGCGTCCGTCCCACATACGTCCCACAAGATCTGGGGTCGCGAGACCGTTCTCCGAGCCCCTCCGAGCACACAAGAGAGCGGCCTCGGAGCCCATCTTCCTGGGGGCTCCGAGGCCGCTCTTCACGCCGCTACCTTTGGGAGAGCTTGGACGTCTTCTATCCGTTTTAGGTAGTCATCCAGCTGGCCGACGATGCAGCGTGCATAGATGGCCAGCAGCACCGGCACGCTGTTCCCGGCCCACTCGGCGACCTGGGCCGGCGGGATGCCGTTGTTGAGCCATGTCGTCAGGCAGGTGTGACGCAAGTCGTACACGCGCTTGCCGGTCGGTGACTTGAACTCGTGCTCGTCAAGGATCTCCTCGCGCGCCTTCGCCCAGACACGCCGGAAGACCGAACCCGCCAGCATGCCCCCCTTCTCTCCCGGGAAGAGGAGGTCGGCGGGCTTGAGGTCGTACTCCTTGATGATCTCGCGGAGGAGTGCGACCAGGGAAGGGTGGATGGGGACCATGCGCGTGTCGCCCTCCCCTCGGCCCTTTAGGTCCCGTTCCTCGTGGACGTCGCCGGTGTCGGTCCACTGGCTGCCGACTTCGGGCTGGGCTTCATGGACGAGGAACTCGCCCCAGCCTGTCTCCGGCAAGGTGGCGTCACCCACACGGAGGGCAACGGCCTCCTCGGGGCGGAGACCCGCGTAGTAGAGGGTGGCGAAGAAGGCCCGGTAGAGGCGTCCGCGACGCGGACGCCTGCCTATCCACTCCAGCATCTGGGCAACCAGGTCGCGGTTCAGCAGGCATCGCTTGTCGATGGCCTGCGCCACCTTCGGTGCCGTGCGCTCCCCCTTGCCCTTTGGGAGAGGATTGACCTTCAGGTAGTTGTGCCTGATCGCGTAGCCCATGACCAGGTTCATGATCCGGTCGTTGCGCGTGACGGAGCTTGCGGCTGCCGCGGTCCCGTCCAGGAGGGTGCCGAGAGCCATGACGACCTTGTCGACCGTCTCGGTCTTCTCCCAGGCACTCATGGGGAGTGCGTTGCGCTTGACCCAGTCGAGGATCGTCTGCACTTCGGCCGGCACCGGGTTCTCGGGGTCGGTGCGCCGATTGACGTTGAACGCGTACTCCCGCAGCGCCCTGCGGACCATCACAGGCTCGAAGTGCTTAGGCGGAGGCGTGCGCAGCAGGGCGACGGTCGCGTGCGTGAGTGCCTTGGCCATGTTCTTCCGGGTGTTTCCGGAAGCACGGGGCCATTTCCAGTCGACGTACTCGACAGCGAAGTCGTACCAATTGGCCTCGGTGGCCTTCGACGTCCAGGAGATAGGCCGACCCGTTTCGATGTCGAACGGCTCACGCTTCCTGTGCGCGGACATCAGCTTCGAGCGCTCGTCGTCGGCTACCGCGCTCTTCTTGTAGGTCTTGCTGTGCTTCTTGTGGGCGACCTTCCAGCGGACGGTGTAGGTGTTGCCATTGGCCCGCTTGTTCGTCTCTATCGGATAGAAACGAACGTCCAACGAGCTGGTGTCCATCAAGAAGGGTCCTCGCAATCCATAAGCCAGTTCTCGAAATCGCTGCGCCGTATCCGAAGCGAGCCGTTGGGCAGTCGAATGCAGCGCGGGCCGCGCCCCTTCTGACGCCAGTCGTAGAAGGTCGATCGGGCGATCTGAAGCTCGTCGCAGACCTCGTCAACCGTCAGCTTCTGCCCAGGTCGAACCGCTACCGCCATGACGCCGCCTCACGGTCCCAACTGGACAAGAAGTCGGCGTACAAGGAGGACGGACCTGCCAGCCCGGGGCGAAAAAGGGCAGGGGGTCTCGCGGTTCGGCACATCAGGTGAATTCCTTGAGAGGGAGCGCACAGAGCGACGGAGGCGGGATCAGCAACGCACAAAGCCCTCACGCCAACTCGACGTGGCTATCGCTACTTTGAGTGAACCGGCGCTGCAGATCAGAGAAGCCGCAGGCGGGAGCCGCTCATTACCTCCTTGCGTCTTGCGGCACTACCGACTGCGTTCCGCAACGGCTCCACCGCCAAGCACAGCCGCGGGAACACCCTCAATGCTCGTCACGATCGCCGGTTTGGCTAACCGGCGATCGTCGTCTATGTTGCGCCCCGCACGGGGAAGGTCCACGGACCTCCTTATCGGCGGACGACGCTCGGAAGGCCAGCCGGTTGGACCAAAGCCCCTGGCGTGCCATCCATCGCGAGCGCCAAAAGCCCACCGCCAGTGAGCCGTCAAGGCTTCCTGCCACAACGGTTCGGGAGCACCGGCAGGTCGAGCGACGCATCACGTCGCGGCTCCGGGTGCGTCGCGATGCGTGTGAGGACCACTCGGTTTCAGCGGTAGCCGCGTGGCAGCCAAGTCCTCGCCAAACAGTCCAGCCGCACAGACGCGCAGCGCAGACGGTGCTGTAGTCCTCTCACTCCTGTGCAGCGCCCGCGTTCGAAGGCGCCAAATGCCAAGCGGATGGGATCAGTGAAACGAGCGGATCGGAGAGCGGAATCCGACAGATGGGCCTCCTTGAGTCGGGTCTCGGCCGAAGCAGGGCGCGGGTTCCCTGACCTGGTATTTTACGGGGCGTTGTACGTTGACATAGTCCCGGAGGATGTTCCAGCCCTTTGGGCCTCTTTCTCGTCTGCCGTGGGCGAATCCGCCCCAGGAGCCCTGCGGGATCTCAGGCCCCGTGGCCGACTTTCACGAACCATGGCCACTCAGTGGCCAGTTGGCCGCAGTCATGAGACGGCCGGCTACCCCGTCGCATTCGCAGCCACCAGCCGGCGCGGACGGGTTCCCCTTTGGCGTGATCTTCAGCGTGAAACAATGCCGGGATGGATCAGGGGGCAGCTGCCGTACTCGCGGCGCTGATCGCGGTGGCAGGTGTGGCGCTTGGCCTGTTTGGGGCCCGCTGGCAGGCACGCGGCATGCAGGAGCAGGCGAACGCAGCCATCGAAGCGGTCAAGGCGCAGGGACGAGACCAAAATGCACAGTGGCGTCGGACCGTAAGACGCGACGTCTGGGTCGAATATCTCGGCGCCGTGGATGAGTTCAGGCTGGCTGCCGGAGAGGTAGCAGGACATCTCGCTGACGAAGATTTGCCGGAGGCCGAGCTGGGACTCGAAGCGGCTCATTCTCGGTTTGTGGGCGCAACCGACGCATATCGCAAGATCGAGCTGGAAGGACCTGAGCAGATCGTCTCTAAGGGCTACACCTTGCAGGGCGTCATGGTCCAGACGATCTTCGAGCTGGAGCAGGCACTCACTGCCGCGCGAGCGATGGGAGTACTCGAAGAAGCCGGGCAGCGTGAGCAGCTCGAAGCTCCCTCTGAGCAGCATCGGCCGATCGCGGCGGTTCTCAGTTCGCTACGCGAGCTGCGGGGAATGGACTCCGACGATCCGGGCCGAACGGAGTACGGACAGCACCTCGGCCTCCAGATCCTCGCCTTGGACTTGCTATCTGCCTCTGACACCACGGCCCTCCTTTTCACATACGCACACCAGCTGTCGCAAAGCGAAGCTGTGGAGCGCTACCCCCACGGGCGGTGGCAGCGTTTCCACGAAGTGCGAACAGACTTCGTTCAAGCGGCTCGCTCGCATCTCGATGGCAGCACTTGAGCCTGGCCGCCGGTCAGGGCGCGGGTAGGTCGTCGCCCTGACCGGCGTCTAGCACCTCCGGCACAGCAAGGCGCCGACCGGTGGTGACGAGCTGCCGGCCGCGGAGAACAGGCGGAACCGCAAGCGACGCGGTTTCTCCGCTTCCTGCTGCGGGCTGCGGTGCGCCTGGCCACGTCGTCTGCGGTGCGGGATGAGAAGGCCGGTGCCCTCTGCGCGACTGCCGCCTCAAGGGCAACGGCGTTCACCAGGCCATGCTCGGCATCGCCCGTCTACACAACCTGGTCCTCGCCCGATAACTCACGCCCCATACGGGACAACCTCTAACGGAAGTTCGCGCCCGTTGAGGCAAGGGCGTGGCGATGATCCAAGGCGCACTGGCAACATGCCGACATGCCATCGCTCTATAAGAACACCAAGCGGTACTACGGCTGTCGCTTCGGACAGGCTCAACTGCGCAACCTGGCGGCCATGGTTGGCGAAGACATGGCGCCGGGATCAGTGTCCTTCAGTACGAACTTTGGCACTTACCACTTTCAGGCGGACACCCTGGCTGCCCTCGTTGCCGAGGTGGAAGCGTCCCCAGACGTCGGCACCAATAAGCCCTGGGACAATCTTACGATCACCGCACAAGGGCCCGCTCCTGGATCTGAATGCAGCATCACAATCGACCCAGATCGCACGGCCGTGGAGGTCAAAACTGACACCCACAACACTTGGGCTCGCGGCCTCGAAGCCCGCATCGGCGAACTCCTGACAGACCAAGCCGCGGGCCGCCATGACCAGACCCGCTCGCCAGCGGCCAAGCGCTTGCGTAGTTCCCTGGCGGGGGTCGGGCTCTGGGCCTTCGTCCTTTGGTACAGCATCACCGTGTACCCGACCTCTCAAGAGGAGGTCGTTCTCGCGAACGGCAAGCACGCGCTCACGCAGGCGGGCGGCCAGCTTCCAACCAGTTCGTTGGTGGTGTTGGGCGCACTTCTCCTGTGGTGTATCGGCAACGCAGTAAGACACTTCGTCGGGGTGCGCGCCACCAGACCGACTTTGGTCGTGGCGTCCGATCTTCCTTCCGGCCCCGCCTGGCAGCGCCTCTCCTTCGCGGAAAAGGTGGCAACTGTCGCTGCTGTACTGACTGGGCTAGCCACGGTGGGAACCGTCGTGTCAGCCGCAGCTGATGTCTTCAAGCCCTGACGCAACGGCCACGCTCCGGGTGCCCGGAGACTTCCGGGCCCGCGGAGTGGTCAGGGCCGGGGCAGCGGCAGGCCAGGCAGCTGCGGGTGGCGCAGGTGCTGCCCGCCGTCGTAGACGTGCAGCGTGAACGTCTGAGGCCCCGGCCGGCCGGCCTCGTCGTACGCGGACAGCACGGCCTCGATCCGCTCCCACAGCTTGACCGGGCCGCCCTCACTCACCTCCCACCGGCCCTCGCGCGGGGTGAGGGTGGCGGCGGAGCCGGTCATGACGTCGACCAGGTGCACGACGTCGCCGACGGTCGTCATCTGCGCGTCGGGCACCGCGCACTGGGCGAGGAACAGCAGGTGGAACGCCTCCTCGGTCGCCGCGGTGATCCGCTCCGGGGAGTGCCGGGCGGCGCGGCCCGTCTCCGGGAGGCCAGCGGCCCAGTGGGCGGGGTTGCCGAACATCGGCGCCGCGTGGGTGCGGGCGGACATGAAGGAGACGGTGCCGCCCATGAGCTGGCCCTCGGCGGTACCGTCGCCGTTCACGGTGAGCAGGACGCGTGCGTACCCGTAGAGCCAGCCAGACAGGGTGAGCAGGATCTTCCCGCCCGGCCGTGTCTGGGCGAGCAGGGCCAGAGGGACACCGCGGAAAGAGCAGGCGGCCACGATCCGGTCGAACTTAGCCTCCGGCCAGTAGCCGTACAGCCCGTCCGCCACTGCCAGGGTGGGGGTGAAACCGCAGGCATACAGCGCGCTGGCCGCCTGCTTCAGGCGGTGAGGATCGACCTCGATGCTCGTGACATCGGCCGAGCCGAGACGTTCGCAGGCGAGCGCGGTGGAGTAGCCGGTGCCGGTGCCGATCTCCAGCACCGTGTGCCCCTCGCGCACGTCCGCATCCGCCCACATCCGTACGACCAACGACGGCAGCGTGGACGACGAGGTCGGCGCCCCGCCGTGCCGTACGGCGGCCTGCTTCCAGTCCGGCTCGTCGCCGTCGAACTGCGTGATCAGCGTCGTGTCGGAGTACGCCGCGGCTAGCCAGCGGCCATAGTCGACCTCGGCGGTGACCGGCTCCCACACCGTCAGCCCCTGCCCGTCGCGCTCGTCGGCCGGCAGGTAGAAGCCCGGCACGAAACGGTGCCTCGGCACCGTCTCCACGGCCGCCCGCCAGCCGGGATCGGCAAGGACGCCGTCCTCGGCGAGGGCCTTCACCATCGCCTCGCGCAGCCGGAAAGCGTCAATCTCCAGGTCGGCGGGCACCGTCATCGCGCCCCACCTCCTTTCATGCTCGTGCTCAGGATGTCGGCGAACGCCGTCGTGATGTCGCCGACGTCCGGCAGCCAGCCCCACTGGCCGTTCGGATTGCACTCGATGAACACCCAGTCCTCCGCCGCGTCGCCGTCGCCGGTGAGGGCAAAGTCAAAACAGCCGAAGACAAGGCCGAACGCCGACAGGTAGCTGTGCAGCGCGGACTCGACCGAGGTCGGCATGGCGATCGGAGCGTGCAGGAGCTGATCCCAGTCGCCGCGGCGCCAGTCCAGCGCGGCGTCCGGGGCGGCGATCTGCTGGGCGAACACCCGCCGACCGACCACCGTGACGCGCACGTCGCTGGTCTTGGGGATCTCCGCCTGGAACAGGTGCGCGGTCACCGCGAGCGTGTCGTCAAAGGACTCGGGGTCGACGCGCTGGGCCCAGATCGCGCCGGTGTGCCCGTCCTCGTCGCGGGGCAGGCCGCGGAACGTCTTGTAGATGACGGGGCCGTGGTCGGCGGCGAACTTCCGCGCCTGCTCCACGTCGTTGGTGACCAGCGTCGGCGGCACGGCCAGGCCGAGCTGGGAGGCGAGCTGGAGCTGGGCGGGCTTGAAGTCGGCAGCCGTGACCGCGCCGGGGTGGTTGACGTAGCGGACACCGTGCAGGTGGTTGAGCACCCCGCCGAGCCCGTGCCGGGCCTCGGCGGCGGCGAAGTCGCGTTGCTGGGCGGGCAGGTGCTCGAACCGGGCGGCATAGGGGGTGGGGCGGCGGTAGTACACCGCCGCCACCTCCCCCAGCTCCACCTCCCGGCTGCCGGTGACCAGCCGCCCCGCCCAAGCCGGCGCCCCGGCGCCGATGCAGGCGCCGAAGGTCAGGCCGAGACCGATGTCGGCCGGGTCGACCCGTGCGACGGGCACCTCACGCTCGTTCAGCGCGGCGATGACCCAGTCCGCGGTGACGTCTTCCAGCGCGGTGACGACCAGGACGGTGGAGGCCATCGTTCAGTCCGACTCGTAGTCGGTGGTGTGGTCGTCCTGCGTCTGCGGCTGCGGCTTCTCCCCGTCCCCGCCGCCGGACATCGATGCCGTGCCCGTCGTACGCGACGTTCCATGCTTGCCCATCTCCACCACCTGGCCGGCGGCGTCGGTGTAGCGGGCGGTCTGCGTCGCCGGGTCGAGCGTCACCGCGGCGTACGACGGCGGGCC
Organism: Streptomyces cahuitamycinicus; assembly: GCF_002891435.1. Taxonomy (GTDB): domain Bacteria; phylum Actinomycetota; class Actinomycetes; order Streptomycetales; family Streptomycetaceae; genus Streptomyces; species Streptomyces cahuitamycinicus. The sequence continues at coordinate 23,013 of NZ_POUC01000026.1, forward strand.
GACCGGGAGCCGGTCGGTGACCAGCCGCATCGCCCACGGAGTCTGAGCTGGGGGTGCAAGCGTCGCCATGCGTTCGTCCTTCCCCTTGCCTCATGCGGATAGCCGGGCAGCTACCGCCTGAGCAGAATCCGCCCCTGGCCAGTGCCCTAACAAGTACCGTAGGTGCCGCGAACCGTGGCGAAACTGCCACGCTCCGTGACGGTGGAGTCGGGGAGGGTGAGACGGCGATGACCGGCAGATCGAGCAACCCCGACCTCGCGCTGTGGATCGCGGCCACCGGCCTGTCCCACGGCGAGATCGCCCGCCTGATCGCCGCCGAAGCGAAAGCCCTAGGTCACCGGCAGATCGCACCCGATGCGACCCGCATCCGCCGCTGGATCGACGGCGAACGGCCCCGCCCACCGGTTCCCGCGCTGTTGGCGGCCGTCATCTGCAAGGCGGTCGGCCAGCCGCTCACGCCGGGTGATCTGGGCCTGACGGCCGCCGGGCCCACGCTGGATAGCATCCAGCTCCCGCTGCTGACCGAGGCAGCCGCCCAGACCCTGGCCGGATGGACCCAGATGGATCTCTTCCTAGACCGCCGCGACACCCTCAAGCTCGCCCTCGGCGCCCCGCTGATCCTGGCCGCCGAGCGAATGCTGGGCGGCACCGCCCGGCGCCTGAACCGCGACACCAAGGGCTTCGACACCGACACCACTACGGCGCTGGAAGAGGTCACCGCGTTCTTCACGAGGGCCGACGCCTCCAAAGGCGGCGGTCTGTACCGCTCCGCGATCGTCGCCCAGCTCGCCGAAGTCGCCCGCCGTATCCAGGACGGCGTCCCCGCCTCGCTGAAGGCCAGGGTCTTCGCGGCGACCGCCGACCTCGCGGCGTTGGCCGGATGGGTCAGCCACGACTGCGGCCGGTACGCCACCGCCCAGCGGTACTGGTCGTACGGCATCTACGCAGCCTCCGAAGCCGGACAGCCCGACCGCGGGGTGGAGATCGTCACCCGCATGTCCCACCAGATGATCTACCTCGGACACCCGGCCGACGCCCTGGGCCTGCTTGGCGTCGCCGTGAAGAAGGCGACCATGCCTGCGACACGGGCGCTGGTCACCTCCCAGGCCGGCCGGGTGCACGCAGCCCTCGGCGACGAGCGAAGTGCCGAGCAGCACCTTGGCGCCGCTGACGAACTGGTCGCGGACGGCCTGGGCGACGACGTTCCTGCGTGGGTGGACTACTTCGACGCCGCCGAGCACGCCGGCGCCCGCGCGGTCTCCGCCCGCGACCTCTCAGGGCTCCACGGCGACCGCCAGGTGGCCAGCGTGTACTTCACCGACGCCCTGCGGCTGCGCAGGCCCGGCTTCGACCGGGTGAAGGTCATGGACCGTATCGGCCTGGCCGCTGCCCTGTTCACCGAGGGGGAGCCCGAGCAGGGCGCCGCCGCAGCCCACCAGGCGCTGGACGACGCCACCCGCGTCGACTCCACGCTCGTGGCCTCCCGGCTCAACACTCTGCTCGACGCCGCACGCCCGTACCGGACCACCGCAGTGGACGAGGTCCGCACCCGCGCGGCGGATCTCACCGCGGCCCGGCCAACCACGGTCGCCGCCTGAAACCATAGGACTCATGGGCAAGCACTCCCGACCCGGACCGCCGAACCAGCCATCCCGCGCCGTCCCGCGCGTCGACGCCGACGACAGGCTCGCCGCGTACAACAAGCGGCGCCGCCCGCCGCTGGACGTCCACCGCCGGCACCGCCCGCTCCACGGCGGCGGCGGACACCTTCGCCCGGACGAGCTTCGAGTCCTGGAGGAATGGAACGGATTTTCGTACGAGCCCGCAGGCACCGCAGCCAACCTCGCGGATGCCCAGCGGTGGGTGAACGAACAGACGACCGGCACGGACGGCTGCTCGGTTGAGGAACATCGGAACAGCGATGAGTGATAGCCCTCACTCCGCTTCCCGTCCCGGCCCGTGCACGGCTACGTCCGCTCCACACTGCGCAACTACCAGGGGGTCGGTACGACAGTTCTGCGACTTCCTGACGTACCCCGCCTTCGGCTGGGGCGACGAGTGCCTACGGCACTTCGCGCCCCCGTCCAGGTGGACTACGACTGGAACGCCGCGACGCACGTTGACGAGGCCGAGGGCGAGCCAGAACGCCGAGTGTTCACAGGTCTGCGGGGCTACATGATCCCCTTCCATCGCCACGGCGGTGCCCCGGTCCGGCCGCGGAGGCAGTCGACGCGGTACTGCGCCTCGCGCCGCCACTCTGGGTGGGTGGCGGCGTGCTGCGCCGCGTAGGTCGTCATCCGAAACTCGCGTACGCCAGCAAAGAGTTCATACCCTTCCCACTCCGTAACGTCGGTGCCGTAGGTCTCGCAGAACGCGGCGTACTGTTCGGCAGACACTGCGCCGGTCGTGGTGAGCTTGACGGCGGTCGACACGAGATCCCACTCCGGCGGGCCGCACGAAGCGCGCTCGAAGTCCATCAACAACGGGCCGGCCTCCGTGCGCGCCACGTTGCCGACCCACGCATCTCCGTGGACTACACACTCCGGCAGGCCCCTCGGCCTAACAGCCCACTGAGTCTTGAGGTCTGTGAGGCGGTCGTGCAGCCACTGCCGGTCATCGTCGGAGAGCGAGCTCGCTGCGTCGATGCGCTCGACCAGCCGGACGAACGGGTCCAGCTCGCCGAGCGGCAGGTCTGGCTTCGGCAGGGCGTGCAGTTGCTTGAGGAGCGCGACGACGTCGGCGACGGTCCCGATTTCATGTGGCGGCAGCTCTTGCCAAAACGTCACTGGGTGCCCGTTCGCCACTACCGGCTGCCGCAGGTCAAGGGCGCGTATGGCAGGCACGCCCTCTGCGGCTAGCCAGCGGGCGACCTGAACCTCGCGCGTTGCGGCGGCGGACTGGCCGGGCCGGGCGATACGCACCACCACCCCCCTGGGAAGACGCCATATGGCGTTCTCGGCGAGCCGCATCGGTTCGGCGCCGGTCGCGTCGAGGCCGGCGGCGAGGCACGCCGCCTGAAGTACGGCTTGGGTGGGCGTGAGTGAAGTGGTCACGCCTGCACCGTAGCCGCGATGCGTTCGCGCAGGTCGCCGGCAGCGGACAGCTTCCTGTACCGGCCCGCGAACCGGGCGAGTTCCCGCAGGTCGTCGGCGGCCCGGCACGAGGTCAACTTGCCGACGTCGTCCAGCGCTTGATGGCCGAGCACGATCGCGTACTGCGGGTCGTCGCCCTTTGCCATGACCAGGGAAGCGAGCTTCGTCTCGGAGATGGCCCGTGAGCGGGCGAAGGCGTTGCCGTGGCCCTTCACCGCTATCTCGAAACGGCGGGCAGCTTGCCCCGGGTCCTGGTCCGCGTGGACAGCGAGATCGAAGAGCGCGTGCGCGGTATCACCGTGGTGCTGGGCGTGGTCGTAGTACGCCATCCACGGCGGATCCTGTGCCGGATCTGACTGTTCGAACGCGGCGTCGGCTTCTCCGACCGCCCGCAGGGTGTTGGCTACGTCGCGCATCTTGCCGAAGGCGCGGGCCCGAGCGGTATGCAGCATGGCACGCTCGGTCGCGGTAAGGCGGTCGGAGCGCACTAGGCCCTTCTCCGCATGGGTGAGGCCGGTGTCCGGATCTCCGACCCAGATTTCCTGCCGAGCCATGAACGAGTACGTCTTGGCGCGCAGGTGCCACTCCCCGGCTTCCTCCGCGCACTCGGCGGCTAGCCGGAAGCTGACTCGGGCATCGTCGTGGGCGTAAGCGTCGAACTGCGAGGCACCGACAACAATCCCCAAGCGGGCCACCGAGGCTAGAAGTTCGGGGCGCAGTGGCTCGGGGCAAGGCACCGGCAGCAGGGAGGCGCCCCACATGATGGCGCTCCGGGCGAGTTCTCGTACCGCGCCGCCGCCTCCGTACTCATTGTCCTGGCGGTGAATGACATCGGCCAGTGACTTCAACTGCGCAATCTCGCGGGGGCGGATCAGAGTCGGGATCTCCCGGGGTGCCGTTGGGGTCACAAGGTGGACGAGGTCTATGGGGGCAATGGCGGCAAGGCCGCTCGTGGCGAGGAAGGCACGACGGTCCACAGAGGCAGGGCTCCCACTTGGAGGTGTTGTACTACCTCTGCCCAGGATGCGGCCTGCATGGACCGGAACCGACGCCTCCGCCCTGCCGCGGGATGCACTTTCCGTTTCGGGGCGGGGTTTTTCCGTTTGGCCGAACACCATCCCCCACGCCCTGGTGAGGACTCCGCCGGTCTCCAAGACGTCGTCCAGGCGCTCGGCCAAGTCCTCCGAGCAGGCGGCAGTCCCCTTCTCGATCTTCTCAATAAGTGAGCCGCTGACCTGCACTCTTACGCCTAACTCAGAGTGAGTGAGGGGGCCGCGCTTCTTGCGCCAGGTCCGCAATTCATAGCCGAACCAGTCGCGCGGAGACGCATCGGGAGTCAACTGCTTCTCGGGTCTTGGCATGGGCTGTTCCTCGCTCACGAAACGGAAGATCGAGCTTTCCGAATCAAGATCTGCACGCGGTCCTGTCGGCCTGGCTCAATGGTTGCTCACGGCCGCCACCTCAGTACACACCGCATCCGGCGCCGGTTGGAGAGATTTCGTCGAACGAGGGACTCCCCATGCAGGCAGACCTGTTGGTGGCTCAACAGCCCATCACGGAGGGCACAAGCTCAGCGGTCCGAACGCGCGCCGGAGCATGCGAGATCGACATCGCTCTGACAGCCGCAGCCGTCTCGGGCGTGCGTGACCTCGTCAGGGCGTGCCTACGTCTGTGGGGCCTGACCGAACTCGACTGGCGGGCCACTCTCGCCGTGTCCGAACTGCTGACGAACGCCTTCGAGCACGCCCGCAAGGAGCACGAGTCCTCGGTTCCAGTGAAGGTCGTTCTCACCCGAACCCCTGACGGCGTCTTCCTGTGCGTCAGTGACCCGGACCCCCGGCTCCCCGCCCCCGTCTCGGCTGGCGAAAAGGACGAAGGCGGTCGCGGCCTGGTGCTGGTCAAGGAGCTCAGCAACGGCTACGGCTGCTCGTCCACTGCACACGGCAAGGACGTTTGGGCCACGATCCTGCACTCCTCGTAGCCTAACCTGCCCGTCTCACAAGAGCCGCGAAAGGACCATCACCATGTGCCGGCACTCGCTGCCGTTGCCCAGGGCCGACAAAACCGATCCGAAGACTGACGGGATTTCATCGGCGGTGACGATGCGTTCGGAGAACCCGGGTGAGGCTTCGGTCCCGGGCCCGGCCCCCGTGCGGAACCTCTCCGGAGAGGGAAACGTTAGCGAGGACGACCGTGCCTCCGGGGCTACCCTCCTCAGTATCTCCGGGGGCAGGCCGTGATGAATGCCCGCGGCGACGCCACCGTCGAGGACTTACGGCAAGCCCGTCTACGAGCGCTCCGACGCGTCACGCCAGTAGGTCGCAAGCATCTCGCTCGGCCAGGCCGGCTGGCGGACGGTGCCTCGGGGCCCCATCTCGTGAAAGTAGGGAGCCAGGTCCAAAACCGGTGTCCCGTCGACCGCATCGAGATCCGTCACCAGGAGGTCGCAGCCCTTCACACCCAGCAGCCTTGGGTAGCTGATGGCGAGTTGGTTGGGGCGCCGGTGGTTCCGGTGGACGAATGTTCCGGTCGCCGGCCACTGCGGGTTCCCCCGGGGGCTGCGGGCGTGGAGCTGGACATCCTCGGGCTGCGCCAAGTGAAAGCGCCACGTCACCGTCAGGTGGGAGAACTCTTCGATCCCCAGAAGGGTTTCGAGGGGGTACTCCTTATTGAGGCGGATCACCGACTGGACCCCGCCTTGGAAGTCGTCCTGAACGCGGGTGTGGCCGCCGACGACCGTTGCGATCGATTCGACCTCGTACGTCGTCACCGGTGCTGGTTCCTCTCCCTTGGAGATGCTGGTCCGCGAGCTGCCGCTGGACGCCACAAGCCCGTGTCGGGATCAGCCTATGGCCCGCAGCATGCTCCGTGCCCGGTGGTCCAGTTCGGCGACATGGCGGCCTCCACGTTGCCGGACGGGCGAGAGGTCGCTCTGGATGCGGACGATGACGTCGCGGGCACGGCCGGACTGGACGCCCGTCATGGCGTCGAGTGCTTGGTTCCAGGTGGCGCATGCCTCGTCGAGGCGGCCTTGCTGGACCTGGACGGCGCCGAGATAGCCGAGGGTGACGCTGTGGGTGCGGGCGTATTGCTGGCGCCGGCGGGTGGCCACGCTGCGCTTGAAGTGGATCTCCGCGTCGAGCTGCTGACCCATGTCGCGCAGAGCGCAGGCGGTCTCGTGGGCGAGGGAGGCTTCCTGGAAGAAGCCGACGCGCGCCGGCGCCTCGTTGGTGTCGGCGCGGGCGAGGTCCCGCTCCGCGCGGCTGATGGCGGCGAGAGAACCGGCCCGGTCGCCGTCGGCCGCGAGTGCGCGAGCGTGGACGATCGCCAGAAGTGCCTTTTCACGATGGCTGGCTTGGCCGTAGCGGTCGCGGGACATCGAGGCGTCGGCCAGGGCGAGCGCCCTGCGTGGATGCCCGAGGTCCACAGCCTGGTGGGCGAGGGCGCGCAGGACGTGGCCGCCGAGCGGTCCGTCTCCGGCTTCCGCCGCGATCCGGGCGGCGATGGTGAGGTAGCGCTGGGCGGTGCGGTGTTCACTGGCGTCGAACGCCATCCAGCCGGCGAGGTAGGTCATCTCTGCCACGGCCGAGTACGTGTCGCGGCGCAGCTGATCCGTGCGGAATCGACCGCCGAGCAGCGGCACTGCTTCGTCGAGCAGGTGGGTGGCAAGGGCTTTGCGGCCGGAGGCGCCGCCTCGTTGCTGGTCGCGCGCGGAGTAGTAGACCGTGAGGTCGCGGACGTCGTCGATGTCTGTCTGGGTCACCGGGCGCGGGGATGCCGGTCGGCGCTTCGCCGCTGCGGCGGGGGCGGCTGCCCACCACGAGGCTGTGGGCAGGGCGAGGCCGGCCGCGGAGTAGGCGGCGGTGGACAGCAGCTTGCGTCGGTGCATGTCGAGATCGTCGCTTCCCAACTCGGCCAGTGCGGTCAGAGGGTCGACACTCCAGTCGGATCCGGTGTCGGTCGTGCCTGTTGGCTCTTCTTCCAGCCCGAGGTCGGCCACGGTGAGGTGGCGGCCGAGTCTGCGGGACAGCGTCTCGCGCAGGATATGCGGCGCTCTGCCACTCGGCTTCGTGCCGAGCACCCACATGGAGATGTGCGAGCGGGAGATCGCCTCCAGCTCACGCACTCCGCTCTCCGCGGCCACTCGAGCAACGGCAGCGGCTGCTTGTGGCTGGGACCAGCCTGCTTCGCGCAGGAGTGCGGCGAGGGCGACGTTTCGTTCACGGGCCATGGACTGCCCCTCGGGTCCGAAATGATCTTTGGCGCCTTTGGCGGCCTTCCGGTCCGCACAGGCATACCCCTCAGACGGGATTCACGGTTCGCTCAACGTAGCTGCCAGATCACTCACTTCGCACGCCAGCCGTCGGTGCCAACCGGTGCTTTCGGCTCACTTTGGCTCGATCCGAACAGGAGTTGTGTCATGCGCCTTTCGCTGGTCCCTCGCGGAGGAGACATCCAGAGCGTGGGCGGGAGCGGAGAGCGAGGGTCCGTCACCGTGAAGCGGGCGCCGCAGCGTGATCACGTGGTGGCCGCGTCGGAGACGGTGACGCTCGTGCTGGGCGAGGATTCACCGCTACCCGAGAGCGCTGCTGATGTGGAGGACCTCGTTCGCCGTCTGCGCGGTCACGTTGCCCAGTTGGGAGCACGAACCCCTTCGGGCACCCCCGTCCTGCTGCGCGCGCAGCGGCTCTGCTCGGACAGCGTCCCCGAGGGCTACATGCCCAGCCGGGTGTACCTGGTCGAGCTCGCCGAAGCGACGCAGGAGCTCGTCACGCATGTGGAGCGCGGTGATCCCGGGTCGATGCGCCCGGAGCGCAGGCGGCGTTCGTGGAAGCCCCGGATCAACATGCTGCGCGGGGCGGTTTTCGCAGTTGCCCCCGCCTGTTTGGTCTGGGCCGCTTCGGTGCCACGGACGTGACAGTAACCGAGGTCGTCGTCATCGGGCTGATTCTCGGGCCGATGGCCTGGCTGGTCCTCCGCGGCGAGCGCGCAGCCAGCCCTGTCGCGGCCGACGAGGACTCCCCGCCGACCCTGAACGACCCGACCTCACCCCGGTGACCACAGGTGCCCCTCCTTCTCAGTATTCCCGGCCGCCGTAGCGGCCCCCGATACCCCCCGGCCTGCGGGGTCAATGGAGATTCACAAGCGATGGAACGTCTTCCGCGTATCGAGCAGTACGGCCTGATCGGCGACATGCAGACCAGTGCCCACGTCTGCGACGACGGTTCGATCGACTGGCTGTGCCTGCCCCGCTTCGACTCGCCGGCCGTTTTCGCCGGCCTGCTCGGGACGCAGAAACACGGCACCTGGCAGATCGCTCCGGCCTCGCCGCCTCCTGGCCGGTCCGGCTCCGAAGCGGAAGCCAAACGCCGGTACTGCGGTGACTCACTCGTCCTCGAATCGGTGTGGCGCATCCCGACCGGTTCGGTCCGCGTCCTGGATTTCATGCCGCCACGCGACGGGGCACCTCAGGTGATCCGGATCGTAGAGGGTCTCACCGGCGAAGTGTCGATGGTCTCGGCCATGCGTCCGCGTCCGGGGTACGGCAGCGTCAGCCCGTGGATCCACGAGGTCGGGGGCCGCATGGTCGCGGAGGCCGGCGCGGACGCTCTGTGGCTCGACACCTGCGTCCAGCAGGTGGAGAAGGACGGTGCCATCGTCAGCGCCTTCGCCGTCGCCGCCGGTCAGAGCGTGGCTTTCGCGCTCAGTTGGTGCCCATCCCATGCAGCCGCGCCTGACGTTCCCGACCCGGAGGTCGCGCTCACCGAGACGCTCACCTTCTGGCAGGAGTGGGCGCAGGAATGCACCTACGACGGCCCCTTCCGCGAGCCCGTGGTTCGTTCCTTGATCGCGCTGAAGGCGATGACCTATGGGCCGAGCGGCGGGATCGTCGCGGCGCCGACCACGTCGCTGCCTGAGGAGATCGGCGGCGGACGGAACTGGGACTACCGCTTCACCTGGCTGCGCGACGCCTCCACGACGCTGGCCGCGCTGCTGGGGACCGGGTACCGGCAGGAGGCGCAGGCGTGGCGGCGATGGCTGTTGCGTGCGGTGGCCGGCGATCCGGAGAGCCTTCAGATCATGTACGGGATCACCGGGGAGCGCGATATGCGGGAGCGGGAGCTGGCCTGGCTTCCCGGGTACGAGGGCTCAACCCCGGTACGGGTCGGAAACGGGGCGGCGGACCAGCTCCAGCTCGACGTGTACGGCGAGGTGATCGAGACCCTGTACCTCGCGCACCAGAGCGGTGTCGCCCACTGCGCCGACACTGCGGTCCTGCACCAGCGCCTCGTCGAGCACCTGGCGCAGCGCTGGCAGGAGCCTGACGAGGGAATCTGGGAGATCCGCGGGGCACGCCGGCACTTCGTCCACTCCAAGGTGATGGCCTGGGTCGCGGTCGACCGCACCATCCGCCTGGCGGAAGTCGGTGCCCTCGACGTGGACCTGCCCCCCTTGGTCGAGTTGCGGGCCACGATCCACCATGAGGTCTGCACCAAGGGCTTCGACCCGGCGCGCAACACCTTCACCCAGTCCTACGGCTCCCAGGACCTGGACGCCGCCACGCTGCTCATCCCCTGCGTCGGCTTCCTGCCGCCGAACGACCCGCGCGTCATCGGCACCGTGGATGCGGTACGTCGTGAACTCTCCACACCGGACGGGCTCGTGTACCGGTACCCGACCCGCGGCAAGCGCACCGGAGCGGACGGCTTGGCCGGCGATGAGGGCACCTTCCTCCTTTGCAACTTCTGGCTCGTCGATGCGCTCGCCCTGACCGGCCGCCTCGGCGAGGCCCACGCCCTGTTCGAACACCTTCTCGCGCTGCGCAGCGACCTCGGGCTCCTGGCCGAGGAGTACGACCCCGTCCAGCAGCGCCAGCTCGGTAATTTCCCGCAGGCGTTCAGCCACATGGGCCTGATCCAAAGTGCTCGGCTCCTTCATCAGCTGGCGACGCAGTCTTCCTGCCAGCGAGGCACGGTCGAGGTTCCGGCGCCTCGCTCGACCTCACGCAACACGCTCCAGACCTGCACAAGCCTGACGCCGCAGCACGCCTAGCAACCCCGCCCCCTGACGAGGATTCCCATGCCTGACAGCGCCTTCCCGGCACGGCCGGCCGCTCCCGGCCACCGCAGACGTCGGCCTCCACGGATCGACCCGATCACGCTGCACCGTGTCCGCCGCGCCGTGGCCTTGCCCGTGGTGCTTCTGGCCGCGCTGTTGGGTGCCGCCTTCGCCCTGTGGTCGATGTCTGCGGTAGGTCCCGGCTGGCTCCTGGCCAACCTTGTCTGTGGGCTGGCCGGGGTCGCGCTGGTGGCGGCTCGCGGAGTGCGCACGGCCGCAGGGGCCATGCAGGCAGCGGTGGAGGAGGCCCAGGCAGCGGCGCTGACAGCGGTCGCCGAGGTAGGGGCGGCCGTCGAGAAGTCGGTGCAGTGGTCGGCGGACGAGCTGTGCCGCGGGGGACGCCCGGCGCTGCCGGACATGCAGACGCCACCGTCGGCCAGTCCGACCGTCGAGATCAACAAGGCGTTGAGTTCCCTCGAGGCGCAGGCCATCGCGTCGCTGATACGCGTGCACGACGAGTCACAGTCCGTCGTTCTCCTGGAAGTGCTGCGGCGTCTGGCGATGCGCGAGCACGCACTGGTCGGCAAGGCGCTCGAGGCACTGAGCCAGCTGGAGAAGCTGACCGACGACCCGGAGCTGCTTTCGAAGATCTTCGAGATCGATCACCTCGTGACGCGGATGCGCCGACAGGTCGAGAGCACGGCGGTGCTGGGCGGGCAGTCCCTGCGCAGCGTGCGTCGGCCCGTCCCCGTCGCGACGGCGCTGCGCGGCGCGGTCTCCGAAGTTGTGCAGTATCCGCGTGTGGCCGTCGCGGCTGGTTCCGTGGGCGCTGAGCTGGGGCTTCCGGGACATGTGGGTCCGGACCTGACCCACCTTCTGGCCGAGCTGATCGAGAACTCCTGCGAGTGCTCCGATCCGGCAACGAAGGTGACCGTGCGAGCGCAGCGGGTTTCCAACGGGCTGGCGATCGAGGTCGAGGACCGGGCCATCCCTATGCATCCGCAGACACGCGCGCAGATGAACCACCTGCTCAAGGCCCCTGACGAGGTGGACGTCAGCGGTCAGGTACGAGCGGGACAGCTCGGCTTGCTTGTCGCCGCGAAAATCGCCCAGTCGCACGGGCTGTCCGTTCTCCTCCAGGAGAACGTGACGGGAGGCACCACCGCCCTGGTCGTCATTCCGGCACGGCTCATCGTCGCGATTCCCTCGCTCGAGGACTCGGGCGCGCTCCCCAGGAGACCCCGCCCCTCCGCGCCGCCTCGGCAGAGTGCCACGGCTCCAGCCATCCCGGCGGGCCAGGTACCACGCCCGGGCACCGCAGGGGCGCCGAGAGCCGGAGAGGCAGGTCACTCGGCTGATGCGCCCGCCCTTCCCACGCGTACGCGTCAGGCCGGCTCGTTCCGTCCACCACGCGAGCGGGAGCAAGCCCCCGTGACCGCGGCGACGCCAGGGCTCGCAGCCGCCTTCCGCAAAGGCATCCAGGCCAGCGGGACCGCTGGTTCTTCGCCCGCTTCGGCAGAGCAACCCAGGCCCTGATTTCGCCCTTCCTTCACGTTCCCGGTGGCCTGTTACATCCGCTGGCCCTTCCCCCTTCTGGAGCGATCCCTATGAGCACCCACCCCGCGATGAACAACGTGACCAGCGACGCGCCCGCATCCGAGACGACGGCAAGCGGTCAACGGGACAACATGGCCTGGCTGCTGCGTCACTTCACCTCCGAGACTCCGGGCGTCACGCACGCCGTCCTGCTGTCGCGCGACGGACTGCGGCTGCTGGACAGCGACGTCGACAAAGACTGGGCGGACGAACTGTCGGCCGCGCTCAGCGGAGTGGCCTCCCTCGCGACGAACATCACCGGCCCCAGCCACAAGAAGAGGCCGGCCAAGCAAGTCATCATCGAGCGAGACGACTGCCTGTTCTTCGTCCAGAGCGCCGGGTGCAGCGCAGCGTTCGAGGGCCATCCCGGCAACGAACGCGGTGAGGTGGACACGATCCTCGCCGTCATCGCCACCACGGACGCCGACGCGGGCACCGTCGGGTTCGAGATGGGGCGCCTCGTCCAGAAGTTCGCCCCATACATGCAGATCCCCGTCCGCGTCGGCACGGGTGCTGAGGTCCGGTGAGCACAAACGGCCGCTCGGCCGAGGAGTCGACGTTCGTGCGGACCTACACGCTGACGCGCGGGCGCACCAAGCCGCGGCACCTGCTGGGCTTGGAGACCGTGCTGGACGCCGGTTCGGGGCGGCCGGGCCCGGGGCAGGCCGCGGAGTGCGAAGAGATCCTCGCCCTGTGCCGAGAGCACCGGCGTTCCGTGACCGAGCTGGCGGGCCGACTCCGCCGCCCCGTCACCGCCGTCAAGATCCTCGTCTCGGACCTCTTGGACGCCGATGCCCTGGTCGTCTCCGTCACCGATGCCTATACCGCCTCTGACGCAGACGCGGATGAGCGTCCCACCACCCACCTATTGGCGGCCCTCTCTGTGGGCCTGAAGAGGAAGTGGCCCGATGCCGTCGCCTACCCCAAGGCCGGATGACTCGACCGTGGCGCTGCGGAGTCCGTCGCGCCCGCAGGCCGGTGCACCCACTGTGCTGAAGATCGTGATTGCCGGGGGCTTCGGCGCGGGCAAGACCACCGCCGTTGGTGCTGTCAGCGAGATCACGCCGCTGAGCACGGAGGAGTACCTGACCGAGGCGAGCGCTGACGTGGACAGCCTGGCAGGCATCGAGGCGAAGCAGACCACCACGGTCGCCTTCGACTTCGGCCGCCTCAGCCTGCCGGACGCGCCCGTGCCCCTGGAACTATTCCTGTTCGGCACGCCCGGCCAGGACCGGTTCGTCGACCTCTGGTACGACCTCTCCCGCGGAGCCGTCGGCGCGGTCGTCCTGGTCGACACCCGCCGCCTGGAAAGCAGCTTCACTCCCGTCAGCTTCTTCGAAGACATCGGCCTGCCTTTCGTCGTCGCCATCAACCAGTTCGACGGAGCACACCGCTACCACCCCGAACAGGTCCGCACCGCCCTCGAACTCCCCACCTCTGCGCCGGTGGTCACCTGCGATGCCCGCGACCCGAACCACGTTGCCGGCGTCCTGCTGACCCTCGTCGGCCACGCCGTGAAGAGCGCATCGGCAGGCCCCGCTCGCCCAGCAGCCACTACCACCCTCCAGGACGCCTGATGTCATATCAGCCCAACGACCACTACCTCGTACCGCAGACCGTCCGAGCAACCCGGACACTGCCGCGACGCAACATGCGAGACATCGGCCTTGGGCCGTCCGTCTCGGCTGACGTTGCCGTCACCGGCCCGCAGGACGAGCAGACGACCGAACTGGCCCGGCGGTATGAGCTGCTCGAGCGCCTGGGCGTGCCCACCGCTGCCAGCCGGGACTTCGACGAGCTGGCACGCGACATGGCCACGAAGGCCGGATTCCAGTACGGGTTCGTCAATCTCTTCCTGGAGGAGCAGAAGTTCGTCGGGCTGCACCAGCCGCCCGCGGACAGCGGGCACGTCATCGTCGGCCGCACCATGAGCCGCGACCACGGCTGGTGCCCGGAGGTCATGGCCCGCAAGAAGGCCCTGCCGCTGCACGACGTGCACGCCAGCCCGCGCTTCAGCGGCAACCATGTGGTCGACGCGGTCGGGATCCGCTCCTACTTCGGCGCACCGCTCATCCACGACAGCGGCACCGTGCTGGGCACAGTGTGCGTCATCGACCCCGAGAAGCGGCCCCTGAGCGAGGCCCGAAGGCTGAGAGACATCGTCATCAACGCCGGCGCCCAGGTGATGGACCACATCGCCCACGCGCCCGTCCGCTAGGCCGTTCCACCACCCCCACCCGGGAGCCGCAGGCGATCCCCGGCCGCTCCACTGTGCGACCTTCACCCAGGGAGAGGGAGACGACCATGCCCGCCATACCCACCACGCCACCACCGGCGCTGCGTCCCTACCTCACCGCCCGCCACGAACTGCTGTGGGCCGAGGCGGACGCCTTCGCGGAAGAGCACATCGCGCCGCGCGCCGCACGTATGGAGGCCGCTCCGGGCAGGGTGGAGCGCAAGGTCGCCGACCTGATGGCCGCACGGGGCTGGTTCGCCATCACCGTCCCGGCCGCCTTCGGCGGTCTTGGCGCCGGCCATGTGGCCAAGACGGTCCTGGTCCACCGCGTCGCCTGCCTGTCGGCGGCTGCCGCGGCCATCCTGCAGGCCACCCTCATCCCCGTCGGTGGCTTGTTGCACTTCGCCACTTATGAGCAGAAGGGCCGCTGGCTGCCGCGGGTGGCGGACGGTTCACTTCTTTTGTCGATCGCCGTGACCGAACCGCGGGCCGGCGGACACATCGGCGGCATCGAAACCACCGCCGAACGCGCCCGCAATCAATGGGTGATCACCGGCAGCAAGGTCCACATCGGCAACAGCCATCTCGCCGGAGCCCACCTTGTCGTCGCCCGAACCGCCGAGGCCGGCGTAAGTACTTCCCAGGCGCTGACCGCGTTCATGGTGGAATCCGACCGACCCGGGCTCTCGGTCTCCGACCACCGTCCCGGCCTCGGCCTGCACGGCTTCTCCGCCGGCCGCCTCGACCTCGACCACGTCCGCGTCCCCGAGGACAACGTGGTCGGAGAGATCGGCCAGGGGCTGAGCGTGGCCCAGAGCAGCAGCATCCTGTACGGCCGTCCCAACCTGGCCGCGGTCAGCCTCGGGATCCACGAGGCGGTCGTGGCCACCACGACTGACCGCCTCAAGGCGCGCGCCCGCTACCGGGGGGCCCTGTCCGACCTGCCGGTCCTGCGGGACCGCATCGGTGACATGGAGGCCCGCCTGCGCGCCGGACGAATCCTGGCCTACCAGTCCGTGCACCTCCTCGACCAGGGCCTGCCCTGCGACGCCGACCTGATCAACGCCAAGTACCTCGGCCACCAGTGGGCCATGCAGTCCACCCAGGACGCCATGGAACTGCACGGCGCCCACGCCCTCGACCGCGACTACGTCCTCCAGCGCCTGTGGCGCGACATCCAGCACACCTATCCACCGGCCGGAACCGGCGAAGTCCAGCGCATACGCCTCGCCGACGCCGCCTTCGACGAGGACCACATCCAGTGGTCCGAACGCCTCGCCGCCGAAGCGGCCTGGGCCCGCCCCGACCCCAC
>NZ_POUC01000270.1 GCF_002891435.1 Streptomyces cahuitamycinicus
GGAGGGCGGGTCGGCGTCTGCTGATCCGGGATGCCGCCTTCCGCTTGCGTAACCGCACCCCTGGCGGGAGCGTTGTCACTGCGGATCGTTAATCTGCTGATCAGTCAGTTGCGGACGTTCAAAGGGGTTGGAGGTCGGCATGGCGGCGCTCGCCTGGTTGCTGATTCCGCTTGTGGCTGCCATCGGCGCGGGGCTCTGGGGCAGTTGGGCGAACCGGACCCGCAAGGTCCGCAACGACGGCCCGGAACTCACGGGCTACGCCCGCTTCCGCGAGGCCATGGAGAAGCCCCGGCCGGGTGCCTGAGGGCCGGAGAAACAGCAGGTCACAGGCGTTGGAAAGCGCAGGGCCGCCCCGGACGGGCGGCCCTGACGGTGCGCTGACAGGACCGTCCCGTACTGTCGAGTCATGCCACGCCGCACCGCGACGATGCTCGCCTCCACCCTGATGCTGATCGCGCTCCTGTGCGCGGGAGTGTTCATCCCCGTGCCCTACGCGGAGATGTCCCCGGGGCCGACGGTGAACACGCTGGGTGATCACGACGGTGAGCCGGTGCTGCAGATCGCGGGGAAGAAGACCTACGCGACCAGTGGCCATCTGAACATGACCACGGTCCGGGTCACGAGCGCCGACTATCGGATGAACCTGGTCGAAGCCGTCTATGGCTGGCTCGCACACGACAACAAGGTCGTGCCGCGCGAGACGCTCTACCCGGACGGCAAGACCGAGGAGCAGTCCACCCAGGAGAACGCCGAGGAGTTCAGCCAGTCCCAGGAGAGCGCCAAGGTGGCCGCCCTGAAGCAGCTGGACGTTCCGGTGAAGTCCTGGGTGATCGTCTCGACCGTCGTCAAGGGGTCCCCGGCCCAGGGAAAGCTGCACGCGGGGGACGTGATCAAGGCCGTCGACGGTACGGCGGTGAAGGAGCCGACCGACGTCGCGAAGCTCGTCACCAGGCACAAGCCGGGCCAGGACGTCCGCTTCACGATCGTGCCGGCCAAGGAGCAGGCCACGGCGGAGAAGGAGAAGCGGACGCCGACCAGGACGCAGGACATCAGCATGACCACCACGACGTCCGACGACACCGGTGAGAAGCGCGCCATCGTCGGGATCTCCGCGGGCACCGACCACACGTTCCCGTTCACCATCGACATCAAGCTCGCCGACGTCGGCGGGCCGAGCGCCGGGCTGATGTTCGCTCTCGGCATCTACGACAAGCTCACCCCCGGCAGCCTGACCGGCGGCAGGTTCGTGGCGGGCACCGGCACGATCGACGACGCCGGCAAGGTCGGGCCGATCGGTGGCATCGAGATGAAGACCGTGGGCGCGCGGGCCAAGGGCGCGCGGTACTTCCTGACGCCCGCCGACAACTGCGCGGCCGCCGCCGAGGACACCCCCGACGGCCTCACCCTCGTCAAGGTGGGCACCATCCAGGACGCCCTCGGCGCTCTCGAGGACATCCGCAGCGGCGACACCGCGGATCTGCCGACGTGCGGTAAGTAGATCGGGGACCGGGCCCGGAGAACCGGGCCCACGGTCCTTCGGGGCTACTCCTCGAACGTCGCCGTCAGCGCCTCCGCCAGCCCCGGGACCAGGTTGGAGCCGGTCAGGACCTCCGTGGGGGAGTCCTTCTCGCGCAGCCGCAGGGCCGACTCACGCGTGCCGTCGCGCAGCACCGCGACCGTCATGCGGACCTCCTGGCGGTCCGGGTGGTCCGCCACCCACTTCGTGAGCGCGGCCTCACTCAGACCCTGCGGAACCTGGGCCTCCGCGGACGGCGGGAGCATCAGGCGCTCCACCGCGAGGGCACACCCGACCACCGAGTCGGGCCAGGCGATGGTGGCGAGGAACTCGTCGAGCGGCTTGCCCGTTGGAACTTCGTCCTGCTCGATCGGGGTGAGGCCGGAGTTCTCCGACTCGTCACCCAGACCGAGCCGGTCCGCGAGCGAGGGTTGTTCGGCCCGCAGGCGTGCGGTGTCGACGAGGGCGAAAAGGCGGGCTGACTGGTCCCAGCCGAGGCCGGAGACGTACTCGTCGATCTCGAGTACGGCCCGGGTGAGCGGGTGCGCAGCCATGGGAGTGTTGGACATGGTCACAATCCTGCCTCGTTCCCGGCCGGAATCGGGAACCGAGTAAACGGTGAGTAAGTTGCATAGGTAGGGGCCCCGATGACGGGGGCCACATGCGGTCCGTGAAGACGCGGGCCTGACGAATCGACAGCGAACTTCGAGGTGCGCACCTTGGCTTTCCAGATGCCGGACCGCGGCGGAGGCCCTTCGGGGCCGCGGATCAGAGTGGGCCGCCCGTCCCGGCGTGTCCGGACCCTGCTCACGACGCTGGGCGTCCTGGCCGTTCTCGGCATGGCGTTCACCATGTTCGCGGGCTTTTGGACGGACTGGCTCTGGTACCGGTCGGTGGACTACTCCTCGGTCTTCACCACCACCCTGTGGACCAAGATCGGGCTCTTCTTCGTCTTCGGCCTTCTCATGGCCCTGGCCGTCGGCTTCAACATCTGGCTGGCGCACCGGCTGCGGCCACCGCTGAGCGCCATGTCGATGGAGCAGCAGAACCTCGACCGTTACCGGATGAGCATCGCGCCCTACAAGAAGTGGCTGCTGCTCGGGATCACAGCCCTGGTGGGCCTGATCGCCGGCGCCTCCGCCTCCGGCCAGTGGCGGACGTGGCTGATGTGGGTCAACGGCGTGCCCTTCGGCGAGAAGGACCCCCAGTTCAAGCTGGACGTCGCCTTCTACGCCTTCGACCTGCCCTGGTACCGGTTCCTGCTCGGCTTCGGCTTCGCCGCCGCGATCCTGTCCGTGATCGCCGCCGCGCTCACCCACTACCTCTACGGCGGGCTGCGCGTCACCAGCCCGGGCGCCCGCGCCACGGCGGCGGCCACCGGGCACCTGTCGGTGCTCATCGGCATCTTCGTGGCCCTCAAGGCGGTCGCGTACTGGCTCGACCGGTACGGACTCGCCGTGAAGTCCAGTGACTTCCGGGCGACCGACAACTGGACGGGTCTCAGGTACGTCGACGCCAACGCCTACCTGCCGGCCAAGACGATCCTCTTCTGCATCGCCGTCATCTGCGCGCTGCTGTTCTTCGCCACGATCTGGCGGCGCACCTGGCAGCTGCCCGTGATCGGCTTCGGCCTGATGGTGCTCTCCGCGATCCTCATCGGCGGCCTCTACCCGGCGATCGTGCAGAAGTTCCAGGTCCAGCCGAACGAGCAGGCCAAGGAAGCGCCGTACGTCGAGAAGAACCTCGAGGCCACGCGCAAGGCCTACGGCATCGACGGTACCAAGGTCACCGACTACTCGGGCACGAGCAAGACCGAGGACAAGACCACCCTGCGCGACGACGTCCCGGCCACGGCCAGCATCCGGATCATGGACCCGAACATCGTCTCGCCGACGTTCCAGCAGCTCCAGCAGATCAGGAACTACTACGCGTTCCCGAACAACCTGGACGTCGACCGCTACACCAAGGACGGCAAGGACCAGGACACGGTCATCGGCCTGCGTGAGATCAACCTCGCGGGCATCCCGAAGAAGAACTGGATCAACAACCACTTCCGTTACACCCACGGGTTCGGAGTGGTCGCCGCCGAGGGCACCAGCGCCGACGCCCAGGGCCGTCCGAACTTCACCGAGTCCGACCTGCCCTCCGAGGGCGACCTCGGCACGTACGAGCAGCGGATCTACTACGGCGAGAAGACCGACACGTACTCCATCGTCGGCGGTCCCCAGAAGGAGATCGACTACTCCGACGACAACGGCGAGAAGACCACCAGCTACAAGGGCGACAGCGGGGTCAACCTCTCCAACCCGGTCAACCGGGCGGCGTACGCGGTGGCGTTGGGCGAGCCGCAGATCATGTACTCCGGTGCCATCGGCGACGGTTCGCGGATTCTGTACAACCGCACGCCCAAGGAGCGCGTCGAGGCGGTCGCCCCCTGGCTGACCATCGACGGCGACGCCTACCCGGCGGTCGTGGACGGCCGGATCCAGTGGATCGTCGACGCGTACACGACGACGAACGGCTACCCGTACTCCTCGCGTACGACCCTCGGTGACACCACGGCCGACTCGCTGACCGCCACCAACGACAACCGCGCGGTGGTGGCCCAGCAGAACCAGGTCAACTACATCCGCAACTCGGTGAAGGCCACCGTCGACGCCTACACCGGCAAGGTCAAGCTCTTCCAGTGGGACACCAAGGACCCCGTCCTGAAGACCTGGATGAAGGCCTTCCCGAACACGGTGGAGCCCAAGAGCGACATCTCCAAGTCGCTGATGGACCACCTGCGCTACCCCCAGGACCTGTTCAAGGTCCAACGGGAGCTGCTCACGCGCTACCACGTGAAGGACGCCACGACGTTCCTCAGCGGCAGCGAGGTGTGGCAGGTACCGGACGACCCGACGAATCGGTCGGGCAGCGCGGTGCCGCCGTACTACCTGAGCATGAAGATGCCCGACCAGAAGGCGCAGGCGTTCTCGCTGACGACGACCTTCACGCCCAACGGCCGGGACAACCTCAGTGCGTTCATGGCGGTCGACGCCGAGGCGGGCACCGGTGACTACGGCAAGATCAGAATCCTGAAACTGCCGACGAACACCACGGTCAACGGACCCAAGCAGGTCCAGAGCCAGTTCAACTCCCAAGAGGACATCGCCGAGTCCATCAGGCTCCTGAGAGGCGGCGACTCCGAGGTCGAGTACGGCAACCTGCTGACGGTGCCGCTCGACGGCGGACTGCTCTACGTGGAGCCGGTCTACGTCCGCGGTGGCGGACTGAAGTACCCGCTGCTGCGCAAGGTGCTGGTCACCTACGGAGGCCAGACCGCCTTCGAGAACACCCTCGACGAGGCCCTGAACAAGATCTTCGGCGCGGACGGTCCGGCCGCCGAGCCCCCGGACGAGGGTGATACGACGCCACCACCGCCGACGTCCGACAACCCGACGGTCCAACAGGCCCTGGAGGACGCCCAGAAGGCGTTCGACGCCGGCCAGGAGGCCCTGAAGAAGAACGACTGGGAGGCGTACGGCAAGGCGCAGAAGGATCTCGAGGACGCCCTGCGGCGGGCCGAGGACGCGCAGGCCGAGGCGAGCCGGGCGGGCGGTGCCGGGGGCGGCGAGAGCAAGCCCGGCGGCAGCCCGAGCGGCAGCCCGAGCCCGAAGCCGAGCAGTTAGGCCCTGGCCGCCCTGGCCTGGTCAAATGCCCACTCCGCGCCGTGATACGGTTGTGAACACAACGGCGCGGGGTGGAGCAGCTCGGTAGCTCGCTGGGCTCATAACCCAGAGGTCGCAGGTTCAAATCCTGTCCCCGCTACTGAAGTCGCGATGTCCGAGTGACGGAGCGGCCACGAAGGCCCGGATTCCACAAAGGAATCCGGGCCTTCGTGATGTGTGAACGCATGTGCTGGCGCAGGCTGTGGCCGCGCCGCCAGGGGGAGTTGGGCAATCTGTGTTTGACTTGTCTCTCTGTGGGCATGTCGACAAAACGCTGAAGTGACCTCACTGGCTGCGGTATACGAGGTGTACCCAGGTTGCAGGTGGTGCGACGATGGACGTTATGGGGGACAAGGCAACTCTGTTCGAGACAGGGCGTTTTGTGCAGCCTTCCAGCGGGGAGGACACCGAGACCCCGGACGAGACCGGGGAGATCGCCGACGAGGCGGCCGAGGAGCTGCGTCAGCGGCTCGCAGCCGAGGCCGGCGACGTCGAGGCGATGAGTGTCCTCGGGGCCATGCTGCTGCGCCGTGGTGACCTCGACGGTGCCGAGCCTCATCTGCGTGCCGCCACCGCCGCGGGCGACCGGGCGGCCGCCAACAACCTGGGGGTTCTCCTCCACCAGCGGGGGTACGCCGACGAGGCCGCGGGATGGTGGCGGATCGCCGCCGTCGCCGGATCCACGGCGGCCGCGCACGCCCTGGGCCGGCACCACCGCGAGCGCGGCGACGAACCCGCCGCCGAGTACTGGCTGCGCCAGTCCGCCGAACAGGGGCACACTCTCGGTGCCTACGCGCTCGCCGATCTGCTGGAGCACCGCGGTGACGCCGGGTCCGAGCGGTGGATGCGGGTAGCGGCCGAGCGCGGGCACCGGGAGGCGGCGTACCGGCTGGCGCGGGCGCTGGACCGGCACGCGGCGCGGGAACCCGGCGGCGACAGCGGTGCCCAGGTGCCTGAGGAGGCCGAGCAGTGGTACCGGCAGGCCGCCGCGCGCGGCCACCGGCGGGCCGCCCTGCACCTCGGGACGATCCTGGAGAGGCGCGGCGAGCTCAAGGAGGCCGGACGCTGGTACCTGACGTCCGCCAAGGACGGCGAGGCGCGTGCCGCCTGCGCGCTCGGCTTCCTGCTGCGCGACGCGGGCGACACCGACAACGCCGCCGTGTGGTGGCTGCGGGCCGCCCAGGACGGCGACGGCAACGCGGCGAACGCGCTGGGCGCGCTGCACGCCGAGCGGGGCGAGACCCAGACCGCCGAGCGGTGGTACCGGGCCGCGATGGACGCGGGCGACGTGAACGGCGCCTACAACCTCGGCCTGCTCTGCGCCGAGCAGGGGCGCACCCCGCAGGCCGAGCAGTGGTACCGGCGCGCGGCCTACGCCGGGCACCGGGAGGCCGCGAACGCGCTGGCGATCCTGCTGCTGCGGGGCGGCGACGAGACGGGCGCGGAGCCGTGGTTCTCCAAGGCCGCGGAGGCCGGGAGCGTGGACGCCGCCTTCAACCTCGGCATCCTGCATGCCGGGCGGAGCGAGGAGCAGGCCGCGCTGCGCTGGTACGAGCGGGCCGCCGCCGCCGGGCACACCGAGGCGGCGCTCCAGGTCGGCATGGCGAGACTGCGCGACGGCGATGAGCAGGAGGCCGAGAGGCATCTGCGGTGTGCGGCCGGGGGCGGGAGCGCCGAGGCCGCGTACCGGCTGGCGACGGTGCTCGACGCTCGGCGGCCGCCGGAGCCGGCGCATGAGCTCGGGGAACCGGTGCACCTGCCCAGCGAGTGCGAGGAGTGGTACGAGCGGGCGGCGCACCAGGGGCATCGGCGGGCACAGGTGCGGGTCGGCATGCTGGCGGCGGCCCGGGGCGATGTCGTCGAGGCCGCTCGGTGGTACCGGGAGGCGGCCGAGGCCGGTTCCCGCAACGGCGCGTTCAATCTCGGGCTGCTGCTGGCCCGGGAGGGGAGCGAGCCCGAGGCGGCGGTGTGGTGGAAGCGGGCCGCCGACGCCGGGCACGGGCGGGCGGCGTTGCGGCTTGCCCTGGTCTACGCGCGTCGGGGAGAGCTGGCGGAAGGGCAGCGCTGGGCCGACCGGGCCGTGTCGCTGGGGCCGGCGTCCGTCGCCGAGAGGGCGGAGCGGCTGAGGGACGCGCTGCGGCAGGAGCTCTCCGCGTGAGGTGTGGGTGCCGGGGCCGGGTGGAGGTGGTCCCGGTCCCGAGCGATGGTCCCGAGCAATGGATTTGCATCCGTCCTCCGCGTTGACGTAACGTTGCATTCAACGGCGCGGGGTGGAGCAGCTCGGTAGCTCGCTGGGCTCATAACCCAGAGGTCGCAGGTTCAAATCCTGTCCCCGCTACTGAAGGCCGAGGGCCGGAATCCGAAAGGGTTCCGGCCCTCGGTGCGTTTGGCGTCCAACGGCCCGGCCCTATACGGCCCGGCCCTACGAAAAGCCCCGGCACCGCGATGGGTGCCGGGGCTTTTCGTAGGGCCGGGCGAGCGGGCTAGGCGGCCGCGCAGTTCGGGCAGACGCCGCGGTACGTCACCTCGACGTCCGAGACCGTGAAGCCGAAGCGCTCGGTGTCGGGGAGGTCCGCCAGCGGGTTGCCGGTCGGGTGGACGTCCCGGATCGCGCCGCACTGGGCGCAGACCAGGTGGTGGTGCGGCTGGTGGGCGTTCGGGTCGTACCGCTTGGCGCGCTGGTCGGTGGAGACCTCCAGCACCTCGCCGAGGGTCACGAGCTCACCCAGCGTGTTGTAGACCGTCGCCCGGGAGATCTCGGGCAGCTTGGCGACGGCCCGGGCGTGGACCTCGTCGGCCGTCAGATGGACGTGTTCGCCGTCGAGGACCTCGGCCACGACGCGCCGCTGCGCGGTCATCCGCCATCCGCGTCCGCGCAGGCGTTCCAGAAGGTCACTCATGGCCACAGCCTAACAGCTATAGGGACCAGGTCGCGAACAGGTGTGAGATTAGAGTCCTGCTTGTTTTAGACAATGTCTATTGTAGGATCGAGAACGGCTTTGACCAGCGGACAGGACTGGTCGGGAATGGTGCAGGAGGCGCACGTGACGCAGGGACCGCTTACGACGGAGGCCGGGGCTCCGGTCGCCGACAACCAGAACAGCGAGACCGCGGGCGTCGGCGGCCCGGTGCTCGTCCAGGACCAGCTCCTGCTGGAGAAGCTGGCCCACTTCAACCGCGAGCGCATCCCGGAGCGCGTGGTGCACGCCCGCGGCGCGGGTGCGTACGGCACCTTCACGGTGACCGCCGATGTCACCCCTTACACGTATGCCGCCTTCCTCTCCGCCGTCGGCAAGCAGACCGAGGTCTTCGTGCGCTTCTCGACCGTGGCCGGCAACCTGGGCGCCGCGGACGCGGTGCGCGACCCGCGCGGCTTCGCGCTGAAGTTCTATACCGAGGAGGGCAACTACGACCTCGTCGGCAACAACACCCCGGTGTTCTTCATCAAGGACGCCATCAAGTTCCCGGACTTCATCCACACCCAGAAGCGCGACCCGTACACGGGCTCGACCGAGGCGGACAACGTCTGGGACTTCTGGAGCCTGTCGCCCGAGTCCACGCACCAGGTGACCTGGCTGTTCGGTGACCGCGGCATCCCCGCCTCGTACCGCCACATGGACGGCTTCGGCTCGCACACCTTCCAGTGGAGCAACGAGGCCGGCGAGGCCTTCTGGGTGAAGTACCACTTCAAGACGGACCAGGGCATCAAGAACCTGACGGCCGAGGCGGCGGCCCGGCTCGCGGGTGAGGATCCCGACTCCCACCAGCGTGACCTGCGCGAGGCCATCGAGCGGGGCGAGTACCCGACCTGGACGGTCGGCGTGCAGATCATGCCGGTGGCCGAGGCGGCGACGTACCGGTTCAACCCCGTTCGACCTGACCAAGGTCTGGCCGCACGCGGACTACCCGGTCGTCGAGATCGGCAGGCTGGAGCTCAACCGCAACCCGGAGAACGTCTTCGCCGAGGTCGAGCAGTCGATCTTCAGCCCCGCCCACTTCGTGCCGGGCATCGGACCGTCCCCGGACAAGATGCTCCAGGGCCGCCTCTTCGCCTACGGCGACGCCCACCGCTACCGCGTCGGCATCAACGCCGATCACCTGCCGGTGAACCGTCCGCACGCCACCGCGGCGCGCACCCACTCCCGTGACGGGTCCCTCTACGACGGCCGTCACGGTGGCGCGAAGAACTACGAGCCGAACAGCTTCGGCGGTCCGTTCCAGACGGACCGTCCGCTGTGGTCGGCGACGGCCGTGAGCGGCGTGACGGGTGATCACCCGGCTCCGGTCCATGCCGAGGACGACGATTTCGTGCAGGCGGGCAACCTCTACCGCCTGATGGGCGAGGACGAGAAGGAGCGCCTGATCGCCAACCTGGCGGGCTTCATCGCCAAGGTCTCGCGCGACGACATCGTCGAGCGGGCGATCGACAACTTCCGTCGGGCCGACGGAGACTACGGCAAGCGGCTGGAGGCCGCGGTGCAGGCCCTGCGCGGCTGAACCTCCAGCACTGGACCGCTCGCGGTAGTGGACGGGCCGGGCCCCCTGGGGGGGCCCGGCCCGTCCGTGCCGCTAGGCGGGAACCTGCTGCCGTGCCGGCGCCCAGCAGCGGATGATGTCGCGGACCGAGACGATGCCGGCGGGTTCGCCGCCGTCCAGCACGATGAGGTGCCGGAAGCCGCCGTGTGCCATGGCGCCGGCCGCCTCCTCCAGCGTCCAGGCCGGAGCGGCGAACACGACGTTGTTGGTGGTGTGGGCGTGGGCGCGTTCCGTGTCCGGGTCCTGACCCAGGCCCACGGAGTTGAGGATGTCGCGTTCGGTGAGGATGCCGATGCCGCCGGCGTCGGGGTCGTGGACCACCGCCGCCCCCACCTTGCGCGCGGACATCAGCGCGGCCGCCTGGCGCAGGGTGTGGGTCGGGCCGATGGTGAGGACGACAGTGCTCATGGCGTCACGGACGAGCATGGATGGAGCCACCTCCTGGGAGTGTCCCCGCCGTTTGTTCATCGCTTCACAAGTTCACAAGTGGGGGTACTCTCAGAGTGGCAGGCAAAGGGAGGGTCAACAAGGGGGCGCTCGGTAACAACGGGGGGCTCAGTAGCGCTGGTTCAGATACCCCAGCAGCTCGTCGTGGAGCAGTCCGTTCGACGCGGCCGCGTTGCCGCTGTGGGGGCCCGGGCGGGCGTCGAGGCCGGTGAAGGTGCCGCCGGCCTCGGTGACGACGATGGCGGTGGCGGCCATGTCCCACAGGGACAGCTCCGGCTCGGCGCACATGTCGACCGAACCCTCCGCGACCATCATGTACGGCCAGAAGTCGCCGTACGCGCGCGTACGCCATACCTCCCGGGTGAGGTCGAGGAAGCCGTCCAGGCGTCCGTGCTCCTCCCAGCCGCTCAGCGAGGAGTACGCGAAGGAGGCGTCGGAGAGTGTGGAGACCCGGGAGACCCGCAGCGGGGAGGCCTTGGTGAGGCTGCGGCCGGAGAACGCGCCGTGGCCCTTCGCGGCCCACCAGCGGCGGCCGAGGGCGGGGGCGGACACGACGCCGACGACGGGCTGGAAGCCACCCTCGCCGGCCTCCATCAGTGAGATGAGCGTGGCCCAGACGGGCACGCCCCGCACATAGTTCTTGGTGCCGTCGATCGGGTCGATCACCCAGCGGCGGGGGCCGGTGCCCTCGACGCCGTACTCCTCTCCGAGGATCGCGTCCCGTGGGCGGGCGCGCCCGAGGTGGCCGCGGATGAGTTCCTCCGCGGCCTTGTCCGCCTCGCTCACCGGGGTCATGTCCGGTTTGGTCTCGACCTTGAGGTCGAGTGCCTTGAACCGGTCCATCGTCCCGGCGTCGGCGGCGTCGGCGAGGACGTGGGCGAGGCGCAGGTCGTCGAGGTAGTCGGGCATGCAACGAACCTATCTGCCGAGGTGCGGGTGGGGCTACAGGGGG
>NZ_POUC01000271.1 GCF_002891435.1 Streptomyces cahuitamycinicus
GCGGGGGCGCGGGCACGGGGCCCTGGTGCGCGCCCGCGTTCGGCGGAACGGGGTGTTGTGCGGCCGGCGACCAGCCGGTGGCCGGTCCGTGCCCCGGCTGATGGGGCGGCGGCAGCGGAGAACCCACTGCGTGCTGCATCCGGTGCCACTCCGTCTCGTACAGGCGATGGGCGCTGACAGCGGGGCGGAACCCGCTTGCTACCGAACGGTACCGCCCCCGGTCGTCGATGTGTGAACGGCCGGGGGCGGCCCGAAGTGCCCGGCTCCGTAAGGTGATTCCGGGCGGAAGGAGCGATGGGGACTTACTGTCCCACTTCGCCGTACGCGGCGAGCAGCACGGCCGGGTCGGGTCCCTCCAGGACGGTGGGCTTGGCCAGGCCGTCGAGGACGATGAAGCGCAGCAGGTTGCCGCGGGACTTCTTGTCGACCTTCATGGTCTCCAGCAGCTTGGGCCACTGGTCGTGCCGGTAGTGCAGGGGCAGTCCGACCGCTTCGAGGATCGTGCGGTGGCGGTCGGCCGTCGCGTCGTCCAGCCGGCCTGCCAGGCGGCCCAGTTCGGCGGCGAAGTGCATGCCGACCGAGACCGCGGCGCCGTGGCGCCACTTGTAGCGCTCGTTCTTCTCGATGGCGTGGCCGAGCGTGTGACCGTAGTTGAGGATCTCGCGCAGGCCCGACTCCTTCAGGTCCGACGAGACGACGTCGGCCTTGACGCGGATGGAGCGCTCGATGAGCTCGGCGGTGTGCGGGCCGGCCGGGGTGCGGGCGGACTCGGGGTCGGACTCGATGAGGTCCAGGATGACCGGGTCGGCGATGAAGCCGGCCTTGATGACCTCCGCGAGTCCGGAGACGTAGTCGTTGACCGGCAGGGAGTCCAGCGCGGCCAGGTCGCAGAGCACACCGGCGGGCGGGTGGAAGGCGCCGACGAGGTTCTTGCCCTCGGCGGTGTTGATGCCGGTCTTGCCGCCGACGGCCGCGTCCACCATGGCGAGCACGGTGGTCGGGACGGCGATCCAGCGCACCCCGCGCAGCCAGGTCGCCGCCACGAACCCGGCGAGGTCCGTGGTCGCGCCGCCGCCGACACCGACGATGACGTCCGTGCGCGTGAAGCCGGACCGGCCCAGCGCCTTCCAGCAGTAGGCGGCGACCTCGGCGGTCTTGGCCTCCTCCGCGTTGGGCACCTGGACGGCGACCGCTTCGTAGCCCTGCCCGGCCAGGTCGGCGCGCAGCGCGTCACCGGTCTCGGCCAGCGCCTCGGGGTGGACGATCGCGACCCGCTGGGCCTTGTCGCCGATCAGACTGCCGAGTTCACCCAGCAGCTGCCGGCCCACCAGGACCTCGTACGGGTCGGTCCCCGCGGTGCCGCCGACCTGGATCCGCGTCACTGCCTCGCTCATGCTTCCTTCAACTCCAGTGCGTCCAGGGCTGCTTCGGTGACCTCTTCGGGCGTACGGCCGTCGGTGGCGACGACGGCCGTGGCGACCTCCTCGTACAGGTGGCGGCGTGCCTCCATCAGCTCGCGCCACTGCTTGCGCGGGTTGACCGCGAGCAGCGGGCGGGCCGCGTTGAGGCCGGTGCGCTTGACCGCCTCCTCGACGTCCATCGACAGATACGCCACCCGCTGCCCGGCGAGCAGCGCGCGCGTGTCGGTGTCGAGGACGGCGCCGCCGCCCAGGGCCAGGACGCCGTCGTGCTCGGCGAGCGCCCGGCGCACGGCCGTCTTCTCGATCGCGCGGAAGGCGGACTCGCCCTCGTCGACGAAGATCTCGGCGATGGTCCTGCCCTGCCCGGCGACGATGTCGTCGTCGGTGTCCCGGTAGGACACGCCGAGCCGCGTGGCCAGCAATTGCCCGACGGTGGACTTGCCCACGCCCATCGGGCCGACCAGGACGACCAGTGGGCCGCTCATCGGATGGTGAGGTTGTCGAGGTACGACGTCACGTTGCGGCGGGTCTCGGTCACCGAGTCGCCGCCGAACTTCTCCGCCACCGCGTCCGCGAGCACCAGGGCCACCATGGCCTCGGCGACGATGCCGGCGGCCGGGACCGCGGACACGTCGGAGCGCTGGTGGTGGGCCTGCGTGGCCTCGCCGGTGGTGACGTCCACGGTCTGCAGGGCGCGAGGCACGGTCGCGATCGGCTTCATCGCGGCGCGGACGCGCAGCAGCTCACCGGTGGTCAGACCGCCCTCGGTGCCGCCGGAGCGGCCGGAGGTACGCCGGATGCCCTCGTCGGTCTTCACGATCTCGTCGTGCGCCTTGGAGCCGGGCACCCGCGCGAGTTCGAAGCCGTCGCCGATCTCGACGCCCTTGATCGCCTGGATGCCCATGAGCGCGCCGGCGAGCCGGGCGTCCAGCTTGCGGTCCCAGTGCACGTGCGAACCGAGGCCGACGGGCACGCCGTAGGCCAGGATCTCGACCACGCCGCCGAGGGTGTCGCCGTCCTTGTGGGCCTGGTCGATCTCGGCGACCATCGCCTTCGACGCGTCGGCGTCCAGGCAGCGCACGGGGTCGGCGTCCAGCTTCTCGACGTCGGCCGGGGTCGGGTAGACGCCGCGCGGCGCCTTGGCGGCGGCCAGCTCCACGACGTGGCTGACGATCTCGACGCCGGTCGTCTCCTTGAGGTACGACCGGGCCACCGCGCCCAGTGCCACGCGAGCCGCGGTCTCACGCGCGGAGGCGCGCTCCAGGATCGGCCGGGCCTCGTCGAAGCCGTACTTCTGCATGCCCGCGAGGTCGGCGTGGCCGGGGCGCGGCCGGGTCAGCGGGGCGTTGCGGGCCAGCCCGGCGAGGATCTCCGGGTCGACCGGGTCGGCCGCCATGACCTGTTCCCACTTCGGCCACTCGGTGTTGCCCACCATGATCGCGACCGGGGAGCCGAGACTGAGGCCGTGCCGGACGCCGCCGAGGAAGGTGACCTCGTCCCGCTCGAACTTCATCCGGGCACCGCGTCCATAGCCCAGGCGCCGCCTCGCGAGATGGTCCGCCACCAGGTCCGTGGTGATCGGTACGCCGGCGGGAAGGCCCTCCAGCGTCGCGACGAGTGCGGGACCGTGGGACTCCCCCGCGGTCAGCCAGCGCAACCTGCTCAACGGTGCTCCTCCATGCTCGCGCCCCGGTACTGCCCTGTGTACGCGCCTCGTCGCGTACGGCGACGGCGTGACCGGGTGCGCGGCCCGGTCCACCATCTCCGATCCTCCCACGCCGGGGCCGTTGGCCCGGCGGCCGGTCCATCAAGCGGACGCGTTCGCGGACGGACCGTCGGCCTGACGCTGCTGCGGCGCGTACGACCCGAGGAAGTCGGCACCGCTCGGCTGCTGCGCGGGCTGGGCCTGCTGCGGGGCGTATGCCCCCAGGTGGTCGGCCCCGCTGCCCTGCTGCGGGACGGGCTGCGTCTGCTGCGGGGCGTACGGCCCCAGGTAGTCCGCTCCGCTCCCCTGCCCGAACCGGGCCGCGGCGTGGACCGGCTGCCCGTTGCGGACGGCACGCCGGCGGGCGATCTTGCGCTTGATCTTGACGGCCCAGGACGCCACGACGGCGAGCACGATCAGGGCGAGCACCGTGATCTGCACCCAGTCGGGCAGGAATCCCAGCAGGGACTCGAATATCTGGGACTTGACGGAAGCCTGAGGCAGGCCTGCGGACATGACGGACGTTCCCCTCCCCTGTTCCGCCCCCTGCGGAACCGAGAGCGGATCCTATCGGGCCGCGAGAGCCCGCTCGCCCGCTTTTCGCATGGCGTCCAGGGGCGCCGGGGCCAGCCCCGTCATCTGCTCGACCTGGAGCACGGCCTGGTGCACCAGCAGGTCGAGACCGCTGACGACGGCACCGCCATACGCCGACCAGCGGGCGGCGAGGTCGGTCGGCCAGGGGTCGTACAGGACGTCGAAGAGGGCCGCCGGACGCTCGGGCACGGACCGGGCGAGGGCGTCGGTGACACCGGCCGGCGTGGTGCTGATCACCAGCGGGGCACGCAGCGCCTGCTCGGCGTCCGCCCAGTCGGCGATGCGGACGGCGACGCCGAGCCGCTCCGCCCACTGCCGCATCTCGTCGGCCCGGGCCTCGCTGCGCACGTACACGGCGATCTCACCAGGGCAGATCCGGGACAGCGCGGCCAGCGCGGAGGAGGCGGTGGCACCGGCGCCGAGGATGGCGGCGGAGTCGACCTCGTCGATGCCGTGTTCGCGCAGGGCGGCGACCATGCCGGGGATGTCGGTGTTGTCGCCGACGCGTCGCCCGTCCTCGCTGAACACGACGGTGTTGACCGCCTCCACCGAGGCGGCGGTCTCGCTGACCTCGTCCAGCAGAGGGAAGACGGCCCGCTTCAGCGGCATGGTCAGCGACAGCCCGGCCCACTCGGCGCCGAGCGTCTCGAAGAACGCGGGCAGCCCGGCCTCGTCGACCTCGAACCGGTCGTACGTCCAGCCCTCCAGGCCCAACTCCTGGTAGGCGGTGCGGTGCAGGACCGGGGAGAGGGAGTGGGCGATGGGGCTGCCGAGCACTCCGGCACGGCGGGCGTCAGTTGCCCGAGCTGGCATCGAACTTTTCCTTCAGCTTCAGGAACTGCGCATGGGTCTTGGCGAACTCGGTCTTGCTCACGCCGTCGGTCGCCACGAAGTAGATCCAGCCCTCCTTGGTGGGCTTCAGGGCCGCCCGCAACGCGACGTCTCCCGGATTGCCGATCGGACCGGGCGGGAGTCCCTTGTTGGTGTACGTGTTGTACGGGTCCTTGTTGCTGTTGATCTCGGACTCGCTGATGTGGATGTTGCTCTCGTTCTTCAGGTAGTTGAAGGACGAGTCGAACTGGAGCAGCTGGTTGGTCTCCGTATTGGTGGGCTTGAGGCGGTTGTAGACCACCTCGGCCATTTTCCGGAAGTCGTCGTGTGTCTTGCCTTCGGCCTGGACGAGGCTCGCGACGGTGATCAGCTGCCACGGGTTCTCGAGTCCGAGGCTCTCGGCCTTCTTCTCGACGCCGGCCTTCTTGTACGTCGCGGCGGCCCGACCCACCATTTGTTCGAGCACGGCTTCGGGCTTCTGCCCCTTGCTCACGCCGTAGCTGGACGGATAGAGGAATCCTTCAAGCGGATCCTTGACATCCGGATGGTTCAGCGCCCAGGCGGGCAGGCCCAGCTTCTTGTAGTTCTTCTTGGCGACCGCGGCGGTGGTGCCGTCCTTGACGCCCAGCCGCTTGTCGATGAGACGGTAGACGTCGGCGTTCCGCTTGCCCTCGGCGATGATCAGGTTGTCGCGGCTCTTCGGACTGAGCATCAGTTCGACCGCACTCTCGGCCGACATTTGCTTCTGCAGCGTGTACACGCCGTCCTGGATGCTCTTGCCCTCGGGGTTGCTCTCCTGGGCCGCGACGAAGGCGTCGACGCTCTTGACGACCCCCGCACTCTTCAGCACCTGACCGATCTTGTACCCGAGTGCTCCCTCGGGGATCTCGACCGTCACCTGCTGCCCGTTGCCCCCACCCGCGAAGTCCGGGTCGTCGCCGAAACGGTCCTGGAAGAACTGGTAGCCGAAGTAGCTGACGCCGACCAGGCCGCCGCCGAGGATCACTACGACCAGCAGGCAGGCCATGCCGTTGCG
Organism: Streptomyces cahuitamycinicus; assembly: GCF_002891435.1. Lineage (GTDB taxonomy): Bacteria > Actinomycetota > Actinomycetes > Streptomycetales > Streptomycetaceae > Streptomyces > Streptomyces cahuitamycinicus. Next base: position 5,588 of record NZ_POUC01000271.1, read on the forward strand.
GCGCTTCTTCGGTTTGCCGCCACCGCGACCCCGCTTGTCCTCGCGCCCGCGGCGCTCCGCCGGCTCGTCGCCGTCGTCATCGTCGTCGCCGCCCGCGAAGAAAGCGTGCTCGCCCTGGTCGGGGCCGGGGTCCCAGCCCGTCTCCGGTTCGGGCGCGGGGGCGGGTTCGGCCCCGCGCCGGCCGGGCGGCTCCGGGGGTGGATACGCCTCAGGCGTGCCGTAGTAGTCCTGCTGGCCCCCACCGTACGCACCGGCCTGCTGCCCGTACGGATCTCCCGGGTCACCGGGGTAGGAGACCTGCTGATGGGGGTCGTTGACCCAGCCGCCGGTGTCGTACTGCTGCTGGTGGTAGCCCTGAGCCTGCTGATGTCCGTGGTCGTGCTGCCCCCGGTACTGCTGGTGCCCGGGGTCCTGTGCCGCGTACTGCTGAGGCTCGGGGTTCTGTGCCGCGTACTGCTGGTCGTAGGGGTACTGCTGCTGCGTCTGGCCGTATCCGGCCTGCTCACCGGTGCCCCAGTCGCCGTACTGCGGCTGCTGCGGCTGCTGCGGCTGCTGCTGCTGCGGGTAGTGCTGCTGCTGGCCGCCGTAAGCGGACTGCTGGCCGGGGTGGGCCTGCTGTCCGTCCCATCCGCCGTCCCCGTACAACGGGTCCTCCGGATGCCACGGTTCGGAGCCTTGGCCCCGGCCATACTCAGTCATCGATCCCCTAGAGCCGCGAGGCGGCGGTCGCGCGGCTTCCGGCTCGGCTCCCGTCCCGCCTCTTGCTGTGCGGCGGCTGTTCGAATGCCGTCGCATCGCGCGGAACGTTACCGTATCGCGATCAGATGACCACTTCGACGCCTTCGCCGGGTGCTTTACCTGACACCCGTTCGGATTCGAGGGCCTGTTGCAGGATGATCACGGCCGCTGCCTGGTCGATGACGGACCGGCCCTTCTTGGATTTCACGCCCGAGGCGCGCAGTCCCTGACTGGCCGTCACCGTTGTCATGCGCTCGTCGACAAGTCTCACCGGAATCGGTGAGATCATGCGGGCCAGTTCCTGGGCGAATCCCCGGACCTTGACCGCGGCCGGGCCCTCGCCCCCCTTGAGGGAGCGCGGGAGACCGACCACGATCTCAATGGGCTCGTACTCCTCGACGAGTTGCTTCAACCGTCGCTGAGCTGCGGGGATGTCACGCCCGGGGACCGTCTCCACCGGGGTGGCGAGGATCCCGTCGGGGTCGCACGAGGCGACCCCGATGCGGGCGTCCCCGACGTCGATCGCGAGTCGACGTCCTCTGCGCATGCTGTCCGACCCGTCTCTTACTTGGCGGTCTCGGTGACCAGGCGCTCCACGGCGTCCACGGCGTCACCGATGGCGGCCGGGTTCTGGCCGCCGCCCTGGGCGACGTCCGGCTTGCCGCCACCGCCGCCGCCGAGGGTCTTGGCGGCCGTGCGGACCAGGTCGCCGGCCTTCAGACCGCGCTCGCGGGCGGTCTCGTTGGTGGCGATGACCGTCAGCGGCTTGCCGTTCGCCACCGTGAACAGGGCGACCACGGCGGCCCGTCCGCCCTGGATCCGTCCGCGCACGTCGAGGACCAGCTTGCGCAGGTCGTCGGCGGTCGTGCCGTCGGGGACCTGACCGGTCACGACAGCAACGCCACGGATGTCCTTGGCGGACTCGGCGAGACCGGCGGCGGCCTGGAGGACCTTCTCGGCGCGGAACTTCTCGATCTCCTTCTCGGCGTCCTTCAGCTTGCCGAGCATGGCGGAGACCTTCTCCGGGAGCTCCTCCGGGCGGCCCTTGATCAGCTCCTGGAGCTGGGCGACGACCGTGTGCTCGCGGGCGAGGAAGTTGTAGGCGTCCACGCCGACCAGGGCCTCGATCCGGCGGACACCCGAGCCGATGGAGGACTCGCCGAGCAGCTTCACCAGGCCGAGCTGGGCGGTGTTGTGCACGTGGGTGCCGCCGCACAGTTCCTTGGAGAAGTCGCCGATGGTCACGACGCGGACGCGCTCGCCGTACTTCTCGCCGAACTCGGCGATGGCGCCCTGCTTCTTGGCCTCGTCGATGCCCATGACGTCGGCACGGACGTCCAGGTCGCGGGCGAGCACCTCGTTGATCTTCTGCTCGACGTCGGTCATCACGGCCGTCGGGACGGCGGACGGGGAGCCGAAGTCGAAGCGGAAGCGGCCGGGCTGGTTCTCGGAACCGGCCTGGGCGGCCGTCGGGCCGAGGGCGTCACGCAGGGCCTGGTGGGTCAGGTGGGTGGCCGAGTGGGCGCGGGCGATGGCCTTGCGGCGGCGGTCGTCGATGGAGGCGTGGGCCTTGGCACCGACGGTGACCTCGCCGACCTGGACGACGCCCTTGTGGACGTACACCCCCGGGACCGGCCTCTGGCAGTCGCGGACCTCGATGACGGCGCCGGTGTCGACCCTGATGCGGCCGGTGTCGCCGATCTGGCCGCCGCCCTCGGCGTAGAACGGGGTGCGGTCGAGGACGATCTCGACCTCGTCGCCCTCGGTGGCGGCCGGGGAGGAGGCGCCGTCGACGAGGATGCCGACGATCGTGGACTCGCTCTCGGTGTCGGTGTAGCCGATGAAGTCGGTGGCACCGGCCTGGTCGGCGATCTCACGGTAGGCGCCGGTGCCGGCGTGCCCGGTCTTCTTGGCCTGGGCGTCGGCCTTGGCGCGCTCCCGCTGCTCCTTCATCAGGCGCCGGAAGCCGTCCTCGTCCACGGACAGGCCCTGTTCGGCGGCCATCTCCAGGGTGAGGTCGATCGGGAAGCCCCAGGTGTCGTGGAGCAGGAAGGCCTTGTCGCCGGGCAGGACGGTGCCGCCGGCGGACTTGGTGTCCGTGACGGCCGTGTCGAGGATGTTGGTGCCGGCCTTCAGCGTCTTGAGGAAGGCGTTCTCCTCGGCGAGGGCGACCTTCTCGATGCGCTCACGGTCGGTGATGAGCTCGGGGTACTGCTGGCCCATCATCTCGATCACGGTGTCGATCAGGTCCTTCACGACCGGACCGGTGGCGCCGAGCAGGCGCATGTTGCGGATGGCGCGGCGCATGATGCGGCGCAGCACGTAGCCGCGGCCCTCGTTGCCGGGGGTGACGCCGTCTCCGATGAGCATCACGGAGGTGCGCATGTGGTCGGTGACCACGCGCAGGGAGACGTCCGAGCCGTGGGCGTCGCCGTAGCGGACGCCGGTCAGCTCGGTGGCCTTGTCGATGACGGCCATCGAGGTGTCGATCTCGTACATGTTCTGCACGCCCTGCAGAATCATGGCGAGGCGTTCGAGGCCGAGGCCGGTGTCGATGTTCTTGCTGGGCAGGTCTCCGAGGATCTCGAAGTTGTCCTTGCCGATGCCCTCGCCGCGCTCGTACTGCATGAAGACGAGGTTCCAGATCTCCACGTACCGCTCGTCGTTGACGGCGGGGCCGCCCTCGGCGCCGAACTCGGGGCCGCGGTCGTAGTTGATCTCGGAACACGGGCCACAGGGGCCGGGGACGCCCATGGACCAGTAGTTGTCCTTCATGCCGAGGCGCTGGATACGCTCCTGCGGCACACCGACGACGTCGTGCCAGATGCGCTCGGCCTCGTCGTCGTCCTTGTAGACGGTGATCCACAGACGCTCGGGGTCGAGGCCGTAACCGCCCTTGTCCTGGGCGCTGGTGAGCAGCTCCCAGGCGAGCTTGATGGCGCCTTCCTTGAAGTAGTCACCGAAGGAGAAGTTGCCGCACATCTGGAAGAACGTGCCGTGCCGGGTGGTCTTGCCGACCTCTTCGATGTCCGGCGTGCGCACACACTTCTGCACACTGGTGGCGCGGTCGAAGGGTGGCTTGACCTCACCCAGGAAGTAGGGCTTGAAGGGCACCATGCCGGCCGGGACGAGGAGCAGAGTCGGGTCGTCCGCGATGAGCGACGCCGAAGGGACGACGGTGTGACCGCGCTCCTCGAAGAAGCTCAACCAGCGGCGGCGAATCTCAGCCGACTCCATCAGTGGTCCTCATTCCGGTTGTACGGGTACGTCTGGTACGCCGAACCCTCGACGTACTTCGGGTTGTTGCGGTTCTCGATGGCCGCGAACCGCCGGGGGCCGGGGAGTTCGGGATTCTCGTTGATCCCGAGGGCGTCACCCAGCTCGGCCTCGCGGACGGCCATGTTGTCCCGGACGTCGAGCGCGAAGCCGACCGCGCGGTCCTTGATGCGGTGACCGGCCTCGATCGCCTTGTTCCCGGCGGTTTTCGCGAGGCTCTCGGGGGTCAGCTGCTTCAGCTTGCGATTGACCTTGGTGGTGGCCCACACACCGGCGGCGACGCCTGTGGTGAACCAGAAGGTGCGGCGGAACATCGCTGGCTCTCAGTCCCTCTTGTCTCGGGCGCTGCGCCGGGCGACCGTACGGCCCACGATCACGGTACGCCTGGACGCCTTGGCGGGCACGTCCTCCTTGCGGCCGCCGAGGGCCCGGCGCACGCCGTAGCCGAAGGCCGCGACCTTGACCAGGGGGCCGCCGAAGGTGGAGGCGACGGTGGTCGACAGCGCCGAGGCGTTCGACGTGACCTCCTGGACGTCGGAGGCGATCGAGTCGACCCGGTCGATCTGGTTCTGCGCGGAGCGCACCGCCGCGGAGGCGTCGGCCAGCAGCGGGACGGCCTGGTCGGTCACGTCCGCCACGAGCTTGGTGGTCGCCTTGAGCGTCTGGGCCACCCTCGCCAGCGCGACGGCGAGGAAGGAGACCAGGATCGCCCAGAAGACGGCCACCAGGATCCCGGCAACCTCTCCACCGGACACTGTGTGCACCCGCTCCCTGAAACGTGCCTGAACATCAAAAAGTCGTGCGACGAGCCTATCGCGCCGGAGGTTGCGCTCCGTACCGGTTTCCCGCGCGGGAGAAGCGGAATCGCGAAAGCCCGCCGTCTCCCCACCCGGACGGGTGGGGAGACGGCGGGCTGACGTACCGCGTGCCTGCCGAGGATCAGCGGGCGTAGTACTCGACGACGAGCTGCTCGTCGCAGATCACCGGGATCTCCTTGCGGTTCGGCTCGCGGTCCAGGCGGAACGCCAGACCCTTGAGGTTCACCTGGAGGTAGCGCGGGGTCTCACCGTCGGGGGCGAAGCCACCCTCACGAGCGATCGTGAAGAGCGTCTTCTCCTTGGAGCGCTCGCGCACCTGCACGACGTCGTCCGGACGGACACGGAAGGAGGGCTTGTCGACCTTCTTGCCGTTGACCGCGATGTGGCCGTGGACGACCATCTGGCGGGCCTGGTAGATCGTGCGGGCGATGCCCGAACGCAGAACCAGGGCGTCGAGGCGGCGCTCCAGCTCGATGATCAGGGCCTCACCGGTCTTGCCCTGGACCTTGGAGGCACGCTCGTAGGCGCGGACGAGCTGGCGCTCGGACACGTCGTACTGCGCGCGCAGACGCTGCTTCTCGAGCAGACGGACCTTGTAGTCCGAGTTCTGCTTGCGGCCGCGGCCGTGCTCACCGGGCGGGTAGGGGCTGTCTCTTATACACAC
>NZ_POUC01000272.1 GCF_002891435.1 Streptomyces cahuitamycinicus
TTCTACACCCTAGTGTTCGTCGGCAGCGTCAGATGTGTATAAGAGCAAGACCAGGCGCTGGGCGGGCCGGACCATGCGGACGCCCAGCCGGTCGGCGACCGCGACCGAGCCGAGGATCAGCGCCACCCCGACCGCGGCGAGCACCGCCCAGGCCGTGCCCACGCCGTTGGTGACGTCGGACTCCGGCACGTACACCTCGACGACCGCGATCTTGCCGGTGCTGAGGGCGACCGGCTGGAGGAGCGTCGAGCCGCCGGGGACGCCCGTGGTGGAGGCGCGGCCCAGCTTCCGCACGGCGGCGATGTCGGCTTCGGCGGCGCGCCGGCGCCCGAGTTCGAGGGCCTCCTGGCCGTCGCCCGCCGGGAGGTGCACGGCCATCCCGGCGTCGGAACCGGCGGAGGCGACGACCCGCTCCAGCTGGTCGCGGTCGGTGGTGATGGACAGGGCGGGGGCGACCGCCGCGGCCTCCCGCTCGGCGCTCGAGAAGGCACGGTCGCGGGCCAGTTCGCGGATGACGAGCCCGAGCGGCACCGCGAAGGCGACGACGACCATGGTGGTCACCGCCAGCGACACCTTGACCAGGGCCCACCTCATCGGGGAGCACCCGCTCCCGGTGGTTCGAGCTTCACACCGACGCCCCGGAGGGTGTGCAGATAGCGGGGGCTGGCCGCCGTCTCGCCCAGCTTCCTGCGCAGCCAGGACAGATGGACGTCGATGGTCTGGTCGTCGCCGTTGGACTGCTGCCACACCTCGGCCAGCAGCTCCTTGCGGGGGACGACGACGCCGGGCCTGCGGGCCAGGAAGGCGAGCAGGTCGAACTCGCGGCGGGTGAGGTCGAGCCGGGCGCCGTCCAGCTCGGCCCGGCGGCGCAGCGGGTCGACGGTCAGGCCGCCGACCCGGATCACGGGGGACGGCTCCCCTTCCGCGGCTCCGGAGCGGGCGCGGCGCAGCACGGCCGCCATGCGGGCCGAGAGGTGCTCGACCGAGAAGGGCTTGGTCAGGTAGTCGTCCGCCCCGGCGTTCAGCAGCCGGACGATCTCCGTCTCGTCGTCCCGGGCTGTGGCGACGATCACCGGTACGTCGGTGATCCCGCGCAGCATCTTCAGTGCCTCGGACCCGTCGAGATCGGGCAGTCCGAGGTCCAGGATCACCACGTCGAAACGGAGATGGGCGACCTCGCGCAGCGCCTCCAGTGCCGTCCCGACGCTACGCACGGTGTGCGAGGCGTCGGTCAGGTGCCGGATCAGCGCCGAGCGTACGAACTGGTCGTCCTCGACCACGAGCACACGTGCCATGCGCCGCAACCTACGCCATCTCGAACAGCCGGGTGCGGGCCTGTGGACAACTCCCCGGGTGGGGACAACGGACCACCGCACGACCCCGTTTCGGGCCACGCGTGGACGCGTGAGGCAGTATGGCCCGCGATGCGCAGAGGACTCGTACACGTACTGGCCTGGCTGCTCGCCACGGGCGCGGCGGTCACGCTGTCGTGGTGGGGTGTCCACACCGTGATGGCGGGGACGGCCTACGACCCGCCGCGTGCTCTGCCCGTCAAGGCCGCCGAAGCACCCACCCGGGAGCCGAAGGCGCCGGCCACGCCGCGGGAGCGCACGCCTCCGCCCGAGCGGCGGGAACCGGGCACGCCCCCGGCGTCCACGGCCGGGCGACCGAGCCCCGCCCCCACGCCGGTGTCCTCGCCCGGCACCGCACCCGCCGCTTCGGGCCGGGTGAAGAGCTATGACACCGACGGCGGCCGGGCGGTCTTCGATCTCGGGAAGACCTCCGCCTCGCTCGTCTCGGCGACGCCCGGGGCGGGCTGGTCGATGCAGGTGTGGAAGACGGAGTCGTGGATCCGCGTGGAGTTCTCCTCGGGCGCGGACCGGGTGTCGGTGTTCTGCACGTGGCACGACGGGCCGCCGCGGGTGGAGATCGGGACCTACTGAGGGCCGCGGGCGGCCACCGGCGCCTGTTGAGCGCCGGAGCCGGTCATCGGAACACCGACGCCGGTGGCGCCGGCGACGCCACCGCCGCGGTGTCCGTGACGGGTGCGGCCCCGCCGGTGAAGTTCGTGAGGGTCCTGCCGTGCTCGACCCGGGCGGGATGCGGGTCGGAGGCGGCGAGGCGGGTCAGTTCGGCCGTCGGCAGTGGCTGGTCGGAGGCGACCAGGACGGCGTTCCCGAAGCGCTTGCCGCGCAGCACCGCCGGATCCGCGACCAGCGCGAGCTGCCCGAACCGGGCGGCGGCGGTGGCGATCTGGCCGCGCAGGTGGGTGAGCGGAGGCCCGTCGGCGAGGTTGGCGGCGTAGACACCACCGGGCTTGAGGGCCCTGCGCACGTCGTCGAGGAACTCGGTCGAGGTCAGGTGGGCCGGTGTCCGCGCCCCGCTGAACACGTCGGTGATGACGAGGTCGGCCCAGCCGTCCGGCACTTTGACGAGGCCTTCGCGGGCGTCGGTGGAGCGCACCCTGATGCGCGCGTTCGGATCCAGCGGCAGTTCCCGGCGGACCAGTTGGACGAGGGTGCCGTCCCGCTCGACGACCTGCTGGGTGGAGCGGGGCCGGGTGGCGGCGACGTAGCGGGCGAGGGTGAGGGCGCCGCCGCCGAGGTGCACGGCGTGCAGGGGCCGGCCGGGCGGCGCGACGAGGTCGATCACGTGCCCGAGGCGGCGCTGGTACTCGAATGAGAGGTACGCCGGGTCGTCCAGGTCGACGTGCGACTGCGGGGCTCCGTCGATCACCAAGGTCCAGGCCCGGGCCCGCTCGCGGTCGGGGATCAGCTCGGCGAGCCCGCCGTCGACGCTCTCGACGACGGCCTCCGCACCGGCCTGTCTGCGTCGGCCGCCCCTGGACTTTCCCATGCCGTCATTATCGGGGTGGCCTGCTAAGCAGGGTGTACGCTCCCGCCGCCCGGTGTCCGAGGGCGTCTCAGCGGCAGCTGTCCGCCGCCTCGATCATCCGGGCGGCCTCCCCCAGGGCCTCGCGCAGCACAGCGGGGTCGGTCGCGAGGTCGGCCTCACCGGGCGGCAGCAGCCAGTCCGGGCCCGCGCCGGGAGGTTCGGGCGCCAGGGGCAGTCCGCGTCCGTCGGTCTCCGTGCAGGTGCTCCCCGGCACGTCCCACGCGGCGGCCGTCCCCGGCGGCACCAGGAAGCCGAGGGTGTCGCCGCCGTCGTCGTGCAGCACGGGCCCCACGGCGTCCCCCGGTCCGCGCCGCAGGATGTCGACCGCCTCCAGTCCCTGCCGTGCCGGCACCGTCACCACATCGCAGCCGGCCGCCGGTGTGCCCGACGGCGTACGAGAATCGTTGACCCGGCTGGTCTCCATCCGGCCTCCACCACGAAAACCCCTGCTTGGACGAGCGGTCGGGAGTCGGGGGCCTCCCGGTCCGCACAGTTCAACGCGGCAACCCGTCAAGGGCTACGGCGGAAGTCGGCCGCAAAGGATGGCACTTCATGGCAGATCACGGATGAGATATCCGGTTTGTAGCCAAACCCAGCGTGGTGACTCCATCACAGCAGGTACGTTCTTGCTCGCCGGGCACGGGGCAGACGATGCGGGTATATCGCAACAAGTCGTCCTGCATCCGGCATGGTTCGACGGTTCGCACGGGAGGACCCGGCCATGGCGTCGTCATCGTTGACCTCGTCTCAACCTCACCGGCCGCCACGGCCGAACCTCGTCTTCCGGCGACTGCGCGGACAGCGCTCGCCGGCCGAGTTCGCCGCGGCGATCCGCCGGGCCGGGCTGGAGATCGGCGAGCGGGTCAGCTGTGACGCGCGGTACATCGGCCGGGTCGAGGCGGGCGAGATCCGCTGCCCCAACTACGCGTACGAACGGGTGTTCCTGCACATGTTCCCAGGCCGCACGCTCACAGACCTGGGGTTCGCGCCCCGCTCATCGGTACGCGGACGGCGGGCGCGCGACACCGAGGACGCGCTCCCGGCGCGCACCGCGAACCCGGCGAACGCCACGAGTGAGACCAGCGGGGCAGGCGAGCCGTATGAAACGCAGAACCCGTACGACCCGCACCACCCGCACGACACCTACGAGGAGAGCGACGTGCTACGTCGCGCGTTCATGACCGGCGGAGGCGCCACGGTGGCCGCCGTCTCACTGGGGCCAGTCGGCCTCGCCCTCGACGCCGGGGCCGCGCAGCGCCCCGTGCACCGCGCCGGGGCGAGCGAGGCGGGTGCCCTGGAAGAAGCCGTCCGCCGGATCCGCCTGCTGGACGACCGGCACGGGGCCGACGGCCTCTACCGTCGCGCGGCCGCCCCGCTGCGTGCCGCCTACGCCCTGCTGGACGCCGGCACGACCCGGCAGACGACGGCGGACCGGCTCTACTCGGGCGCCGGTGAACTGGCCATCTCCGTGGGCTGGCTGGCCCACGACTCGGGGCGCTTCGACGACGCCCGCTCGCACTACGCGGAGGCCCTCGCCACCGCCCGGATGACCGGTGACCCGGGCCTGGAGGCGCACGCCTTCTGCAACACGGCGTTCCTGGCGCGCGATGCGGGCCGGCCGCGCGAGGCGGTCCGGGCGGCACAGGCCGCGCAACGCGTCGCCCGGCCGGTGGGCTCGGCCCGGCTGATGTCGCTGCTCGCGCTGCGCGAGGCGGGCGGCTGGGCGGGGCTCGCGGACCGCGTCGGCTGCGAACAGGCACTGGCCCGGGCGCAGGCCTTCTTCGAACGGGGCCCCTCGGACGCCGACCCCGAGTGGATGAGCTTCTACGGCGAGGCCGAACTGGAGGGCCTGGAGGCGCAGTGCTGGTCCACGCTCGGCGACTGGCCCCGGGCGGCCCGGCACGCGCGCCGGGCCGCCGAACTGCAGGATCCGCACTTCACCCGGAACATCGCCCTCTACACGGCGGAGCTGGCGGACGACCTCGCGCGCGGGGGCCGGCCCGACGAGGCGGCGGTGGCGGGGATGCGGGTGCTGGATCTGCTGGAGGAGGTCCAGTCGTCCCGGGTGCAGACGATGCTGGCGGCGACGGCGCGGGTGCTGCTGCCGCACCGCAGGGCCTCCGGGGTGTCGGCGTTCCTGGAGAGGCACGCCTCGTCGCCGCGCATGCCCTGAGGGGCTGTGGCGAACGTCACGCCCGCCGCGCGACGCCCGGCACGCCCGCCAGGTGTCCCAGGTCGTTCCAGCTCTCGATCGCCGGTTCCCCGTAGGCCCAGCCCAGCACCGACAGCGAGGTGGGGTTCAGCCGGATCCGGGCCGCGAAGTCGATCGGGAGGCCCAGCCACCGCGCCCCGATGGAGCGCAGGATGTGCCCGTGGGCGAAGACCAGGACGTCGCGGTCCTCGGAGCGGGCCCAGGAGACCACGTCGTCGGCCCGGGCCGTGACCTCGGCGAGCGACTCCCCGCCCGGGACGCCGTCGCGCCAGATCAGCCAGCCGGGCCGGACGGCCTGGATGTCCGCGGGGGTCATGCCCTCGTACGTCCCGTAGTCCCACTCCAGCAACGCGTCCCAGGTGCGCGCGCGGTCGCCGAAGCCGGCCAGTTCGCAGGTCTCACGCGCGCGTGCCAGCGGGCTGGTGCGGATCTCGACGCCGGCCAGGCCGTCGTACGGCGCCCGGTGCAGACGCTCGCCGAGCTGCTCCGCGCCACGCCGGCCTTCCTCCAGGAGCGGCACATCCGTCCGGCCCGTGTGCTTGCCGGACAGGGACCACTCGGTCTGTCCGTGGCGGGCCAGCAGGATGCGCGCGGCCATGGGGCACCTTTCCGGAAGAACAACGCGAGAAGAACGGCCTATGGGGAACTCCTCCATCATCGCGCACGCCCCCCGCGGGCAACCCGGGGGGCGATCTACGCGTCTTTGAGGGCCGGAGGCGCCCCCCGGGGCGCGAGCCCACGCCGTAAAGTGGCACGGCCGACCGGGCTACGCGTGATGACGAAGGGGGAGGACGATCGGATGCAGCACACCGAGACACCGGGCACCGAGGCGGCCCCCGCGCCCAGGCTGCGCTGGTGGACCGAGCTGCCGCTGATCCTTCTGGTGTACGCGTTCTACTCGGCCGGCCGGCTCCTCGCCCGCGAGAACGTCTCCGGCGCCGTCGACCACGGTCTGGGGATCCTGCGCTTCGAGAAGGCGCTGTATCTGAACTTCGAGCACCCGCTCAACCGCCTCTTCACGCGCGAGGCCTGGATAGGCATACCCGCCGACTTCTGGTACGCGTCGTTGCACTACTTGGTCACACCGGCGGTTCTGGTGTGGCTCTTCCGCTCCCGGGCCGTGCGCTACCGCGCCGCGCGCACCTGGCTCATGACGTCCACCCTCATCGGCCTGATCGGCTTCACCCTGCTGCCGACCTGCCCGCCCCGGCTCCTCGACGCGAGCCACGGCTTCGTGGACACGATGGCGCAGTACAGCTCGTACGGCTGGTGGGGCGGAGCCGCGAGTGCACCGCGTGGCATGGGGGACATGACCAACCAGTACGCGGCCATGCCGAGTCTGCACGTGGGCTGGGCCCTGTGGTGCGGCGTGATGCTGTGGCGCTTCGGTGGTACGCGCATGACGAGGACGGCCGCCGTCGCCTACCCCCTGATCACGACGATCGTGGTCATGGGCACCGCCAACCACTACTTCCTCGACGCGGTCGCGGGCGCGGCCGTCATGGGCGTCGGACTGCTGCTGGCCCCCGCCGTGCTGCGCACCGCGGACCGGGTCAGGGCACGGTTCGTACCGCGCGTCGCACCGGTCGCCGCGGACTCCTCGGCCGCGGGTTCCTCGATTGTCAGTGCCGGATGCCAGACTTCCGCGGGTGAGCGAATTCCACGGCAGCGCGAGTCGCGGCACGGAGCGGGAGCCGAGCCGGGTGCCTCCCCCAAGGACGCGGGGGACGGCGCTCCGGCAGCAGCTCGCTGAACTGCGCGGCCCCGACGTACCGGCGAAGGCACTGGACGCGCGTGCCTTGGCGGCGCTGGCCGCCAACCCCGGTTGTGCGCGGCGCGCGATCCTCGACGGCGCCGGGGTGGACAAGACGGCCCTGGCGAGCGCACTGGGTGCGCCCGCGGCGTTCGGGCAGTCGCAGTTCGCGCTCACCAGAGGCAACGCCTTCGAGGCGAAGGTCAAGGCCGACGGCGGCGCGGAGCTGCTGCGGCTGGTGCACGAGAAGCTCGACCGGTCCGCCGAACCGCCCGCCGACGCGCGCGTGCCCGACCTGACGGCGACCGGCCCCCGGGGGCGCACGGCCCGTACGGAGCTGGAGCTGCGGGAGGCCACCGCGCGTCCGGGCGAGTGGACGCTGCTCGACCATCCGATGCTCGCGCTGGACGTCGCGGGCTCCCCCGCGTTCCTGGAGCCTGACGCGGTGGTGGTGCATCCGGACGGCGGCTGGACGGTCGTGGAGATCAAGTCCTTCCCCCTGCTGGACGGTTCGGCGGACCCGGCGAAGGTCGGGGCGGCGGCCCGGCAGGCGGCGGTGTACGTGCTGGCCCTGGAGGAGTTCGCGGCCCGTCTCGGCGCGGAACCGGACGGGGCCCCGGCCCCGTACGTGCGCCACCGGGTCCTGCTGGTCTGCCCCCGGGACTTCTCCAACCTGCCGGCCGCGTCGGCCATGGACATCCGCAAGCAGCGTGCGGTCACGGCCCGTCAGCTGGCCCGGCTGACCCGCATCGAGGACATCGCCGCCGCGCTCCCCGAGGGCATCTGCTTCTCGCCGGAGCGGCCCGCCGAGGAGCTGACGGCGGCCGTGGAGTCGGTCCCGGCGGCGTACGCGCCCGAGTGCCTGTCCGCGTGCGAGCTGGCTTTCCACTGCCGGGCCCGGTCCCGCCAGGAGGGCGCGGTGACCACGCTCGGACGTCCGGTCCGGGCGGAGCTGGGCGGTCTGACGACCGTGGAGGAGGTCCTCGCGGCCGCGCGCGGCGAGGCGGGCGATCCCGGCGACCCGGCCGTGGCGGCCCTGCGGCGGGCGGCCGCCCTGCGCTCCGAGGCGCTGGAGGCGGCGTGTCGCTGATCTCCACCCTGGCCCGCCTCGAAGCCGTCAGCACGGGCCGTGCCCAGCCCGCCGTCACCGTCCGGCACCGTCATCTCGGTGACCGTCCGCTGGTGTTGGTGCCGCTGATCACCGCCGGTGAGGCCGGTGCCCCGCTCGGCGCGCTGGTGGGCACCGACCGGGACGCGCCGCGTCTGCTGGCCGTCCCGCAGCCTCGCGACCGCGACCTGAGGTTCGCGTTCCTGGCCGAACTGGCCGGCATCGTGCTGCCGTACGTCGACGCGTACGCCGGGACGGTGGAGGCCGCGGAGCGCACCGAGACCGATCCGGAGACCGGCAAGCGCGTCAAGGTCGAGGTCGAGCTGTGCTCGGACGCGCCGCAGCTGATCGTGCCGAGCCGCCCGGGCATCGACCTGTTGCGGCTGCTCGGGCGCTCGACGCGGTTCCGGCGTACGGCGGAGCAGGATCCGGAGGCTCCCTATCCGGCGCCGCCCCGGGTACCGCTGCTCGGGCGGTGGCTGACGCACTTCGGGGAGCGGGCCCGGGTGCCCGGCTCCTCGCTGCTGCTGGCGATGACCGATCTCCTCGGCCGGCACTGGGTGACCGGGCAGTCCACCCTGGAGGACCAGCACCTGGGAGCGCTGCTCGCCTGGATCGACCCGCCGGAGGGCGTCACCGGCGCCGAGGCCGCGCTGCGCGCCGAGCTGGAGCGGGACGACCGGGGCCAGCTGACGTGCCCGCCGGCCGGTCCGGCCACCGACCCGGCGTTCGACAACAAGCTGCTCGCCCCGGCCATCGAGCGCTACGACCGGGCCCGCACCGCCCTCGCCGCCGCGCAGGACGGCCTGGAGGCGGACGACCGGCTCGGTGCGCTGGCCGCCGCCGAGCGGGAGATCCGTGACCTGGTGCTCAGCCGCACCCGGCCCACCTGGGACGCGGTCTGGCGGGGCCTGGACCTGCTGCGGGAGCTGCCCGAGGGGGCGCGGGTCGAGGAGCGGTGGACCCGCGACCGCTGGTCGTTCACCGGCCACCGTGACCGGGTACTGGCCGGGGAGCCCCCGCAGCCGCGCCGCGACGACGCGGTCACCGCGGCGAACAAGCTCGCCACGCGCGAGCGCGAGCAGGCCCGGCTGGAGGCGCAGGAAGCCCTGGACGACCCGCTGGTGATGGCCGGCCGGCGGCTGTCCGGGGAGGCGTTCGCGGGTGAGGTCACCGACGTCGTGATGACGTACAGCGACGGCAAGCGGCCCAGCCCCCGCCCGCTGGTCACGGTCCGCACGGACGACCGGCCGCAGCTCGGCGAGCGGACGAAGGTGTACCGGTCGCTGGGCGGGAAGCCGCAGTCGGCGGATTTCGTGGCGGACGAGGAGGACGGCGCGTACGTCGTGCTGCGGATCCTCGACAAGATGGGCCGCGGCAAGGAGCCCGAGCCGGGTTCGGTGCCGGAGAAGGGCGACCGGGTCTGCTTCACGCTCTTCGAGCACGAGCAGCGGGGTGGCGCGAAGCTGCCCGACCCGGAGGAGACGCCATGGACACACGGCGGCCCGCCCGGTGAGCCGGCCCTGGAGGCAGCCGACCCGGTGACCGAGGAGGATGTGCTGTGACCACGGTGTTCGACCCCTCGGCCGCCGCGGCGCGGGCCACGGACGCGATTCTGAGCGACACCCTGCACGGCACGGCGCGCGGGGTCGTCGTGGACTCCCCGCCGGGCGCGGGCAAGTCCACGCTGGTGGTGCGCGCGGCCCTGGAGCTGGCGGCGGCGGGCCATTCGCTGATGGTGGTCGCGCAGACCAACGCCCAGGTCGACGATCTGGTCCTGCGGCTCGCCGAGAAGAACCCCGAGCTGCCGGTGGGCCGGCTGCACAGCAGCGACTCCGACCCGTACGACAAGGCGCTCGACGACCTGGCGAACGTACGCAAGTCCGCCAAGGCGGCCGACCTCGCCGGGCTGGCCGTAGTGATCTCGACGGCGGCGAAGTGGGCGCACGTCAAGGTCGACGAGCCGTGGCGGCACGCCATCGTCGACGAGGCCTACCAGATGCGGTCCGACGCGCTGCTCGCGGTGGCCGGGCTGTTCGAGCGGGCGCTGTTCGTGGGCGACCCGGGGCAGCTGGATCCGTTCGCCATCGTGGGCAGCGAGCAGTGGGCGGGCCTGACGTACGACCCGTCGGCCTCGGCTGTGACGACGCTGCTCGCGCACAACCCGGACCTGCCCCAGCACCGCCTGCCGGTCTCCTGGCGGCTTCCGGCCTCGGCGGCGCCCCTGGTCTCGGACGCGTTCTACCCGTACACGCCGTTCCGCAGCGGCACCGGCCCCGGCGACCGGACCCTGGCCTTCGGCGTGCCGTCGGACGGCTCGGGCCCCGACCGGGTGATCGACGAGGCGGCCGCGTCGGGCTGGGGCCTGCTGGAGCTGCCCGCCCGGCACACTCCGCGCACGGACCCGGAGGCGGTCCGGGCGGTGGCCACCGTCGTACGGCGCCTGCTGGACCGGGCGGGCGCGGCGACCTCGGAACGCTCCTCTGTTCCCTCCCCCCTCACCGCCGACCGGATCGCCGTCGGCACGGCCCACCGGGACCAGGCGGCCGCGGTCCGGGCGGCCCTGGCCGGCCTCGGCGTCACCGACGTGGTCGTGGACACGGCCAACCGGCTGCAGGGCAGGGAGTACGACGTCACGGTGGTCCTCCACCCCCTCTCCGGCCGCCCCGACGCCACGGCCTTCCATCTGGAAACGGGCCGCCTCTGCGTCCTGGCCTCCCGCCACCGGCACGCCTGCGTCGTGGTCTGCCGAGCGGGGGTGAGCGACCTGCTGGACGACTATCCGTCGACGGAGCCGGTGCAGCTGGGGACGGTGGTGAAGTTCCCGGACGGCTGGGAGGCCAACCACGCGGTGCTGGCGCACCTGGCGGAACACCGGGTGACCTGGCGACCGTGACCGGCACGCCGGCTCGGGCCCGGTCCACTCGACACACCGCCGGCCGGAGGCCGCCGCGCCGCCGGAGGCGGCCGATGAATACAGCCCGGACGGCTGGGAGACCAACCACACGGTGCCGGCCCACCCGGCGGAACACCGGGTGACCTGGCAACCCTGACCGGCACCACCGGCCACGCCCCC
>NZ_POUC01000273.1 GCF_002891435.1 Streptomyces cahuitamycinicus
TGTATAAGAGACAGGGCTGCGCGCGGCCCTCGGCATGGCACCCGAGCACGTCGCCCACGGCATGCGCGTCTCGTACGGGCATCCCCACATCACCCCGGACCATGTGATGGCCTGGGAACGCGGGGCCGCCGCCCCGACCGACTCCGAACTCACCGCGCTGGCGGGCGTGCTGTGGTGCTCGCCCACCGAACTCATCGGCAGACCGCGTACCCTGCGCGAACACCGCATCGCCCGCTGCCTCGCCCCGGAGGACGTGGCCCGGGCCGTGGGACACGACGTGCACGCGTACCTGCGCATGGAGGAGACCGACGCCTGGCGCGGCACGGACCGTCAGTCCGCCGCCCTCGCCGACCTGCTGGGGCTCGGCCTGCCCGACTTCGTCACCGTCACCGGCCGGGACGCCAAGCTCGGCGATCTGCTGCGCCGCGCCGCCACCACCCGCTGGCAGGCCTACGTCCGCCCGGTGGCCAGACTCGTGCCCCTGGACCGGCGGTTCCTGGAGGAGGCCCTGCGGAGCCTGCACGAGGACTACCAGGGGCACATGGCCGCGACCCTCAGCTGGGGCGGCGGCAGCGGTGACGCGGGCGGGGCCGGCCAGGACTTCCTCGACCGGATCGTGGAGCACTTCTGGACGAAGCTCCAGGACGAGTCCGGCCCCGGGACCGGCTAGAAGACCGACTCCGCCTCGTCCATCCGGTCCTTCGGCACCGTCTTCAGCTCGGTCACGGCCTCCGCGAGCGGGACCATCACGATGTCCGTGCCGCGCAGGGCGGTCATCCTGCCGAACCGTCCCTGATGCGCCGCCTCCACCGCGTGCCAGCCGAACCGCGTGGCGAGGACCCGGTCGTAGGCGGTCGGCACGCCGCCGCGCTGGATGTGGCCGAGGATGACCGGCTTGGCCTCCTTGCCGAGGCGCCGCTCCAGCTCGTGGGCGAGGGCGGTGCCGATGCCCTGGAAGCGCTCGTGGCCGAATTTGTCTATGGCGCCCTTGCCGTAGTCCATGGAGCCCTCGGCGGGGTGGGCGCCCTCGGCGACGCAGACCACCGCGAACTTCTTGCCGCGGGAGAACCGCTCCTCGACCATCTTCACGAGGTCGGCGGGGTCGAACGCCCGCTCCGGCAGGCAGATGCCGTGCGCACCGGCCGCCATGCCGGACTCCAGGGCGATCCAGCCGGCGTGCCGGCCCATGACCTCCACCACCATCACCCGCTGGTGGGACTCGGCGGTGGTCTTCAGCCGGTCCATCGCCTCGGTGGCGACGCCCACCGCGGTGTCGAAGCCGAAGGTGCGGTCCGTGGAGGAGATGTCGTTGTCGATCGTCTTCGGGACACCCACGACGGGCAGGCCGGCGTCGCTCAGCATGCGCGCGGCCGTCAGCGTGCCCTCGCCGCCGATCGGGATCAGCGTGTCGATGCCGAACTCGTGGATCATGTCGGAGGCGTTCTCGCAGGCCTCGCGGAGCCGGTCGCGCTCCAGGCGGGACGACCCGAGGATGGTGCCGCCGCGGGCGAGGATGCCGCTGACGGACTCCAGGTCGAGGCTGCGGTAGCGGCCGTCGAGCAGGCCCGCGTAGCCGTCCTCGAAGCCGATGACCTCGTCGCCGTAGTTGTCGACCGCCCGGTGCACGACCGATCGGATCACGGCGTTCAGGCCGGGGCAGTCGCCGCCTGCGGTGAGAACTCCGATACGCATCGTGCTGTGTCTCCTGCTCGCTGTTGACACCGGTGAGCCACTGCCGATTGTTTCACGCTCCACAGCGCGGTGTGCGGCACCCGACTGCGATGGGCGCCTTATATATCGGCAGAGGTATTGTCAAGAGGGTTCTGCTCACCTCGGTGGGCGATTTTTGTGCCCCGGGCTGGACAGCAGTGGGGCAAGAGACGTACCCCCATCCGAGACGAAACGGAGAGCGCGCGTGACCCGCAGCGTGTACGTGACCGGCATCGACCGCGGCGACGGACGCCAGGTCGTCGAACTGGGGGTCATGGAGCTCCTCACCCGGCAGGTCGACCGGGTGGGCGTGTTCCGCCCCCTGGTCCACGACGGGCCCGACCGCCTCTTCGAGCTGCTGCGCGCCCGATACCGGCTCACCCAGGACCCGGCGACCGTCTACGGCATGGACTACCACGAGGCGTCCGCCCTCCAGGCCGAGGCCGGAACCGACGAGCTGGTGTCCACCCTCGTCG
Organism: Streptomyces cahuitamycinicus; assembly: GCF_002891435.1. Classification (GTDB taxonomy): domain Bacteria; phylum Actinomycetota; class Actinomycetes; order Streptomycetales; family Streptomycetaceae; genus Streptomyces; species Streptomyces cahuitamycinicus. The sequence goes on from NZ_POUC01000273.1 coordinate 2,187, forward strand.
ACCGCTTCCACCTGGTCGCCCGGGACTACGACGTCGTGCTCGTCCTCGGCACCGACTACGCGGACACCCAGCTCCCGGACGAGCTGTCGCTCAACGCCCGGCTGGCCAACGAGTTCGGCGCGTCCGTGATCCCGGTCGTCGGGGGCCGCAAGCAGACCGTCGAGTCGGTGCTCGCCGAGACGCGCAACGCCTACCGCGCCTACGGCACCCTCGGCTGCGACGTCCTCGCCATGGTCGCCAACCGGGTGGCCCGCGAGGACCGCGACGAGATCGCCGGCCAGCTCGACTCCCGGCTGTCCGTGCCCTGTTACGTCCTGCCCGACGAGCCGGCCCTGTCCGCGCCGACCGTCTCGCAGATCGGCCACGCCCTCGGTGCCAAGGTGGTGCTCGGCGACGACTCGGGGCTCGCCCGGGACGTGCTCGGCTTCGTCTTCGGCGGCGCGATGCTGCCGAACTTCCTGGGCGCCCTGACCCCCGGCTGCCTCGTCGTCACCCCGGGCGACCGCGCCGACCTGGTCGTCGGCTCCCTCGCCGCGCACAGCGCCGGTACGCCGCCGATAGCCGGCATGCTGCTCACCCTGGACGAGGTGCCCGGCGACGACATCCTGACCCTCGCCGACCGCCTCGCACCCGGCACCCCGGTGCTCTCGGTGGCGGGCACCAGCTTCCCCACCGCCGAGCAGCTGTTCTCCCTGGAGGGCAAGCTCAACGCGGCCACCCCGCGCAAGGCCGAGCGAGCCCTCGGGCTGTTCGAGCGGTACGCCGACACCGGCGAGCTGGCGCACCGGGTCTCCGCGCCGAGCAGCGACCGCGTCACCCCGATGATGTTCGAGCACAAGCTGCTGGAGCAGGCCCGCTCCGACCTGCGCCGGGTCGTCCTGCCCGAGGGCACCGAGGAGCGCGTGCTGCACGCCGCCGAGGTGCTGCTGCGCCGGGGCGTGTGCGAGCTGACCCTGCTCGGCCCGGTCGACCAGATCCGCAAGAAGGCCGCGGACCTCGGCATCGACCTCGGCGAGTCCCGGCTGATCGACCCGGCGACCTCCGAGCTGCGGGACGCCTTCGCCGAGCAGTACGCGGCCCTGCGCGCCCACCGGGGTGTCACCGTGGAGCTGGCCTACGACGTCGTCTCGGACGTGAACTACTTCGGCACGCTGATGGTCCAGGAGGGCCTCGCCGACGGCATGGTGTCGGGCTCGGTGCACTCCACGGCCGCGACCATCCGGCCGGCCTTCGAGATCATCAAGACGAAGCCGGACGCCGACATCGTCTCGTCGGTGTTCTTCATGTGCCTGGCCGACAAGGTCCTCGTCTACGGCGACTGCGCGGTCAACCCGGACCCCGACGCCGAGCAGCTCGCCGACATCGCCATCCAGTCGGCCACCACGGCCGGGCAGTTCGGCGTGGAGCCGCGGATCGCGATGCTGTCGTACTCCACCGGCACCTCCGGCTCCGGCGCCGACGTCGACAAGGTGCGCGAGGCCACCGAGCTGGTCCGCTCGCGCCGGCCCGATCTGAAGATCGAGGGCCCGATCCAGTACGACGCCGCGGTGGAGCCGTCGGTCGCGGCGACCAAGCTGCCCGGCTCCGAGGTCGCCGGGCAGGCGAGCGTGCTGATCTTCCCCGACCTGAACACCGGCAACAACACCTACAAGGCCGTGCAGCGCTCGGCCGGCGCGATCGCCGTCGGCCCGGTGCTCCAGGGTCTGCGCAAGCCGGTCAACGACCTGTCCCGGGGCGCCATGGTCTCGGACATCGTGAACACCGTCGCCATCACGGCGATCCAGGCCCAGTCCCCCGCCCCGGCCCCGAGCGAGAAGGCGACCACCCAGTGAGCCCGTCCCGTGTCCTCGTCCTGAACTCCGGCTCCTCGTCGCTGAAGTACCAGCTGCTCGACATGGGCGACAGCAGCCGGCTGGCGGTGGGGCTGGTCGAACGCATCGGTGAGCAGACCTCCCGACTCAAGCACACCCCGGCGGGCGGTGAGAGCCGCGAGCGCGGTGGCGCGATCGCCGACCACGATGCCGCGCTGAAGGCCGTCGCCGAGGAGCTCGCCAGGGACGGCCTCGGACTGGACTCGCCCGAACTGGCCGCGATCGGGCACCGGGTGGTGCACGGCGGCAGGACCTTCACCGAGCCGACCATGATCGACGAGGCGGTGCTAGCCGAGATCGAACGCCTCATCCCGGTGGCCCCGCTGCACAACCCGGCCAACCTCACCGGCATCCGCACGGCCCAGGTGCTGCGGCCCGACCTGCCGCAGGTCGCCGTGTTCGACACCGCGTTCCACACGACCATGCCGGAGTCGGCCGCCCGCTACGCCATCGACGTGCGGACCGCCGACGAGCACCGCGTGCGCCGCTACGGCTTCCACGGCACCTCGCACGCCTACGTCTCCCGGGCCACGGCGGAGCTCCTGCGCAGGGACCCCGCCGACACGAACGTGATCGTGCTGCACCTGGGCAACGGGGCGTCCGCCTCGGCCGTGCGGGGCGGTCGCTGTGTGGACACCTCCATGGGGCTGACGCCTTTGGAGGGGCTCGTGATGGGTACGCGCTCGGGAGACATGGACCCGGCCGTCATCTTCCATTTGATGCGTGTCGGTGGAATGTCCGCCGACGAGATCGACACTCTTCTCAACAAGAAGAGTGGTCTGATCGGTCTGTGCGGTGACAACGACATGAGGGAGATCCGCCGCCGCGTCGACGAGGGCGACGAGCAGGCGGAGCTGGCGTTCGACATCTACATTCACCGGCTGAAGAAGTACATCGGCGCCTATTACGCCGTGCTCGGGCGGGTGGACGCGGTGGCTTTCACCGCCGGTGTCGGTGAGAACGCGGCTCCCGTGCGGGCGGCCGCCCTGGCGGGCCTGGCGGAGTTGGGCCTGGCGGTGGACGGTGAGCGGAACGCCGTGCGCGGGGACGAGGCCCGGCTGATCTCGCCCGAGGGCGCCCGGGTCGCGGTGGCGGTGGTGCCTACCGACGAGGAATTGGAGATCGCGACACAGACCTACGCGCTGGTAATTGGTTCGGGGAATCACACCTGAGCGGCCTCCCGCCCTTTTGTATTTTCCGCCAGACGGAATATTCCGCTGGGAAACAAACCGATAGGATCGCCCCCATGCGCCGTTCGAAAATCGTCTGTACTCTCGGCCCCGCGGTCGACTCCCACGATCAGCTTGTCGCGCTGATCGAAGCCGGCATGAACGTGGCCCGCTTCAACTTCAGCCACGGCTCGCACGCCGAGCACCAGGGCCGGTACGACCGTGTCCGCGCCGCCGCCAAGGAGACCGGCCGGGCCATCGGTGTCCTCGCCGACCTCCAGGGCCCGAAGATCCGTCTGGAGACCTTCGCCGAGGGCCCCGTGGAGCTGGTGCGCGGTGACGAGTTCACCATCACCACCGAGGACGTCCCGGGCGACAAGACGATCTGCGGGACGACCTACAAGGGCCTGCCCGGCGACGTCACCAAGGGCGACCAGGTCCTCATCAACGACGGCAACGTCGAGCTGAAGGTCACCGAGGTCGAGGGCCACCGGGTGAAGACGATCGTCATCGAGGGCGGCGTCATCTCCGACCACAAGGGCATCAACCTGCCCGGCGCGGCCGTCAACGTGCCCGCGCTGTCCGAGAAGGACATCGACGACCTCCGTTTCGCCCTCCGCATGGGCTGCGACCTGGTCGCGCTGTCCTTCGTCCGGGACGCCAAGGACGTCCAGGACGTGCACCGCGTCATGGACGAGGAGGGCCGCCGCGTCCCGGTCATCGCCAAGGTGGAGAAGCCGCAGGCGGTGCAGAACATGGAGGACGTCGTGATGGCGTTCGACGGTGTGATGGTCGCCCGCGGTGACCTGGCCGTCGAGTATCCGCTCGAGAAGGTCCCCATGGTGCAGAAGCGCCTGATCGAGCTGTGCCGGCGCAACGCCAAGCCGGTGATCGTGGCGACCCAGATGATGGAGTCGATGATCACCAACTCCCGTCCGACCCGCGCCGAGGCCTCCGACGTGGCCAACGCGATCCTGGACGGCGCCGACGCGGTCATGCTGTCCGCCGAGTCGAGCGTGGGCGCGTACCCGATCGAGACCGTGAAGACGATGTCGAAGATCGTCGCCGCCGCCGAGCAGGAGCTGATGTCCAAGGGCCTGCAGCCGCTGGTGCCCGGCAAGAAGCCGCGCACGCAGGGCGGTTCGGTGGCCCGGGCCGCGTGCGAGATCGCCGACTTCCTCGGCGGCCGGGGCCTGGTGGCCTTCACGCAGTCCGGCGACACCGCCCGCCGTCTCTCGCGCTACCGCGCGGTCCAGCCGATCATCGCCTTCACCACCGACGAGGGCACCCGCAACCAGATGGCGCTGAGCTGGGGCGTGGAGCCGCACGTGGTGCCGTTCGTGAACAGCACCGACGAGATGGTCGACCTGGTGGAGCAGGAGCTGGTGAAGCTCAACCGCTTCAACGAGGGCGACATCGTGGTCATCACCGCCGGTTCACCCCCCGGTGTGCCCGGCACCACCAACATGGTGCGGGTCCACCACCTGGGCGAGAGCAAGCGCTGATCCGCGAAGGGCCGTGAAGGCCCGCACACGCCACCGAGGGCGCCCCCTGGGTCCAGGGGGCGCCTCGGTGTGTACGGCTCCCGAACGGGCTCTGAGGGGCCCTCAGTCGGTGACGAAGTTGTGCAGTCCCGGCACGTGCAGGGTCCCGCCGAACTGGCCGGCCTGCTGCACCTTCACGTTGGTGAAGTAGATCAGCGGGATGTTCAGCGGCGGCGGGTGCTCCGGGTCGAACGTGATCGGTATCAGCCCGAGCAGGTTGCCGGAGATGCTCTCCGTGTACATCACGGTGTCGCCGTCGCGGATCGTGGACGTCGAGCCCTTGGCCGCCTGCACGTGGTAGGTCTTGCCGGACTGCTTGTCCTTGACGGTCTGGTGCAGGTCACCGATGTCGGTGCCGCCCGATATGACGTACTTCAGAACCTTCTTGACGGTGCCGTTGGCGGTGCGCACCTCGACGACGCCCTGGTAGTCGGCGCCCTTCAGCGTCAGCGAGCTGGCGTTGAGGAACCACGGGTCGTCGGGCAGCGGCACCTTGTTGTCGACGCCGCCCTCGGCGTCGGTGGCGGCCGGGCAGTCGTCGGGGTCCGTGCTGGCGCTCGGGGAGGGGCTCGGCGAGGCGGTGGCCTCCTTCGCCTTCTCCGCCGCTTCCTCGGCAGCCTTCTCGACGGCCTTGGTGGTGTCCTCCACCGTCTTGCCGGTGTCCTTCACCGTGTCGGACGCCTTGCCGGTGGTGTCCTTGACGGTGTCCTCGACCGTGCCGGCGGCCTTCTCGGCGTTGTCCTTCACGGCGCCGGCGGCGTCCTCGGCCGGCTTCTCGGTGCTCTGCGACGCCGAGGCGGACGGGGTCGGGCTCGGGCTCGCCTCGCCCTTGTTCCCGCCGTCGAAGATGCCGCCGATCGCGTCGCCGATGTCCTCCAGCACGTTGCCGCCGCTCTCGGACGGCGAGGGGGACGGGGTGGCGGGCGCGTCGTCGCCCGTGGCGGGCGCGCTCGTGGACGGGCTCGGCTTCGGCTCGGCCTCGTCGTCGGCACCTGAATCCGACGAGGAGGAACCGCCGTTGCTCGCGTCCGTGCCACCCGAGGGGGACGGCTTCGGGGCCGTGTCGCCCTGGTCGTCCTTCTCGTCCGTCGCGCCGTCGCTCGCCGAGGGGGACGGCGTGGGCGAGGCGGACTCGTCGCCCTCGGAATCCTTCTCGGAGTCCTCCAGGGCCGCCACGCAGTCCTTGTACTCGTCGGCGGTCAGGCTCTTCGACGTCGGCGCCGCCGGGGTGTCGCTGTCGGCTATGGCGAGCGTCGACGTGAAGCCCATGCCCATGAGCACCGCCGTCGGCATCGCCGCCATGGCTATCGCCTTGCCGGTGGGCCTGCTGAACCTGGTGAACAGCGGCTTCTTGGGTGCCGCGTGGCGCGGCCCGGTTCTCACACGGGACGCCCCCACATCAGCCCCGTGGGTCACCTCGTCAGCCGGCACTGTGCCTCCCGTTCGCCCCGTTGGCCGGGTTCGTTCCTGACAGATCGTTCGGCTCGTCCACTCCGCCCACGGGCCGCAGCACCGTGGTTTCGTGGTCCGTTGCCTCGGGAGTCCCGCCCGTGCCGGTGTCGGCCATGGCGGCGGACTGTCCCGCGGGACGTGCGCCCGGCGCCCAGGCCACGGCCATCGCCCCGCCCACGATGGCGAGGAGGAAGCCGATGAGGAAGCCGCCCAGGTTCGACACGGGGAGGGACACCAGCGCCAGCAGGATGGCCGCGACTCCCGCGAAGACGCGGACGTGCTTCTGGAACCAGAGGCTCACGCCCAGTACGACGAGCAGCACGCCGATGATCAGGGACCCGGCACCCGCGGTGGTCGCCATCGCCAGCGTCAGGTGACCGATCTGGAGGTTCGCGTACGGGAAGTAGGCGATGGGCAGTCCACTGAGGAGGACGAACATCCCGGCCCAGAACGGCCGCTCACCCCGCCAGGCGCGGAACTGCTGCCTCCGGACGGTGAACTGGCCGGTGGCGGCAGGGGTCTCGGCGCTCATGGAAAAACAGCTCCCTGGTACAGCGTTGCTGTGGTGGTGATGTGGGCCCCGCGTGAAGGCGCGGCCGGAAGGTGGACGGGCGGGGGCGCCACCGGCTCCCCCGCCCGTCATCGAGTGCTTAGTAGCACTCCTTGACACCCGTCGACAGCGACATCTTCAGGCCGCTGAGCTTGAAGGTTCCGGCAGTGGTCGCCCACGCCGTCTGCTTCACGTCGGTCAGGGTCGCCTTGTCCGCCTGCTGGGCGAAGCCGTACGGGTTGGACGTCTCGCCCTTACGCATGGCCGGACCCTTGGTGGCGTCCTTGGCGGCCACACCGATGTCGATGTTCTCGAACGTCGCGTCGGCGCTGAGATCGGCGACATCGATGTAGAGGTTCTGGGCCTTGACCGGCTCCGCACCCTGACCCGCACGCAGGATCAGGCTGACGTTCCCGAGCACCGGAATGTTCGGGGTGACGACCGACTGGCACAGGTTCTTGATCGTCGCCTGCTTGAACGACGAGACGGCGACCGGGTGGACGGCCTTCTTGCCGTCCATCGTGTAACCCTCGTCGAGGGCGCCGTACTGCGAGAAGCCCGTACCGACGAGCTGGTCGGTCGTGACCTTGAACGACTGCCCGGAGACACTGAACGACGCGGCGAGAGCGCCCTGCGCGAGGGCGACACCTATCGCAGCCGTGGCGGCGACGCTGGGCACCATGACCACAGCGAACCGCTTCCATCTGGTCCCGCCACGCACCTGGGACTCCATATTTCCTCCTTCTCGGACGTACATCTCCTGTCCTGGCTCGCCCCGATTGACGGCTCGCCGGGCAGGGATGGGAGAAGTGCTACGTCCTCGGGAAGGAGAGCGCCTGCACTCGGCGGCGCAACTGCGCCCGAATCACCGGCGATCACCCCCGAGCGACACAACCACTGGTCGCGCCTGACACGCATCACGCACAACCCTGCTGGACAGGCTTCGCCGGAAGGGCGAAGACCCCCCTGTCCAAGAGCCGGCGCCACTGCCGCCGGCTCTGCTCGGTGGGGACCCAGGACGTCCCGTGACCCAACCGGCTGCCGGGGTACGGGATTGGACCGAGCGTGGCCGATCGTGGTGCATTCTCGCCGCCCGCACAAGGGGGTTCGTTACTCGCTAGTAACGGCCGGATAACCGAACAACGACCCATCGGTCTCGGCCGACGACACAGGGTGGCGCCGGACGGCGGTACAAAGCTGTTGATCAATGGACAGAATCCGACAGATCAACGCCAGTGACTTACTCGCAGTAACAGCGGCCGCGTTTACCAAGATTTGGTAAAGCGCGGCCGCAGTGACCCTCTTTCGGCAAACTTTTCACGCGGGCACCACACGCCCGCGTGTTTAACGACTGGTCAGAACAGGGCCCGCGCCAGCGCCCTGCGCGCCGCGATCACGCGGGGATCGTCGGGCCCGACGACCTCGAACAGCTCCAGCAGTCGCATCCGTACGGTGTCGCGGTCGTCACCCACCGTGCGCTGCACGGTCTCGATGAGCCGGCCGAAGGCGTCCTCGACATGACCGCCCACCAGATCCAGGTCGGCGGCGGCGATCTGCGCCTGCACATCGGCCGGCTTGTCGGCCGCGTCGCGGCGCACCTGCTGCGGGTCGACACCCTGCACCCGCTGGAGCAACTCGGCCTGGGCGAGGCCCAGCTTGGCCTCCTCGTTGCCGGGGTCCTCGTTCAGTACGTTCTTGTACGCCTGGACGGCACCGGACAGGTCGCCCGAGTCGAGCGCCTGCACGGCTGCCTCCAGGAGCGCGTCGTGCGGGCCGGCCGGCCGCTCGGGAGCCGCCGGGACGCCGCCCGGGTCGGCCTCGGCGTCGACGGTGAGACCGGTCAGGCCGAAGCGCTGCTCGCCGACCTGCACCAGCTGGTCCAGGGTCTGCCGGATCTGCGCCTCGCCCGCCGCTCCCTGGAAGAGCGGCAGCGCCTGACCCGCGACGACCGCGAACACCGCGGGGATTCCCTGGATGCCGAACTGCTGCATCAGCATCTGGTTGGCGTCGACGTCGACCTTGGCGAGCAGGAAGCGGCCGTTGTACTCGACGGCCAGCCGCTCCAGGACCGGGCTGAGCTGCTTGCAGGGCTCACACCACTCGGCCCAGAAGTCGATGACGACGGGCACCTCGGCGGAACGCTGCAGGACGTCCGTCTCGAAACCCGCCTCGTCGACGTCGATGACGAGATCGGCCGGGGAGATCGCCCCCGCCCCGCCC
>NZ_POUC01000274.1 GCF_002891435.1 Streptomyces cahuitamycinicus
CACCTCCCCTGATTGGTCCGGCCCATGACCGATACCGCTCCCACGGCCCCACCGCCGCCCACCCAAGTCACCCTCGCCGACGGCCGGGTGGAGATCGCCCCGGGCGCCCCGGCACCGACCGGCCCCTACGCCAACGAGGACCTGCTGCCGGTCCCGGTCGAGAAGCGCACCTGGACCACGTACAACTTCTCCGCGCTGTGGGTCGGCATGGCCCACAACACGGCCTCCTGGACCCTGGCGTCCGGGCTCATCGCCGTCGGCATGGACTGGAAGCAGGCGGTGCTCACCATCGCCCTGGCCAACGTGATCGTGCTGATACCGATGCTGCTCACCGGGCACGCCGGACCCAAGTACGGCATACCCTTCCCGGTTTTCGCCCGGGCCTCCTTCGGCATCCGCGGCGCCAACCTGCCCGCCGTCGTACGGGCGTTGGTGGCGTGCGGCTGGTTCGGCATCCAGACCTGGATCGGCGGCGAGGCGATCTACTTCCTGGCCGGCAAGCTCATCGGCGCCGGCTGGACGGACACGGCGAAGGTCGGCGGCTACGCCTGGACGATGTGGCTGTCGTTCGCGATCTTCTGGGCGCTGCAGGTCCTCATCATCTACCGGGGCATGGAGACGATCCGCCGTTTCGAGAACTGGGCGGCGCCCTTCGTGCTCGTCGGCGCGTTCGTGATGCTGTGGTGGATGAGCGACAAGGCGGGCGGTTTCGGCCCGCTGTTCGACCAGCCCTCCAAGCTCGGCTGGGGCGCCGACTTCTGGAAGCTGTTCGCCCCCGCCCTCATGGGCATGATCGGCTTCTGGTCCACCCTGTCGCTGAACATCCCCGACTTCACCCGCTACGGCAGGAGCCAGAAGGCGCAGACCCGGGGCCAGGCGCTCGGCCTGCCGACCACCATGACCCTCTTCGCGTTCCTGTCGGTGATGGTCACCTCGGGCTCCCAGGCCGTCTACGGCGAGGCCATCTGGGACCCGGTGCAGCTCGCCGCCAAGACCGACAGCACGGTCGGCCTGCTCTTCGCGCTGGTCACCGTCCTGGTGGCGACCCTCTCCGTCAACGTCGCGGCCAACCTGGTCTCGCCGGCGTTCGACTTCTCCAACATCGCGCCGCGCCGGATCAGTTTCCGGGCCGGCGCCCTCGCCACCTGCGTCATCGGTGTGCTGATCTTCCCGTGGAAGCTGTACTCCGACCCGCAGGGCTACATCTTCACCTGGCTCGGCCTGGTCGGCGGCCTGCTCGGCACCGTCGCGGGCATCCTCATCGCCGACTACTGGATCCTGCGCCGCTCCCGGCTCGACCTCGCCGACCTGTACCGCCCGGGCGGCCGCTACTGGTACGAGGGCGGCTGGAACTGGCGGGCCGTCGTCGCCTTCGCGGTCGGTGGTGTCCTCGCCGTCGGCGGCGCGAGCTTCAAGCCGCTGATCGACGGCCGTCCCATCCCGGCACTCGCCGACCTGGCCGACTACGGCTGGGCGGTGGGCCTGGGCACGTCGATGGTGCTGTACCTGGTGCTGATGGCCACGCGGGGCCGCAGCACCGTCTGAGGAAGGCCGGCGCGCCGGAGGGCGTTCAGTCCTTGTCGCTCTCCAGCGCGGCCACGGCCTCCTTCGCGGCCTTGATGGCACCCTTGTTGATCGTGTCCGTGCTGGGCGCCTTCTTCGACTCGAAGTCGCTGCCGTTGTAGGTGATCATCACCAGCGCGTTGGAGGCGCGGGCGATCACGACGCCCTCCCGGGTCTGCTGCTTGTCCTCCGTCGTGAGGTTCACGACGGAGTAGGCGCTGTCGCCCAGCCCGGGCACGGCCCCGCCGCCGCTCTTCTTCTCCGTGTGCTCCTCGTACGACTTCCGCGCGGCCTCCTCCGACTCCATGACCTCGTAGGAGACGTCGAGCCAGCGGTAGTCGTATCCCTTGAGCGCGTTCCAGGAGCAGGTGCGGCGCAGCTCCGAGTCCGTGGACGGGATCTCCTTGCCGGCCGTCTTGGCGCCCGGCACCAGCGACCCGATCGTCTTCTTGGCGACGCTCTCGCACGGGGCGGGCGCTGCCGAGTACGCCTTCGACACCGTCGACGTCGACGGGGCGGACGCGGACTGTGTCTCGGTCTTCTCTTCGGCCGGCTTGTGCTCGGCGGCCTGCGGCGCCGCGAGCGGACCGGACGACAGCGCCCAGCCCGCGGCGGCGAGCACGACCACCGGGGACAGACGTGCGGTCAGGGCCAGGGGGAGAGGTAGGGAACGCACGGCGCCCTTCTCGTGGGGGACGGAAGGTGCGGAGCGGGTCCGCACGGCGGACGGGACGACAGTGTCACATGAGTAACTGTGGCGCGGAAGTGCGAACTCGCTCCGTGGCTGCGCGGTGACGGGGGACCCTTTCTCGCCGCCCGGATTTCGGGTGGTTCAGCAGCCGGTGGGTGGTTTTCCCGAGGTTTTGCCAGGACACCGGCAAGGGGAGGGGGACGGGTGGCGTGCCCCTCAGGGCATATGACGACGAGAGATGAGAAGGCCCTATGTTCACCACCCGCCCCACCCTCCAGGGCACCTTCGGCATGGTCTCCTCGACCCACTGGCTCGCCTCGCAGTCCGCGATGGCCGTCCTGGAGAACGGCGGCAACGCCTACGACGCGGCCGTGGCGGGCGCCTTCGTTCTGCACGTCGTCGAGCCGCACCTCAACGGCCCGGCCGGCGAGGTGCCGATCCTGCTCGCCCCGGCCGACGGCGAGGTACGGGTGCTGTGCGGCCAGGGCGTCGCACCGGCCGGGGCGACCGTCGCGCACTACCGGGGCCTCGGCCTGGACCTGGTGCCCGGCACCGGGCCGCTCGCCGCCGCCGTACCGGGCGCGTTCGACGCGTGGATGCTGCTGCTGCGCGACCACGGCACCCAGTCCCTCGACGACGTCCTGAGGTACGCCATCGGCTACGCCGAGCACGGCCACGCGCCCGTGGAGCGCGTCGGCGAGACCGTCGAGACCGTGCGCGAGCTGTTCGAGACGGAGTGGACCTCGTCGGCGGACGTCTACCTGCCCGGCGGAAAGGCGCCGCGCCCCGGCGAGCTCTTCGCCAACCCCGCACTCGCCGCCACCTGGAAGCGCCTGCTCGCCGAGACCGCCGGCGCGGGCGACAGGGAGGCACGCATCGAGGCCGCCCGGCAGGTGTGGCGCGGCGGGTTCATCGCCGACGCCCTGGTCCGCCAGGCCGGTCGTCCGACCAGGGACACCAGCGGGGAACGGCACGCCGGCACCCTCACGGCCGCCGACCTCGCCGCCTGGTCCGCGACCTACGAGACGCCGACGGCGTACGACTGGAACGGCTGGACCGTGTGCAAGCCGGGCCCCTGGAGCCAGGGCCCCGTCCTCCTCCAGCAACTCGCCCTGCTCCCGCCCGAACTGCCCCCGTACGGTTCGGCCGACTACGTCCACCTCCTGGTCGAGAACTGCAAGCTCGCCATGGCCGACCGGGAGGCCTGGTACGGGGACGCCGCCGACGTACCGCTCGACGACCTGCTGTCAGACGCGTACAGCACGGCCCGCCGCGCCCTCGTCGGCGAGTCGGCCGAGAACGATCTGCGGCCGGGCAGCCCCGGCGGACGCACCCCGCGGCTCAGCGCGCACGCGCGCGTGGCCGCCGCCGCCCAGGAGGGCTTCGACGCCCTGGGGGCCGGCGAACCGACCGTCGCCAAGAGCCCGGCGTCCCCCGTGCCGGGCGAACCGGAGGTCCTCGCCGACGGCACCACCCGCGGTGACACCTGCCACCTCGACATCGTCGACCGCTGGGGCAACCTGGTCTCGGCCACCCCCAGCGGCGGCTGGCTCCAGTCCAACCCCGTCGTGCCCGAACTCGGCTTCCCGCTCGGCACCCGGCTCCAGATGACCTGGCTGGAGGAGGGCCTGCCGGGCTCCCTCAGCCCCGGCCGCCGGCCCCGCACCACCCTGACGCCCTCGATCGCCCTGCGTGACGGCGTGCCCGTCATGGCGTTCGGCACGCCCGGCGGGGACCAGCAGGACCAGTGGCAGCTGCACTTCTTCCTCGCGGTCGCGCTGCGCGCCCCCGTGCGTGGCGGCCCCGACCTCCAGGGCGCGATCGACGCGCCGAACTGGCACAACGACAGCTTCCCCGGCTCCTTCTACCCGCGCGGCATGCGCCCGGGCAGCGTCACCGTGGAGTCCCGCACCGACCCGGCCGTCATCGCGGAGCTGCGGCGCCGCGGCCACGACGTGACCGTGGGCGGCCCCTGGTCGGAGGGCCGGCTGTGCGCGGTCGCGCGGGACCCGGAGACGGGCGTCCTGTCGGCCGCGGCGAACCCGCGCGGGATGCAGGGGTACGCGGTGGGCCGGTGAACAGGCGGAGCGCTGTTCATCGCGATGCCGCACGGAGTACACCCGGCGGGCGGGCACTGTCAGTGGCACGTGTTGTCATGGAGGGGTGAACGACAGCAACGAAACCATCGAAGAGTTTCTCGCGGAGCACGCCCCCGACGTCGAAGAGGCGATCCGCAAGGCGGCCGCCACCGAGATCATGCCGCGCTGGCGCCAGCTCGCCGCGCACGAGGTCGACCAGAAGAGCGGCCCGCACGACCTGGTCACCGACGCCGACCGCAAGGCCGAGCTCTGTCTGACCGAGGCCCTGGCCGCCCTGCTGCCCGGCTCGGTCGTGGTCGGCGAGGAGGCGGTCCACGCCAACCCGGCGTCCTACGAGGCGATACGCGGCGACGCCCCGGTCTGGATCGTCGACCCGGTCGACGGGACGCGCCAGTTCGTCCGCGGTGAGGCCGGGTTCTGCACCCTGGTCGCGCTGGCCCACCGCGGCACCCTGCTCGCGTCCTGGACGTACGCGCCCGCCCGCGACCGGCTCGCCACCGCCCAGCGGGGCAAGGGCGCCCACCTCGACGGGGAGCGGCTTTTCGCCGGAGTGCCGGAGCCCGGCCGGGACCTGCGCGTGGCCACCTCCCACCCCGACTACACGACGGACGAGGAGAAGCACGCCCTGCTCGGTCTGCGCACCGACGGCGTGGCACCGCGCCCGTGCGGCTCGGCCGGGCTGGAGTATCTCGCCATCGCCCGCGGCGAGTCGGACGCGGTGGCCTTCTCCTGGGAAGCCGCCTGGGATCACGCGGCCGGTCTGCTGCTGGTCGAGGAGGCCGGTGGCACCCACCTGACGCTCGCGGGCGAGCCGTTCCGCATCGCGGGCGGCAACGACCTGCCCTTCACCGCCGCCCGCGACGCGGCCACGGCCCGCAGGGTGGCGCACCTGCTGTCGGGCGGGGCATGAGCGGCGCACCTGCTGTCGGGCGGTCGCCAACCCATACAGTCTGTAGCGTCTGATTGCATGAGCGGCACGTCATCGCGTGCCGCACACGGTTGATTACGCAGTGTGCCGGCGCGAGGAGTTCCGGTCGTCGCAAAAGCGGCCTTCCCTGACGGAAATCACCGGCGGCCGGTGACTGTCAGTTCCCGGGCATATCCTGATCCCCAGTGGCCGTCGGCTGACGAAGGGGTCCAGGTGCCGTCGATGCTCGATGCCGTCGTAGTGGGAGCGGGGCCGAACGGACTGACCGCGGCCGTGGAGCTGGCCCGCCGCGGCTTCTCCGTCGCCGTCTTCGAGGCCCGGAGCACCGTGGGGGGCGGAGCCCGCACCGAGGAGCTCACCCTCCCCGGCTTCCGGCACGACCCGTGCTCCGCGGCCCACCCGCTCGCCATCAACTCCCCGGCGTTCCGCGCCCTGCCACTCGACCGGTACGGCCTGGAGTGGCTGCACGCCGAGCTGCCCATGGCGCACCCCTTCCCGGACGGCACGGCGGCCGTCCTGGCCCGGACGGTCGGCGAGACCGCCGCCTCCTTCGGCCCGCGCGACGCCGGCGCGTACTGCAGGCTCATCGAGCCCTTCCTGCCCAAGTGGGACACCCTCGCCCGGGACTTCATGTCGCTGCCGCTGACCGCGCTGCCCCGCGACCCGGTGACTCTCGCCCGCTTCGGCCTGGCCGGGCTGCCCCCGTCGACGCTGCTGATGCGCCGCTTCCGCGACGAACCGGCCAAGGCACTGTTCTCCGGGCTCGTCGCCCACGTCATGGCCCCGCTCGGCGGCTTCGCCACCGGCGCCATCGGCCTGGTCTTCGCCCTCGCGGCGCACGCCCGCGGCTGGCCCGTCGCCCGCGGCGGCTCCCAGTCCCTCTCCGACGCCCTCACCGCCTACCTGCGGGACCTCGGCGGCAGCGTCCACACCGACTACGAGGTCAAGCGCCTCGACGATCTGCCGCCGGCCCGGGCGTACGTCTTCGACACCTCGCCCACCGCCCTGGCCCGCATCGCCGGTTTCGGCAACCACTACGCCGGTTACCGCTACGGACCGGGCGTCTTCAAGATCGACTACGCGCTGGACGGCCCCGTGCCCTGGACCGCCAAGGAGGCCCGCGCCGCCGGCACGGTGCAGGTCGGCGCGAGCAGCGCGGAGATCGGCGCGGCCCTGAACGCGGCGTCCCGGGAGGGCCGGGCCCCCGACAAACCGTTCCTGATCACCGTCCAGCCGAGCGTCGTCGACCCCACCCGGGCACCGGCGGGCAAGCACGTCTTCTGGGCCTACGGACACGTCCCGCACGGCTGGACCGGCGACCTCACCGACACCATCGAGCGCCAACTGGAACGCTTCGCCCCGGGATTCCGCGACCGCGTCCTGGCCCGCGCCACGGCCGGCCCGCCCGAACTCGCCGCCCGCAACGCCAACTACGTCGGCGGGGACATCGCCTCCGGCGCGGCCTCGGGCCTCCAGCTCCTGCTGCGCCCCAAGCTCACCCTGTTCCCGTACCGCACCCCGCATCCGGCCGTCTTCATCTGCTCGTCGGCGACCCCGCCGGGCCCCGGAGTGCACGGCATGTCGGGGCACAACGCGGCGAAGGCCGTCTGGAAGAGGCTGAGGCAGACGTGACGGCCATCGAACTGGTGCAGGGCGACATCACCCGCGAGAGCGCCGACGCGATCGTCAACGCGGCCAACTCCTCGATGCTGGGCGGGGGAGGGGTGGACGGGGCGATCCACCGCCGCGGCGGCCCCGCCATCCTGGAGGACTGCCGCAGGCTCCGCGCGGCGCACCTCGGCAAGGGCCTGCCCACCGGCCGGGCGGTCGCCACCACCGCGGGCGACCTGGACGCCCGCTGGGTCGTCCACACGGTCGGCCCGGTGTTCAGCGCGACCGAGGACCGCTCCGCCCTCCTCGCCTCCTGCTACCGCGAGTCGCTCCGCGTCGCCGGTGAACTCGGCGCCCGCAGCGTCGCGTTCCCCGCCATCTCCACCGGCGTCTACGGCTGGCCGGTGGACGACGGCGCCCGCATCGCGATCGAGACCGTACGGGCGGCGGACACGACGGTCGAGGAGGTCAGGTTCGTCCTCTTCGACCGGCCCGCGTACGAGGCGTTCGCCGCGCACCTTCGCTGAGCCGCGGGACGGCCGCGCTCAGACGGGCTCGGGCTCGAAGTGCCGCATCAGGTACCGGCCGGGCTGGACCACGCCGTAGCTGCTCTCCGGGACGGTGTTCCACACTCCGGGCAGATCGCCCAGCGGTTCCGACACCACCAGCCGGGTCTCGTCCGAGATGTGGTTCAGGAAAGCGAGATCGGGGTGCAGGGCGCGCACGTCCTCCACCCGGCTGCTGTAGTACAGCGAGCGCGAGGCTCCGCCACTGGAGTACCGGAAGAACCACACCCGCTCACCGTCGGTCACCGCGATCGTCATCTGGAGGGGCTCCGGCACCCCGTGCTCGTGCCCGAGCCGCTCGACGAGCCCCGCCATCCGGGCCACCGCGCCGGGCGGATCGCCGTCGAGACCGAGCGTGAGGGCCACGTGGAACATCACCTCGGAATCCGTCGTGCCCTCGAGCGAAGGGAACAGCTCCGGCGCGATGGCCAGCATCAGATCGCGGCGCAGCGCGGGGAACCCGGCGATCGCCCCGTTGTGCATCCACATCCAGCGTCCGTGCCGGAAGGGGTGGCAGTTGGTCTGCTGCACGGCGGTGCCGGTGGAGGCCCGCACATGGGCGAAGAACAGCGACGAGCGGACGTGGTCGGCGATCTCCCGCAGATTGCGGTCGCTCCAGGCCGGACCCGTGTCGCGGATGACGGCCGGGGTGCGCAGATGCCACGCGTACCAGCCGACGCCGAAGCCGTCGCCGTTGGTGGTCTCGACCCCCATCCGCGCGTGCAGACTCTGGTCGATCAGCGAGTGCTCGGGACGGTAGAGGACGTCGTCGAGCAGCACGGGGGTGCCCGAGTAGGCGAGCCAGCGGCACATGGTCGGTACTCCCGTTCCGAGCCGCCCCGGCCGTGCCGAGCGGCCTGCTCTGGATGATGATCGCCGATGCGCCCCGCGCGCCGGGCGGCGGTGCGTCACCCCAGGAAACTCCCGGCGGAGCGGTGACCGCATCGCCCGCCACGGGTGGTTGACGGGGAACGGTGAGGCCCGGCGGGCATGCGCGGCCGAGCGAACACTGAGATGCTGAACGGGACGATCGCCAGGTCAGGACCGACTGACGGACGGCAGGCAGGGGTGGACCCCATGGCCGCGACGGATGCAACTCCTCAGGCGGGGCTCGCATGCGCCGACCCCACCGGCGACCCGCTGCTGCGCACCCGGTTCGCCCTGCCGGCCAGGCCCGCCACCTTCGTGTGCCGGCCGCGCCTGGCCGGGCACCTCGACCTGGCGCTGGGGACACCCCTGACGATGGTCAACGGGTCGGCCGGGGCGGGCAAGACGCTCCTGGTCGCCGACTGGGCCGCACGCCTGCGCCACCCGGTCGCCTGGCTCACCGCCGAGACCACCGATCAGGGCCCCGGCGTCTTCTGGGCGCACGTGCTGCAGGCTCTGCGCGCGGCCGGCGTGGCGGTGGCGAGCGAGGTCGGCAGCCCCGCGGAGGCGAGCCGCGTGGACCAGCGGACGCTCACCCGTCTCGCCGCCGGTCTCGAGGCCAGGGAGCACCCCGCGGTCGTCGTCCTCGACGAGTTCGATCGCGTGGCCTCCCGCGAGATCGCCGAACAGTTGGAGTTCGTCCTGCACCACGCCGGGCGGGGCCTGCGTCTGGTCCTGGTCACCCGCACCGAACCCCTGCTGCCGCTGCACCGCTACCGGGCGTCGGGCGAGATGACGGAGATCCGGGACGCAGAGCTGGCCTTCACCCCCGACGAGGCCCATGAGCTCCTGGCACGGCACGGCCTGCACCTGCCCGCGAGCGCCGTGCAGGCCGTGGTGGAACGGACCCGGGGATGGGCCGCGGGGCTCAGGCTCTGTGCGCTCGCCGCCCGGCAGAGCCAGGATCCGCACACCTACCTCAAGCAGTTCGAGGCGGATCACAGCGCGGTGGCCGACTTCCTGCTGGCCGAGGTGCTCGACCGGCAGGCCCCCGGCACACAGGACCTGCTGCTGCGCATCAGCGTTCTGGAGCGCTGCTGCCCCGACCTGGTCAACGCGCTGACACAGCGCACGGACGCGGAGGCCGTCCTGGCCGCGTTGCAGCGCGAGAACGCCTTCGTCCACTACCTCGGCCACTCGTGGTACACCCTGCACCCCCTGTTCGCCGAGATCCTCCGCGCCCACCTGCGCGAGCGCTTCCCCGGCCTGGAACAGGAACTGCGCAGCCGGGCGGCCCGGTGGCTGCGGCGTTCCGGAGCCCTGCCCGAGGCGCTCGCCCAGGGTGCGGCGGCGGACGACTGGGAGTTCACCGCACGGGCGGTGATCGACGACCTCGCCCTCGGGCAGCTGTTCACCGGCCTGTGCTCCGACGACCTGACCGCGCTGTTCGAGCGGATGGGCCCCGACGTCAGGGGCCCGGCCCCGGACCTCGTCCGCGCGGCCCGCGAGCTGGCGGGCCGCGATGTCGAACACGGCCTGGCGCACCTGCGCCGGGCCGAGGAGGAACTGGCCCGGGACGGAGCGACGGACCCGGCGGCGGCCGGGCTCGCCTGGGCCCTGCTGGAAGCCCTGGCGGCCCGGCTGACCGGAACCCCGGGCAGGGCGGAGCGCGCCGCGGAGCAGGCGCTGGCCCTCCGGCCGGACGTTCCCGGGCATCTGCTCGACGAGCACCCGGAGCTGAACGCCCTGCTGCTCACCCACCTGGGCTGCGCCCGTCTGTGGGCCGGGCGCTTCGAGGACGCCCGGACCGTCCTGTCGGCGGTTGCCGGACGACCCGGCGGAGCGGCCATGGCGCTGCCCCGGTGGGAGGCTCTGGGCCACCTGGCCCTGATCGACTACCTGGACGGCTGGCTCGGCCGGGCGGAGCACAAGGCCCTGGCGGCGGCCGGCCAGGCACAGCGGTACAGCCTGTCCCAGCGGTCCGGGGCCGGCCTCGGCGCTCTGGTCCGGGCCGCCGTCCTCATCGACCGTGACGAACTCGACGAGGCGCAGACCCTTCTCGACGAGGCCGCCGCCTCCCGCCTTCCCGGAGAGGATCCCGTCGAGGAAGCGGGCCGGATGCTCACCAGGGGCCGGCTGCTGCTGGCCAAGGGAGACACCCGGGCGGCGCTGGCGGCGGCGGCCGCGATCGTCCCGGCCGTCGTGAGCTCACCCTGGGCCGAGGATCACGCCGCGGCCCTCGCCTCCGCCGCCTACCTGGCCCAGGGGCGACCCGAGTCGGCCCGGAAGGCCGTCGAACGTGTGGCCGGCCGCCGGGCCGCCTGCGCCGTGCAGGCCGCCCGGGCCCGGCTCGCGGCGGGCCACCCCGGGGAAGCGCTCGGGATGCTCCACAGCCTGCCGGAGGCCGACCGGCCCGGGCCGGCGGTGACCGTCCGGGCCACGCTGGTCCGTGCCCAGGCCGCCCACGAGCTCGGCGACCACACCACCGCCCACCGCCTGCTCGGCCGGGCCCTCCAGGACGGCAGGCGCGAGCAGCTGCGCCTGCCGTTCCTGGAAACCGGCCCCTGGATCCGCCCGCTGCTCGGCACCGGCCGCCTGCGAGGGCTGGCGGCCGGCTGGCTCCTCCCCGGACCCGGGAA
>NZ_POUC01000275.1 GCF_002891435.1 Streptomyces cahuitamycinicus
GGCCCCCCGATGAGCCCGCGAAGGGGCAGCCCGGATCCGGGACGACGCAGGTACGACCCGGATCCGGGGCCGCGCAGCCGCGGTCCGAGCCCGAGACGGCGAAGGGCCGCCCGACTGCCGGCCCGCCCGACTCCGGTCACGGCCGGCTGCGATCCGAGTCCGAGACGGCGAAGGGCCGCCCGGCCGCGGCGGCTGCCGACGAGCCCGGGACGAGCCGGCCGGGGGGTGGCGAATCCGCCGAGAACCTGCCCGGTGGCGATCCCGCCGAAGAGCAGCCGGCCGCCGAGTCCGTGACGAAGCAGCCGGGTGGTGATCCGGCGAGGAACCAGCATGCTCCCGCGCCCCCGTCCGACCCGCCGAGCCCGGGTCATCCCGCACCCGGTCCCGTCAAACGAACCGACGCCCCGGAAGACTCCTCGAAAGGAGACTCATGAACACCGGTGAACTCACCGACCTCGGACAGCAGCTGCGGGTCGACAGCGTCCGCGCCGCCGCGGCCGCGGGCTCCGGGCACCCCACGTCGTCGATGTCCGCCGCCGACCTGATGGCCGTCCTGCTCGCGCACCACCTCCACTACGACTTCGACCGCCCCGCCCACCCCGGCAACGACCGCTTCGTCCTCTCCAAGGGCCACGCCTCCCCGCTGCTGTACTCCGCGTACAAGGCGGCCGGCGCCATCGACGACGAAGAGCTGCTCACCTTCCGCAAGCTCGGCAGCCGCCTCGAAGGGCACCCCACCCCGCAGCGCCTGCCGTGGGTCGAGACGGCCACCGGCTCGCTCGGCCAGGGACTGCCCGTCGGGGTCGGCATCGCGCTGGCCGGCAAGCGGCTCGACCGCACCGGCTACCGCACCTGGGTGCTGTGCGGCGACAGCGAGCTCGCCGAGGGATCCGTGTGGGAGGCCGCCGAGCACGCAGGGTACGAGCACCTGGACAACCTCACCGTGATCGTCGACGTCAACCGGCTCGGCCAGCGCGGTCCCACCCGGCACGGCCACGACCTGGACGCCTACGCCCGCCGCTTCCAGGCCTTCGACTGGCACACCATCGAGGTCGACGGCCACGACGTGGACGCCGTCGACCGTGCCTACGGCGAGGCCGCGTCCACCAAGGGCCAGCCCACCGCGATCCTCGCCCGCACCCTCAAGGGCAAGGGCGTCGAGGGCGTCCAGGACCGCGAGGGCCTGCACGGCAAGCCGCTGCCGGAGGCCGAGGAGGCCGTCACCGCACTCGGCGGCCCCCGCGCCATCCGGGTCCGGGTGCAGGAGCCGCCCGCCGCACGCATGCTGCACTCCGTCCACACCGGGGACGTCGACCTCCCGAGGTGGGACAAGGGCGAGGAGGTCGCCACCCGCAACGCCTTCGGTGAGGCGCTCACCGCCCTCGGCACCGGCCGCGGCGACGTCGTCGCCCTGGACGGCGAGGTGGGCGACTCCACCCGTGCCGAGTTCTTCGCCAAGGAGCACCCCGACCGCTACTTCGAGTGCTACATCGCCGAGCAGCAGCTCGTCGCCTCGGCGGTCGGGCTCGCGTCCCGCGGCTGGGTGCCCTACGCCACCACCTTCGCGGCCTTCCTGACCCGCGCCTACGACTTCATCAGGATGGCGTCCGTCAGCGGCTCCGGCATCAACCTCGTCGGCTCGCACGCGGGCGTCGCCATCGGCCAGGACGGGCCCAGCCAGATGGGGCTCGAGGACCTGGCGATGATGCGGGCGGTGCACGGCTCGACCGTGCTGTACCCGTGCGACGCCAACCAGACCGCACGGCTCGTCGGCGCGATGGCCGGCCTGGAGGGCGTCCGCTACCTGCGCACCTCGCGCGGCGAGAGCCCGGTGATCTACGCCCCCGACGAGGAGTTCCCGGTCGGCGGCAGCAAGGTGCTGCGCTCCTCCGGCGAGGACCGGCTGACCCTCGTGGCGGCCGGCGTCACCGTGCACGAGGCGCTGGCCGCCGCCGAGGCCCTGGAGCAGGAGGGCATCGCGGTGCGGGTGATCGACCTGTACTCCGTGAAGCCCGTCGACCGGGCCACCCTGCGCCGGGCCGCCGAGGAGACCGGCTGCCTGGTGACCGTGGAGGACCACCACCCGGAGGGCGGCATCGGGGACGCGGTCCTCGACGCCTTCACCGACGGGCGCCCCGTACCGCGCCTGGTGCGGCTCGGCGTCCGGACGATGCCGGGCTCGGCGTCCCCGGAGGAGCAGCTGCGCGCCGCGGGCATCGACGCCGAGTCCGTCGCGGCGGCCGGACGGCTGCTGGTGGAGGAGGCGGTCGTGCGGTGAGCGGCGGCGACGGAACGCGCAGGGTGCGGGCGGGCCGCCGCACTGTGGAGGTGCACCGGCCGGACAAGGTGCTCTTCCCCGGCGGCGACGCCAAGGAGTACACCAAGGGCGACCTGGTGGACTACCACCGGGCTGTCGCGCCCTTCATGCTGCCGCACCTGCGCGGCCGGCCGCTGATGCTGGAGCGGCACCCCGACGGCATCGACGGCCCGACGTTCATGCAGAAGAACACCCCGGAGCACTACCCCGAGTGGATTCGCCGCGTCGAGGTGACAAAGGAGGGCGGCACCGTCCGCCACACCGTCTGCGACGATACCGCGACCCTCCTCTACCTGGCCGACCAGGCGAGCATCACCCTGCACCGCTGGCTGTCCCGCGCCGACAGCGTCGACCACCCCGACCGGCTGGTGTTCGACCTCGACCCTTCCCCAGTGCCTGAAGGGCCTGGGGGGACCCCCAGGGACGACTTCGAGCCCGTGCGTGAGGCCGCCCGGCTGCTCGGGGAGCTGCTCGACGAGCTCGACCTGCCCTCGGCGCTGATGACCACCGGCTCGCGCGGGCTGCACGTGATCGTGCCGCTGAACGGCCGGCACGACTTCGACGAGGCGCGCGCCTTCGCCCGGGACGTCGCCGAGACCCTCGCCGGCGCGCACCCCGGCCGGCTCACCACCGCCGCCCGCAAGAAGGAGCGTGGTGAGCGGCTCTACCTCGACATCCAGCGCAACGCCTACGCTCAGACCGCCGTCGCGCCCTACACGGTCCGGCCCCGCCCGGGTGCCCCGGTGGCCACCCCCATCACCTGGGACCAGCTGGACGACCCGGAGCTGCACGCCCGCCGCTGGACCATCGCCGACGCCGTCGAGCAGGCCCGGACGAACCCCTGGTCAGGCCTGCTGAACCGGGGCCGAGCGCTGGGACCGGCGAGGCGGCGGCTGAACGCCCTGCGCGGCTGAGGCACCCCCGCCGCCGGCCGGACGGGTGTCAGATGCATGTGCCCGTAGAGGTTTGGCGAACACTCTTGCGGCCACACGGAGGGGGAGGTGGCCATGTCGAACACAAAAAACACCCAAGAGTCACAGGATTCACAAGAGTCGCAGGGCTCGCCAGAGTCCCGGAACTCCCGGAATACGAGCCATACGAAGGACAACCAGTCGGCCAAGAGCCGGCCGAGGCCGATGGAGGTGCTGCGCCAGGCGCGCGGCCAGCTCGCGGAACTCACCGGCATGGAAGCCGAGTCCGTGTCGTCCTTCGAGCAGACGGAGGAGGGCTGGGCGCTGGAGGTCGAGGTCCTCGAACTCGAGCGCGTGCCCGACACGATGAGCCTGATGGCGAGCTACCAGGTGGAGCTCGACGCAGACGGGCAGCTCACGGGATACCGGCGCGTCCGCCGCTACGAACGTGGCCGGTCCGACGCGCGCAGGCCCGGCGGCCGCTAGGCCGCCCGACCGGACCAGCACCCACACACGAGGAGGAACACCCGGCATGACAGTCGTACCGGCACAGCAGTCCGGCGGTGGAGGCGGCAGCAGCGGTCTCTACGACGTGCTTGAGCTCGTCCTGGACAGGGGGCTCGTCATCGACGCATTCGTCCGTGTCTCCCTGGTCGGCATCGAGATCCTCAAGATCGACGTGCGCGTCGTCGTCGCCAGCGTCGACACCTATCTGCGCTTCGCCGAGGCGTGCAACCGGCTCGACCTGGAGGCCGGGCCGCGCAAGGACCCGGGCCTGCCCGACCTCGTGGGGGAGATGACCGAGTCCGGCGCCCGCGGCAAGTCGAAGGGGGCACTGTCGGGCGCGGCCGAGACCATCTCCGACGCCTTCAAGCAGGCACGGACCGAAGGTTCCGAGGGTGAGACCGAGTCGCGTCCGCGTGCCCGCAAGAGCACGTCGTCCCGTCGTAAGGAGGAGCAGGAGTGAGCACTTACGTCTACGGCATCGCGGCGGGTTCGCACCCCGGCCTTCCCGAGGGCATGGGCGGCGTCGGCGACCCGCCCCGGCCGGTGCGCATCCTGCGCGCGGGTGACCTCGCGGCGGTCGTCAGTGAGGCGCCCGACGGGCTGCGGCCCAAGCGCAAGGAATTGCTCGCCCACCAGAACGTCCTCAGCGAGGCCGGTGCGGCCGGATGTGTGCTGCCCATGCGGTTCGGCAGCGTCGCCCCTGACGACGACTCCATCACCGGGGTGCTCGCCGAGCGCGCCGAGCACTACCAGGAGCGGCTGCGGGCCCTGGACAACCGGGTCGAGTACAACGTCAAGGCCAACCACGTCGAAGAGGCCGTCCTGCACCAGGTGATGGCCGAAA
This sequence comes from Streptomyces cahuitamycinicus, assembly GCF_002891435.1. Taxonomy (GTDB): domain Bacteria; phylum Actinomycetota; class Actinomycetes; order Streptomycetales; family Streptomycetaceae; genus Streptomyces; species Streptomyces cahuitamycinicus. The sequence continues at coordinate 4,580 of NZ_POUC01000275.1, forward strand.
GCCCCGACATCCGCGGCCTCGCGGAGGCCAACCGGCAGGCGGGCGGGGGAAGTTACGACGACAAGATCCGGCTCGGCGAGATGGTCGCGGCCGCGGTCAAGGCCAAGGAGGCCGACGACGGCGCCGCCGTGCAGCGCGCCCTGGAATCGGCCGCCGACGACATGAGCGTCGGTCCGGAGTCCACCGGCTGGCTGGCCAATGTGTCGTTCCTGGTGGACCGGGACGAGGCCGAGTCCTTCCTGGCCGCGGTGGAGCAGGTCCGCAAGGACATGCCGCACCTGGAGGTGCGGGTCAACGGGCCACTGCCCCCGTACAGCTTCGTCGAGCCCGGCCCGGCCGAGCCCGCGCGGACCGTGGCGAGCGGAACGGACACCGGAGCGGGGTGACGACGTGGGCTTGATCTCTGAGGTGCTGCTGCTGCCGTTCGCACCGGCGCGCGGCAGCGCCTGGGCCATCAGACAGGTGGTCCAGGAGGCCGAGCGGATCTACTACGACCCTGCCACGATCCGGGCGGGACTGGCCCGCATCGAAGGGCAGATGGAGGCCGGAGAGATCACGGAGGAGGAGTTCGACCGTCTTGAGGACGAACTGCTCGACCGGTTGGAGATCGCTTCGCGCGGGAGCGCGGGAACGGGCAACGGGACAACACCATGAACCGAGTGGGACTGGGGCTCGCCATAGGGGCCGGATACCTCCTGGGGCGTACCAAGAAGCTGAAGATGGCGGTGGCCGTCGGCGGCCTGGTCGCCGGGAAGAAGCTGAACCTGAGCCCGCGCATGGTCGCGGAGCTGCTTCAGCAACAGCTGAAGGACAACCCGCAGTTCAAGGAGATCGGCGACCAGCTGCGCGAGGACCTGCGCGGCGTCGGCAAGGCCGCCTCCGGTGCCATGGTCGAGCGGCAGATCGACGCCCTCGCCGACCGGCTGCACGGCCGGACCGCCCAGGTGCGCGACCAGCTGACGGGCGTGGTGCCCGGCGGTAAGGACGACGACGCCGAGGACGCCGAGTACGAGGACGAGGACTCCGAACGCGACGAGGACGAGGAGCCGGAGGGCTCCGGCACCGAGGAGGACGAGGAGCCGGAGGGCTCCGATACCGAGGAGGACGAGGAAGAGGACGAGGAGCCGGAGGCGGAGAAGACCCCCGCCAAGAAGGCGCCGGCCAAGAAGGCGGCGAAGAAGGCTCCCGCCAAGAAGGTCCCCGCGAGGAAGGCCCCCGCGAAGAAGACGGCGGGCCGCAAGGCGGCGGGGAAGAAGACCACGGCCGCCAAGAAGGCGACCTCCGGGAGCAGGGGCGGCAACGCCCGGTCCCGGCTGCCGAAAGGAGGCGGTGAGGGATGAGCGACACACTCGGCTCGGCGAAGTCCGCCGCCGACGGAGCGGCGAAGAACCCGCTCACCGACGTGGCCCACAGTGAGGCCGCCGACCGGTTGAAGGCCGAACTGCAGGAGTACCTCGCTGCTCAGGCCACGCGCATGCTGACCGGCGTCGGCCGCAAGCTCGGCGAGACCACCGGCAAGCTGAACGACATCGCCGAGGGCAACAGCCCCGGTTTCGCCAAACTCGCCCTCGACGGCGGCCGCAAGATCGCCGAGGGCAAGGGTCCGCTGCGCTCCGCACTGGAGATGGGCGGCTCGCGTCTCAAGGACAAGGTCACGGGCGCCGTCAAGGGCCTGGGCGGCGGCAAGGGCAAGAAGGGCAAGGGCCGCTCCGGCAACAAGCCCACGGTCATCATCGAGCACATCGATGTCGGCGTGCCGCTGCGCACCGCGTACGACCAGTGGACGAAGTACCAGGACTTCAGCACCTTCGCGAAGGGCGTCAAGAGCGCGAGCCGCGACGACGACACCCATTCCGACTGGCAGGCGAAGATCTGGTGGTCCAACCGCAGCTGGAAGGCGAAGACGACCGAGCAGGTCCCGGACGACCGCATCGCCTGGACCTCCGAGGGTGCCAAGGGCACCACTAAGGGTGTCGTCTCCTTCCACCGGCTCACCGACAACCTCACGCGCGTGCTGCTCGTCATCGAGTACTACCCCTCCGGCTTCTTCGAGAAGACCGGCAACATCTGGCGCGCCCAGGGCCGCCGGGCCCGGCTCGACCTCAAGAACTACGTCCGCTTCATCACGATCAAGGGCGAGGCGGAAGACGGCTGGCGCGGTGAGATCAGCGACGGCGAGGTCGTCCGCAGCCACGAGGACGCGCTCGCCGAGGAGGAGTCCGAGGAGGAGCGCCCCGAGGGCGAGGAGGCCGAGGACGAGTACGACGAGGAGCGGCCGGAAGAGGGCGAGGAGGAGCCCGAGGGCGAGTACGAGGACGACTCCGAGGCCGGATACGACGAGGAGGACGAAGAGCCCGAGGAGGAGGAAGAGCCCGAGGGCGCGGACGAGGACGAGGAGTACGAGGACGAGGATGAGGAAGTCGAGGCAGGGAGCCGGCGATGACGACGCCCAGCAGGATGCCCGAGCCCTACGGTCAGGGAAGCAGCGCCAACCTCGCCGACATCCTTGAACGGGTCCTGGACAAGGGCATCGTCATCGCTGGCGACATCCGGATCAACCTGCTCGACATCGAACTCCTCACGATCAAACTGCGTCTGATCGTCGCCTCTGTCGACAAGGCGAAGGAGATGGGCATCGACTGGTGGGAGACCGACCCGGCCCTGAGCTCACGGGCCCGCCGTGACGAACTGACCCGTGAGAACGCCGAGTTGCGCGAGAGGCTGGCCCGGCTGGAGGAACTGGAGCCCGGCCGCGCGGAGAAGAAGGAGGCACCGTGACCGGACTGCGGTACGTCTACGCCGTCTGCCGCCCCTTCGGCACACCGCTCCAGTCCCAGTTGACGGGGGTGGCGGGTGATCCGCCCAGAGCGCTGACTCACCACGGCCTGGTGGCCGTGGTGAGCCACGTGCCGGAGCGGGACTTCGCCGAGGAGCCGCTCCGGCGCCATCTGGAGGACCTGGACTGGCTCACCGAGACCGCCCGCGCCCACCAGGGCGTGATCGACGCGCTCACCACCGTCACGACCCCGCTGCCGCTGCGGCTCGGCACCGTCTTCCACGACGACAGCGGCGTACGGACGATGATGGAGGCCCGCGAGGAAGACTTCCTGCGCACCCTCGACCGGCTGGAGGGCCGGGTCGAGTGGGGCGTCAAGGTGTACGCGGAGTCCGAACCGCAGGAGAGCGCCCGGCCCGCGCAGAAGGCCGCGTCGGGCCGGGACTACCTGCGGCAGCGGCGCCTGCAGACCAGGTCCCACGAGGAGACGTGGCAGAAGGCCGAGGCATTCTCGACGCGACTGCACGAGGAGCTTTCCGCATTCGCGGAGGACGCCCGGTTGCATCCCCCGCAGAACCCCGCGCTTTCCAAGGCGACGGGGCGGAACGTGCTGAACGCCGCCTATCTCGTGCCACGCGCGCATTCCGAGGAATTCGTGGAACTGGTGGACCGTACGAAGGGTGAGATGCCGGGTATGCGCATCGAACTCACCGGTCCCTGGGCGGCCTATTCGTTCGCCGGGGAGACCACATGACCGACCGGGAGAACCCGTGACCGTAGTGGAACGCCGTGAGGTCGCCCTCGTGGACCTGCTCGACCGGCTGCTCGCCGGCGGCGTCGTGATCACGGGGGACATCACGCTGCGCATCGCCGACGTCGATCTCGTCCGTATCGACCTCAACGCGCTCATCAGCTCGGTGAACGCCCAGGTGCCCTCGCCGTTCGAGGAGTTGCTGTGACCACCCCCGAGAACCCCCGGCCGCGCTCCAACCGGATGGATCTGGAGCCCGACACCGTCGAGCGCGACCTGGTCAAACTCGTGCTGACGGTGGTGGAACTGCTGCGCCAGCTCATGGAGCGCCAGGCGCTGCGCCGGTTCGACGTGGGGGATCTGAGCGAGGAGCAGGAGGAGCGGATCGGGCTCACGCTCATGCTGCTCGACGAGCGGATGACGGAACTGCGCGACCGCTACGGACTGCGGCCCGAGGACCTCAATCTGGACCTCGGGCCGCTCGGGCCGCTGCTTCCGCGGGACTGACTCACGCGCGTTCCCCCGGGCCCTGACCGGACCCGGGGGAACGTGTGCGCACTACCACCTGTACCAGCGGCCCCTGCCGCCGGCTGCCGACGTGCCACGGACGAAGAATCCCAGCAGCCACAGGACGAGAACCGCGAGAGCGATCCACCAGAGAATCTTCACTGCGAATCCGGCGCCGAACAGAACCAAAGCCAGAAGCAGCACCAGCAGGATGGGAACCATAATTCGAACCTCCTGCTTTTCAAGTGTCCCGGAAACGGCGTTTCAGGCTTCCTTGCGGCAGAGAATCTCTCCGTGCAGCACGCTGAACCACCCGTCCTCCCGCGTGCCCCACTCCCGCCAGGCCTCGGCCACGTCCCGCAGCCCCGCCTCGTCGGTGTGACCGCCCCCGACGGCCCGGCCCGCGTACGCCGACATCAGGGTGCGGTCGGCCCACAGCCCGCTCCACCAGGCCCGCTCCTGCGGCGTGGCGAAGGTCCAGGTGCCGGAGCTCGCCGTGATGTCCGTGAGCCCGGCCCGCAGCGCCCAGGACTTCAGCCGGCGCCCGGCGTCCGGCTCACCGCCGTTGGCCCGGGCGACCCGGCGGTAGAGGTCCAGCCAGGCGTCGAGTCCCCCGGACGCGGGGTACCAGGTCATGGCCTCGTAGTCCGCGTCCCGTACGGCGACGATTCCGCCGGGCCTGACGACCCGCTTCATCTCGCGCAGCGCCCGCACCGGGTCGCCCACGTGCTGGAGCACCTGGTGGGCGTGGACCACGCAGAACGTGTCGTCCGGGTAGTCCAGGGCGTGCACGTCTGCGACCGCGAAGCCGACGTTGGCCAGCCCCCGTCCGGCCGCCGTGGCGCGCGCCTGCTCCAGGATCTCCGGCGCCCGGTCGACTCCGGTGACCTGCCCGTCGGGCACGAGCTCGGCGAGGTCGGCGGTGATCGTGCCCGGACCGCAGCCGATGTCCAGGATCCTCATGTGGGGCTTGAGGGAAGGCAGCAGGTACGCCGCCGAGTTGGCGGCGGTCCGCCAGGTGTGCGAGCGCAGTACGGACTCGTGGTGCCCATGGGTGTAGACGGCGGTCTCGCGGGGTTCCGGCATTGCGGATCCCACCCCTTCCGGTCGGGTCGGCAGGAGATCACCGTACGCAGGATCGCCACATATTGAGACCCGCATCCTGCGATATGGACTGACGGATCGTCAGTAACGTGTCAGTAGCCGGCGATCGGCCGGTACACGGTCAGCGCCTCCGGGAGCTTCTCCGGCGTCACGCGGCCTGCCGGATCACCGGGACCGCGTGCCGGACCGGGCGGGGCGGCTGACCGAGCGCTTGCCCAGGACGCCGACGGTGAGGGAGGCGACGCCCAAGGAGGCCAGCCCGCGGGCCGCCGCCCGGCGGGCGCGGGGCGTGCGGCTCACGGCGAGGCCGACGGCGGCCGCGAACCACAGCACGCCGTGGTTCGCGCCCCGGCCCAGCCGGGACAGGACGGGGTCCGCACCCGGCCGGTGCCGGCCCGCGGCGGCCTCGAGGAGGCGGCGGTCCGGAGTGAGGGCTCGGGCGCGCAGGGGACGGTGACCGGGCTTCGGGACGGTGAGGTTTGGATCGTGGGGCGTCATGCCGTGCGGGTACCCGGAGGGGGTGGACACACCGACGGCACCGGGGCAGGCTCATGGCCGATCATCATCACCGAAACAGGGGGATCAGATCGATGAGCGGGCACGTGACGGCGGTCAGCAGCAACGGGGAGTACTCGTTCACCAAGCCGAACCGGGACAGCATCACGCTGCTCACCGGCCTCGGTGTCGAGGGGGACGTGCACGCCGGGGTGACGGTCAGGCACCGCTCGCGCGTCGCGCAGGATCCCACCCAGCCGAACCTGCGCCAGGTCCACCTCATGCACGAGGAGCTCTTCGCCGAGGTCCGTGAGGACGGGTTCGAGGTGGCCCCCGGCGAACTCGGCGAGAACATCACCACCCGCGGCATCGACCTGCTCGCACTGCCCACCGGCACCCTGCTGCGCATCGGCGACAGCGCGGTCCTGGAGGTCACGGGGCTGCGCAACCCCTGCCTGCAGATCGACCTCTTCCGGGACGGACTGCTCAAGCAGGTCGTCGGACGTGACGAGGCGGGCAACATCGTGCGCAAGGCCGGGATCATGAGCGTGGTGCGGGAAGAGGGCGTGGTACGGCCCGGCGACACGATCGAGGCGGAGCTCCCCAGCGGACCGCATCGGCCGCTGGAACGGGTCTGACCGGCACCGCGGATCCGAAACCCGTTTGCCC
>NZ_POUC01000276.1 GCF_002891435.1 Streptomyces cahuitamycinicus
GGGAGGGGCGTGGTCGCGCGTACGGGCCTGCTCGCGGCCCAGCCGGGGCCGTTGCGGGCGGCGAGGCTGGGGGACGTGGCGGTCCAGTGGACGGGCACATGGGCTTCGGCGGGAACCGCGAACGGCAGCGGCTCTCCCGCTCCGTCGAGGAGGGCACGTCGTACGGGCACCCGCGAGACGATCTCCAGGTAAATGCTGTGAAACGCCTCGATGTTCTGCTCGACCGTGAACAGTTCGAGGGCCCGGGCGCGAGCGGCGGCTCCCAGGCGCGCACGCCGCTCGGGGTCGCGCAGCAGCGCCACGCAAGCCTCGGCGAGCGCCCGCGGATTGCGCGGCGGTACGACGAGCCCCGTGCCGCCGATGACCTCCACGACCGCGCCGACGTCGGTCGACACCGTCGCGCGCCCGCAGAGCATGGCCTCCACGAGGCCGACGGGGAAACCCTCGACGACGCTGGAGAGGACGGTCACGGCGCCCGAGGCGTAGGCGTCGACGGCGGCCGGGAGTTCGGGGCCGCCGGTCTCCTCGAAGGACACCGGGTTGTCTCCGGCGGCGTGCGGGCCCTCGGCCTCGTCGGGGAAGAGTTGGGCGGCCAGTGTCCTGCAGTGGCCGAGGTAGGCCGTGCCCTCGGGGCCGGCGGGGGCGCCGACGATGCGCAGGCGGCTCCGCGGCGACTGCTTGCGGACCTCCGCGAAAGCGTGCAGCAGGGAGACCAGGTCCTTGGCGGGCTCGACGCGGCCGACCCAGACGAGCGTGTCCGGGTCCGCACAGTCCGGGGACTCGCCCACCTCGGCGAAGGGCCGGGCGTCCATGCCGGGGTAGACCGTGCGGAGCTTCTCGCGCTCGGCACCGCAGCGCTCCTGCCAGCGGCGGGCATGTGTGTTGCCGGCCGTGACCACTTCGGCCCGTCTGTAGGTCTCGGCCGCGAGTCGGCCCTGGAAGGCCGCCAGCAGGGACCGTGCGGCGGGTGGGGCGTCCGGAGCGGTGAGGTAATGCGTCCGCAGACGCACGCCGTACTCGGTCACCATCAGGGGCACGTCGGTGAAGTGCCTGGCCAGCAGGCCGGGCAGGGCGGCCGGGCCGCCGGACGCCGCGTGGCAGAGGTCGACCGCACCCAGTCCGTCGTCCTCGTACCAGTCGAGGGAGAGGGGGCGCAGGGCGCGCTCCAGGTGCGCGGCGACGGTGAGCAGATCCGGTACGCGCGCCTCACGCGCCGTGCGATGGGCGCCGGGCGCGCGACAGGCGCGTTCCAGGGTGCGTACGGCAGCCTCCGATCGGAGGGCTCCCGTCAGCCCGCCCTCCTCGCGGGCGAGTTCGGCGAGTCCGTACAGAGCGTTGGCGAAACGGTCCGCCTCCGAGGTCGGCGCACCTCCGGAAATCTCTCCGGCAGTACTGGAGGCGCTCTTGGAGCTCCCCCCGGCCGCGCCGGAAGCACCACTCGACGGAGCCCCCGGCACCCCGCACAGCACGGCAGCCAGTTCTCCGAAGCACTCGGTGAACCGCCGGCGTGCGCGGCGGCCGAGCACCACCTCGTCGTCCTCCGCCATCCACAGCGGTGCGGTGCGCACCCGGCGGACGTTGCGGGGCAGCGGGATCCAGCCCTCGTCCTCTTGGTACTGGCTGCGGCTGAGCGCGTAGACGTCGAACTCGTGCTGGGCGAGCCCGCGCACCAGCCGGTCGCACCAGAGCCTGGCGTCACCGCTCACATACGGATAGCCACCTTCCGTAAGCAGTCCGATGCGCACGAGTGCACCCCCGATCTCCCGTATGGGGAGCCGCCGTTGCCCGGCGGCTCGCAGCGGGACGAACGTATGCGGACAAGGCGGTGGTGCGACGGACGGTTGTCCGTCGCACCACCAAAAGGGGTGAACGGTCGTAACTTTCCCGTGCGGGTCGCGTTCTGTCGCGCTAGGGATTCAAGCGGATACTGATCGTCATTCCGCGGCCGACTCCCCGTCACCGCGCCTGGCATCGCGCCCCGCAGCCTGTAACGCCGGTGACGGAGGTGACACCCGTGACTACCGTGGCCCCCGTGACCACCCGTGCCCCTGTGACGCCTGTGCCGCCCGCGACGCGGCGACGCCTGTCAATTTCCGGGGTAGGGCCAGGCGTTGGCGCGGCAGCGGATGCCGTCGTGGTCGAGGAACTTGGTCTGCTGCTGCATGACCGGCGCGAGGTCGCCGTTCTTGTCGCAGGTGACGTGGTTGTAACCGAGGCGGTGGCCGATCTCGTGGTTGATCAGCATCTGCCGGTAGGCGTGGATCTTGCTGTCGCCGTAGGTCGGTGAACCCTGGGCCCACCGGTAGGCGTTGATCATCACGCGCTCGGTCGCGGCCGAGTCGCAGGAGACGTTGTCCTGGGTGGTGTCCAGGCCTGACTTGGCGCACCAGTCGGCGGTCGTTCCGGGGCTGGCGAGAGTGATCACGAAGTCGGGCTTGCCCGAGTAGATGCGCTCGAAGGTGCGCGCGCCGTTGTGGGCCCAACTGCGCGGGTCGTTGAGCGTCTGCTGCACGGCCTCGGCGAACAGCGCGCCGTCCAGCCCGAGCCCCTGCTCCACGTCGACGCGGTAGGTGAGCTTCTGCCCGGCACCGGGCGCCTCGGCGATACCGGGGACGGCGTCGAACCTGCCGGAGCCCTTGAGTTCGGCGCCGAGCGGGTAGGTCCTGCCCATCTTCTCGTCGTACGTCAGCGGCTTGACCTCGGGGGCGGGTGCCCGGCCGTCCGCGCGGGACGCGGAGTCCCGGACGTCGCGGCCCTGGTCGGGGGTTGACTGCGACTGCACCCCGGCGCCGCCGCCGTCGGCGACCTGGCCGGCGACGACGACGGCCAGCACGGTGGTGACGGCCGCGGCCGCGATGCCGGTGAAGGCACGGCCCTTGCCGCCCTTGCCGCCCTTGTCCCGCACGGGCGCGCCGGTGGGCCTCGCGTCGTCATGTCCGCCGGACCCGGAGTCGGCAGCGGTGTCGGCGCTCCAGTCCGTGACGGAGGCGTAGGCGTCCGCGGCGTGCGCGGAGGCGGGCGTACGGGGCGCGAAGACGTCGTCCTCCTCGTCGACGAAGGCATCGAGATAGTCCTGCCGCGGCCCGGGCACGGATGCCCGGCGCTGCCGCGGTATCGGAGCACCGACTTCGGCGGGTGCCCCGCCACGGGCCTGCGGAAAGCCGTGCGCGGGCGTCCCGTCGGGCAGTCGCGGCACCCCGCGCGGCGGCGTGCCTCCGGCCACCCGGGGAACTCCGTGCGAGGGAGTCCCCTCAGCAAGGCGCGGCACCCCGCGCACCGGCGTGCCGTCCGGCAGTCGGGGGAGGCCCTGGGGCGGTGTGCCGTCGGGGTGCCAGCCGTCGGGGAGGCGTGGCATGCTCTGCGGCGGCGCCCCCTCCGTCGGCGCGGGCCGCGGCCCCGGCACCCTGCGCGGGCCCTGCGGCGGCCAGCCGCCCTGCGGGGCACCGGGCGGTGCGCTCCGGGCTCCACGGCCGGCGTCGGACGCCTGGCCCGGCCTCTGCCCCTGCGTGGCCCCGGTCCGGCCGTCCCGTACTGCGGTTGGGTCCGCGCTGTCGCCCTTGGCGACCCGTCCGCGGCGGCTGTGGCGTCCCACGTCGCGCCTCAGCCCCCCATGCTCTCGTCGGTACCTGCTTCGTCGGCGGCGTCGCTCCCGGTATCCGCCCGGCCGGCCCGCTTCGCTCGCTGCGCGCCCAACTCTCCCGCGTCTTCGAGGAGTTCACGAAACGCCAGAGCCACCGTCTCCGGGTACTCCATCATCGCCACGTGACCCGCTTCGGGCAACGTCACCAGCCGGGAGTCGCGGAATGCCCGGGCCGCTTTCTGTGCCATGCGGAAGCCGACGAGCTGGTCACGGCCGCCGTAGACGAGGAGGGTCGGCGCGAGAACCCGTTCGGCCTGGCGCCACAGCCCCTGCTGGCCGCCCAGGGTGTACGCGTTGACGATCCCGCGTGCGGAGCACGCCATCGCGTCCCAGAAGTACGGCAGCCGCAGCCGCCGTTCCATCTCCTGCACGGCATTGCGGAATCCTTCCGGCGTCACACGGCCGGGGTCCCCATAACACAGCGCCATCACGCCACGGACCCGCTGCTCCGCCGTCCACTCCCGGGTGAGCCGGGTGAAGAGCAGGGCGACGCCGGGCACCGCCAGCAGCCCCGTGGGCACGGCGGAGCGCTGCACTCGGATCTCTGGCAGAGCGGGCGACACAAGCGTGAGCGTACGGACCAGATCGGGCCGGACCGCGGCGACACGTGTGGTGATGGCGCCGCCGAGCGAGTTCCCGAACAGGTGCACGGGGCCGCGCCCGGAGGCGTCGAGGTAACGGATGACCGCGCGCGCGTGCCCCGTGACGGAGTAGTTGCCGTCGTCCGGTGGCGGGGAGTCGCCGAAGCCCGGCAGGTCGAGGGCCTCGCCGTCGACGGCGCCGTCCAGCAGCGCCATCAGCGCCGACCAGTTCTGCGAGGAACCGCCGAGCCCGTGCACGTACAGCGCGGGCGGCAGCCCCTCGCGCGCGGGAGGCCTCGACCGGACCGTCAGCGTGACGCCGGGCAGCTCGACCGACCGCAGGCGCTCACCCTCCGCGACCCGGACGGTCCCCACCTTCGGCAGCACATTGGCGGGCGGCACGAACGGCAGCTCGGTCGAAGACATGCGGCAATGTTACGAGACGATCACGCAGTGACTCATGTGTTCGCCTGTGTTCGCCGTCACAGGATTCGGCCCGTTGGAGGGGCGGAAGAGGAGGCACCCGAGCACACGTGGGTAGCAGTCAAAGGGATGAGCACTGCGTCACGTCCCGGACGCGGATCGCATAGCGTCCGGATCGGGTGTCTCCTAGGCTCGTACAGAGGGCACCCGCGTGTGGCCCCTGCATTCCCAGGGACGTTTGTAGGAAGGGAGCCCAGCATGGCCGTAGATCCCACCGACCCCGAGACGTTCGAGGCCGAGGACGCGCCGGAGGCGCAGGAGCTGGACGTCGAGGCCCCCGAGGTCGACGCGGCCGAGCAGCAGGCCGACATCGCGCCGGACCGCGACGACCCGCTGACCGGCGTCGACCCGGACCGGGCCAACGAGGCCGACCTGGTGGAGCAGGCCCGGATCGTCTCGCTCGACGAGGACGACTACCGGTGACGCTCGCCGCCGACGGGCGACGAGCAGTTCCACAGAACAGGAGAGAGGCCGCATTTTGCCCGCTCTGACCCTGTTTAAAACCTTCGCAACCGCTTTCGCAACCGTCCGGTCCGTGAAATCCTGCGCTCTCACCGCGCACACCGGGGTTACCGAAAAGTACGATGGCGACGCGGCCAGATCCGCACATGGACGAACATGGGAGGCGGCGTGACAGCCATCGAGCAGACACAGGCGGTTCGCCCGCGGGGCACACGCCTGCCGCGCCGTGCCCGACGCAACCAGCTCCTGGGCGCCGCCCAGGAGGTCTTCGTGGCCCAGGGCTACCACGCGGCCGCGATGGACGACATCGCGGAGCGCGCAGGCGTCAGCAAGCCGGTGCTCTACCAGCACTTCCCGGGCAAGCTCGACCTCTATCTCGCGCTGCTGGACCAGCACTGCGAATCGCTCATCCAGTCCGTACGGAACGCGCTCGCGTCGACGACCGACAACAAGCAGCGCGTCCGGGCGACGATGGACGCCTACTTCGCCTACGTCGAGGACGACGGCGGCGCCTTCCGCCTGGTCTTCGAGTCGGACCTGACGAACGAGCCCGCCGTGCGCGAGCGCGTCGACAAGGTCACGAACGAGTGCGCTGAGGCGATCTGCGACGTCATCGCCGAGGACACCGGCCTGTCCCGCGCGGAGTCGATGCTGCTCGCCTCGGGCCTGGGCGGCCTGGCCCAGGTGGTCGCGCGGTCCTGGCTGCACAGCGACCGCAGTGTGCCGCGCGACCAGGCCGTACAGCTGCTCACCTCGCTGGCGTGGCGGGGTATCGCCGGCTTCCCGCTTCACGGCATGGACCAGCCGCACCACTGACGGGTGCCTTGTTCCCGCCCGGTGTTCGCTCGTGGCGTTCCCGGGCGGAGCATGTACGTCCCCTCACCGGGCTAATGTGTGCTGCGTACGGCGCGGAAGGTCGCGCACATCACTGACCGTCGGAGGGACATAGCCGTGGAGGTCAAGATCGGCGTGCAGCACGCGCCCCGCGAGATCGTTCTGGAGAGCGGTCAGACTGCCGAGGAGGTCGAGCGCGTGGTCGCCGAGGCCCTGGCAGGCAAGTCGCAGCTGCTGAGCCTCGTGGACGAGCACGGCCGCAAGCTCCTCGTCCCGGCCGACCGTCTCGCGTACGTCGAGATCGGTGAGCCGGCCCCGCGCAAGGTGGGCTTCGGCGCGCTGTAGGCGCATACGCCCAGGGGGCGGGACGGCTGTCGGCCGTCCCGCCCCCTCGGCGTTCCCGGTCGGCCCCTTGACCTTACGACTCTGGCGCTGACGGCTCTGGCGTTAACGGTCCCCCTGGCGTTCCCGGTCCCTTGCGGCGCACCGCTTCCTCCACGGATGGAGCACAAGTCGCCCACAGGGGTGGATTGGATTCCGCAGGTCAGGGGTAAGACGGGCTACGACCGATTTGGGCAGCCGGCCGTGTGGGAGGGACCCCGACATGCTCCTGGAAGCGCTGAGCTCCACGATCCTGGGCCTGGCTCTGGCGTGGGCGGCCGCACACCGCCTGTCGCACCGGCTCCCGGCCCGCCCCATGGTGCTGTCGACCGGTGTCGCCGGTGCTCTCTTCGGGGCCTTCGTCATGCACAGCGCGCTGGACGCCGGGCACGTGCTGCTCGTCCTGCTCGGTGCGGTGATCGTCTCCGTGGCATCGCTGTCGCTGCTGCTGCGCCCCGCGGGAAGACTGCGCCGCCGGTCGGCGACCGCCTGACGGGTCGCCGACGGTGGCGGCGCCGACGACGTGACCGTCAGGCGAGGAACTAGAAATTAGCTAGGCGGCCAGCCCCAGCGCGGCCATCCGCTTGGTGTGGGCCTCGGTGATCCGGGAGAACATCTTGCCGACCTCGGCGAGGTCGAAGCCGTCCGCGACCCCGCCCACCAGCATGGTCGACAGCGCGTCCCGGTCGGCGACCACCCGCTGGGACTGCGACAGGGCCTCGCCCATCAGCCGCCGGGCCCACAGGGCGAGCCGCCCGCCCACGCGCGGGTCGGCGTCGATCGCGGCCCGTACCTTCTCCACGGCGAAGCCGCCGTGGCCCGTGTCGTCGAGAACGGCCAGCACCAGGCCGCGGGAGTCGGAGTCCAGCCGGGCGGCGACCTCCCGGTAGAAATCGCTGGCGATGGAGTCGCCGACGTAGGCCTTGACGAGGCCCTCCAGCCAGTCCGAGGGGGCCGTCTGCTTGTGGAACCCGTCGTACGCGGCGACGAACGGCTCCATCGCCCGCGTCGGCTCCTCGCCGATCTCGGCAAGCCGGTCGCGCAGCCTCTCGAAGTGGTGGAACTCCGCCGACGCCATCTTCGCCAGCTCCGCCTTGTCCGCCAGTGTCGGCGCCAGCTTGGCGTCCTCCGCGAGCCGCTCGAACGCCGCCAGCTCCCCGTACGCGAGCGCACCGAGCAGGTCCACGACCGCGGCGCGGTACTGCGGGTCGGCGGAGGCCGTCGCCCAGTCCCGGGCGGCGACTGAGGTCGGTTCGGCGGCGGCGGTGTCCGAGGCGTTCTCAGGCTTGTCAGAGCTCGTCATAAAGCGCACAATAGCCCGCTCGCCGGGGGGCGTAAGGCCCTGGTCAATCACTGTGATGACGACTACGTGACCGAATCGGCCATCGCATGTGCGCGATTCCGGGGTATGGTGGTAATGCGCCTGCTGGTACGTCGACGTACCTCGACAGGCCGCACGTATGAGGATGCCCGGTCGGTGGCCCGATCGGCTCCGACCCGACAGCCCTCCCCGGCCGTCCGCCACAGTGCGTACGAGACCCGGAGGGGGACACCCTCAGCGGCACGAGCGCTAGAGCGTCGGCGCGGTCCCGTGCTCTACGGCCCGCCCGTAGGCAGCCGACGTCCCCGGCACGGTCTGACACGACCCCGCGCTCGCCTCGCGCCGCCCACACAGAAGAGGCAGCACCCTGACTACGTTCCGAGAGCTCGGAATTCTCCCCGAGACCGCCGAGGCCCTTGAAGCCGTCGGCATCATCACTCCCTTCCCCATCCAGGAGATGACGCTCCCCGTCGCTCTGACGGGCAAGGACGTCATCGGCCAGGCCAAGACCGGCACCGGCAAGACGCTGGGCTTCGGCCTTCCGCTCCTCGAGCGCGTCACCGTCCCCGCCGACGTCGAGGCCGGACGCGCCGAGCCCGAAGACCTCACCGAGGCCCCGCAGGCGCTCGTCGTCGTCCCCACGCGCGAGCTGTGCACGCAGGTCACCAACGACCTGCTGACCGCGGGCAAGGTGCGCAACGTACGCGTCCTCGCCATCTACGGCGGCAGGGCCTACGAGCCCCAGGTCGAGGCCCTGAAGAAGGGCATCGACGTGGTCGTCGGCACCCCGGGTCGGCTCCTCGACCTCGCCGGGCAGAAGAAGCTGAACCTGAAGCACGTCAAGAGCCTGGTCCTCGACGAGGCCGACGAGATGCTCGACCTGGGCTTCCTGCCGGACGTCGAGAAGATCATCAACATGCTGCCGGTGCGGCGCCAGACGATGCTGTTCTCGGCCACCATGCCGGGCGCGGTCATCGGCCTGGCCCGCCGCTACATGTCGCAGCCCACGCACATCAGCGCCACCTCCCCGGACGACGCGGGCGCGACGGTCGCGAACACGAAGCAGTTCATCTACCGCGCGCACAACATGGACAAGCCCGAGATGGTCTCGCGCATCCTCCAGGCCGAGGGCCGTGGGCTGGTCATGGTCTTCTGCCGCACCAAGCGCACCGCGGCCGACCTGGCCGACCAGCTCAAGCAGCGCGGCTTCGCCTCCGGCGCGGTCCACGGCGACCTCGGCCAGGGCGCCCGCGAGCAGGCACTGCGCGCCTTCCGCAACGGCAAGGTGGACGTGCTCGTCTGTACCGACGTCGCCGCCCGCGGCATCGACGTCGAGGGCGTGACGCACGTCATCAACTACCAGTCGCCGGAAGAGGAGAAGACGTACCTGCACCGCATCGGCCGAACCGGCCGCGCGGGTGCGAAGGGTACGGCCATCACGCTCGTCGACTGGGACGACATCCCGCGCTGGCAGCTGATCAACAAGGCGCTGGACCTGGGCTTCAGCGACCCGCCGGAGACGTACTCCACCTCCCCGCACTTCTACACCGACCTCGGCATCCCCGAGGGCACGAAGGGCGTCCTGCCGCGCTCGGAGCGTACGCGCGCCGGGCTGGACGCGGAGGAGCTGGAGGACCTGGGCGAGACGGGCGGCCGCGGGCCACGCGGCCGCGGCGGCCGCGGTGGCGGCGACCGGGACGAGTCCCGCTCGGCCGACCGCGAGCGCTCGTCGCGTACGCCGCGTCGCCGTCGCCGTACGCGCGGCGGTAGCACGGTGGACGGGGCGCCCGAGTCCGCCGGCACCACCGCGCCGGACAGCACGGCCACCGGCGGCGCCGCCGAGGCGGACGCCGTCACGGCTCCGCGCACCCCGCGCCGCCGTCGCCGCACCCGCGGCGGGGCCCAGTCCGAGGCGGCCCCCGTCACGGCGGTCGAGTCCCCCGGATCCGAGCAGGCGGAGACCGCCGTCGCGACGGCGGAGGGCACGGCTGCCGAGGCCCCGGAGACGGCCACGAAGTCGCGCCGACGCCGTACGCGCCGCTCGGAGACGGCCGCGGTGGAGACCGAGGCCGCGGTGACGCCGTCGGCCCCGGAGCCGGTGATCGTCGCCGAGGCCCCGGCCGCCGCGGAAGCCGCGCTGCCCGAGGCCGCCGCCAGGCCGCGCCGCCGCACCCGCAAGGCCACGGCGGCGTCCGCGGCCGAGTCGGCGGTCGACACGGCCGAGGGGACCACCGAGTCCGCTGCGGAGCCGGTGGAGACGAAGCCGCGCCGTACCCGCAAGACGGCCGCGGAGACTGAGGCGATCGTCGACACCGCCGAGACGGCCGAGGCCAAGCCGCGCCGCGCTCGCAAGACGGCCGCAGCGGCGGACTCCGCCGAGACGGCCGAGGCGAAGCCCAGGCGTACGCGCAAGGCGACGGCAGCGGCGGCCGAGGCCGCCGTCGACACGGCCGAAGGCACGGAGGCCAAGCCGCGCCGCCGCACCCGCAAGACCGCCGAGGCACCCGAGACCACGGCCGAGGCCGCGGCTCCCGAG
This sequence comes from Streptomyces cahuitamycinicus, assembly GCF_002891435.1. Taxonomy (GTDB): domain Bacteria; phylum Actinomycetota; class Actinomycetes; order Streptomycetales; family Streptomycetaceae; genus Streptomyces; species Streptomyces cahuitamycinicus. Next base: position 10,239 of record NZ_POUC01000276.1, read on the forward strand.
TCCTCGGAGACCAAGCCGCGCCGCACCCGCAAGGCCGCCGCCCCGGCGGAGGACGCGGTCGACACGGCCGAAGGTGCGGAGGCCAAGCCGCGCCGCCGCACCCGCAAGGCCACCGAGCCCGTCGCGGCCGTCGCCGAGATCCCGGCCCAGACGGCCCAGGAGCCGGAGACCGTCGAGGCCAAGCCGCGCCGCACCCGGAAGACGGCCGCCGCCGCCCCGGACAGGGAGGCAGTCGAGGCCAAGCCGCGCCGCACGCGGAAGACCGCCGCAGCGGCTGAAGCCGCCGTGGACACAGCCGAAGGCACGGAGGCCAAGCCGCGCCGCCGCACCCGCAAGGCCACCGAGCCCGTCGCGGCCGTCGCCGAGATCCCCGCACAGGCGGATCAGGAGCCCGAGGCCGCCAAGCCGCGCCGGACGCGCAAGGCGACCACGGCCACCACCTCGGAGGACGTGGCGGAGGCGAAGCCCAAGGCCCGCCGCACCCGCAAGGCCACGGCCGCCGCGGAGCCCACCGAGGGCTGATCCACCCCTCGCCGACGGCCCGGCCCCCTCACGGGGAGCCGGGCCGTCGGCATTCACGCCGGTCACAGGGGCGGTCCCCACCCGCTACCCTCGCC
>NZ_POUC01000277.1 GCF_002891435.1 Streptomyces cahuitamycinicus
GGGGCGCGAGTGCGGCAGCGGCAGCGAGAGCGAGATCGGGCGCAGGACCGGGCACGGTCGCAGGCGCGGGCACGGTGTCAGGCGCGGGCACGGTGTCAGGCGCGGGCCCAGGTCGCCGTGCCGGCTCGCGTCGGGGGCGGAACGCGACCGCGCGGACACGGGCCACCGCCCCGCGGGCGGCGCGGCCTCACCGTCCTGTGCCCGGACCGGATGGTCGACGCCCGGGCGGGCGCCGGTGGCCGTGGACGCCGGGCGGGCGGACGACGGGGGCGGCCGCGGGCCGCTCGCAGGGGGCAGGCCCGTTCCCCCTGCTTCGCGTTCGAGCCGGGAGCTCCGGTGGACCACCGACGGCGGAGGGCGATCGCGTCCCTTCGGCGCCGTCCACGTGGTCCATGACGTCGGCCCCGACGGCAGGGAGGTGACAGCAGGGAGATGACGGCATCTCAAGCCGGCGGTCCGGTTGCGACGCGTGGCCGGTCGCCGTCGGCCCGGACGACGGTCGCGATCGTCTCGCCGGTCCAGGACACACACGACCCACGCAACCGGGGCGGCACCGGACGTCGAGGGCCTGCCCCGCGACGCCCTGGCCCCGTGGCGGCAGCCGCAGGGCCCGCGCCCGTTCGGCCGGAAGCGCAAGAGGACGGCGAAACGCCGACGTGGTCCTTCGCGGCCCTCCCCCGACGGGCGACCATGCCATGTCATGGACATCTTGCTCGTCGCCAGCGCGTTCAACAGCCTGACCCAGCGTGTGTTCGCCGAACTGTCGGACGAGGGGCACCACGTGGACGTCGTGCTCGCCTCGCACGGCCCCGACGCGGTCCGGGCCGCCGTACGCGAGGGGTGCCCGGAGCTGATCGTCGCCCCGATGCTGAAGTCGGCCCTGCCGGAGGACGTGTGGCGGGAGCACACCTGCCTGATCGTGCACCCGGGTCCGCCCGGTGACCGGGGCCCGTCGTCGCTGGACTGGGCGATCGCCGAGGAGGCGTCCGAGTGGGGCGTGACGGTGCTCCAGGCCGAGGCGGCCATGGACGCGGGAGACGTGTGGGCCGACGGCTCCTTCCCGGTGCCGCCGGCGGGCAAGAGCGACCTGTACCGCAACGAGGTGGCGGACGCCGCCACGGCCGCCGTGCTGCTGGCCGTGCGGCGCTACGCCGACGGATCGTACAAACCGCGCCCGCAGAGCGAACCCGGGACCGACGTGGTGTGGCGGGACTTCTTCCGCCAGGAGCAGCGGCGGATCGACTGGGAGAACGACAGCACGGCGACGGTGCTGCGCAAGCTCCGCGGGGCCGACTCGCAGCCCGGTGTCCGGGACGAGATCTGCGGCCGGGAGGTGTTCCTGCACGGCGGGCACCCCGAGGACCGGCTGCGCGGGGAGCCCGGGGAACTGCTCGCGACCCGGGCCGGCGCGCTCTGCCGGGCCACCCGGGACGGCGCGGTGTGGATCCCGGAGCTGCGGCCCCGCAAGAGCTCCGGAGACCCGGCGCCGTTCCGCCGCCCGGCGGCTTCGGTGCTCGCCGGCTTCCCGGCCCCGCCCGGCAGCGCACCGGGCATGCCGGGAGCGTACGACCGCCCCTACTGGCTCCCCGAGATCGCCGCGCCGCTCGAACTGCCCCCGGACCGCACCACCTGGACCGACATCCGCTACCGGCAGCGCGGTCGCATCGGCTTCCTGACCTTCTCGTTCCCCGGCGGGGCCATGAGCACCACCCACTGCCGCAGGCTGCTCGCCGCCTGGCGGTACGCCCTGACCCGCCCCACCTCGGTCCTGGTGTTCGGCAGCGCCCGCGACTTCTTCTCCAACGGCATCCACCTCAACGTCATCGAGGCGGCGGGCGACCCGGCGGGTGAGTCCTGGTCCAACCTGAACGCCATGAACGACCTGGTCGAGGCGGTGCTGCGCACCACTGACCGCGTGGTGGTGGCGGCGCTCGGCGGCAACGCGGCGGCCGGCGGCGTCATGCTCGCCCTCGCCGCCGACGAGGTCTGGTGCCGCACGGGCAGCGTCCTCAACCCGCACTACCGGAACATGGGCCTGTACGGGTCGGAGTTCTGGACGTACTCGCTGCCCCGCCGGGTGGGTGCCGAGACGGCCGAGCGGCTGACGACCGAGGCGTTGCCGGTGAGCGCCGCGACCGCCCAGCGGATCGGCCTGGTGGACCGTCTGGTACCGGTCGGGGCCCAGGACTTCGCCGCCGAAGTCGAGCGTCTGGTCGCCGACCTGGCCGCTGATCCCGATCTCCCGCGCCGGATCACCGCCAAGGCCACGGCCCGTCACGCGGACGAGCTCCAGCGGCCCCTCGCCGAATACCGGCGGGCCGAACTCGCCCGTATGCGGGCCGTCTTCTTCGACCCCGAGGCGCCCTATCACGCACTGCGGTCCGCCTTCGTCCGCAAACTCCCCAGCGGCTCCGCCCGGCCGCTGGCCACCGGGGACGCGCGATGAGGGCGCGGCTGCTCGTGGCGGGGATCGGCAACATCTTCCTCGCCGACGACGCCTTCGGGCCCGAGGTGATCCGCGCCCTGGAGCGGCGTCCGCTGCCGGCGGAGGTTCGGGTGCGGGACTTCGGCATCCGCGGCATGGACCTGGCGTACGAACTGCTCGACGGCTACGACACGGCCGTCCTGGTCGACGCGGCCGTGCGGGGGCACGAGCCGGGCACGCTGTCGCTGATCGAGCCGGACCTGCCCGACGGCGCCACGGCGGGCGCTCCGCCCGAGGCGCACGGCATGGACCCGGCGAAGGTCCTCGCCCTGGCCGCCCACCTGGGCGACGAGCCCCTCCCCCGCGTCCTGGTCCTGGCCTGTGAGCCCGAGCTGCGAACCCCCGCCGACGAGGACATCGCCCCGGGCATCAGCGCGACGGTGCGCGAGGCGGTCGGGCGGGCGGTCGCGGCGCTGCACACCATGGTGCCGGTGCTGCTCGCCGACCCGGCCGCCACGCCCCCGTTGAGCCGCCCGGACGAATCCGCCGCGTGGTCGTCGGCCGGGCTGCCGGGCACGGTGAGCGGCGGCACGGAAGATCGGTAGCGGAACGACTTTCCTACCGACCCGCGAGGAGCGGCGCCCATGTGCGATTCCGTGGACGAGGTCACCCGGGCCGTCCTGGCGAAGAACGACGGTCTGGCCGCGAGCTTGCGCGAGGCGTTGGCCCGGCGCGGTGTGAGCGTGGTCAACCTGCTGTCCAGCCCGGGCAGCGGCAAGACGGAACTGCTCGGGCGGGTGCTGGCCAGGGCGGTGGAGCGGAGCCTTCCGGTGGCCGCTCTCACCGCCGACCTGGCGACCGAGAACGACGCCGACCGGCTGGCCCGTTCGGGCGCCCCGGTGAAGCAGCTGCTGACGGACGGCCTGTGCCACCTGGAGGCACGGCAACTGCGCGGCCATGTGGAGGGCTGGCTGCCCGCGGGCACGTCGCTGCTGTTCGTAGAGAACGTCGGCAACCTCGTCTGCCCGGCGTCCTACGACCTCGGCGAGAGCCTGCGGGTCGTGCTCATGGCGGTGACGGAGGGCGAGGACAAGCCGCTGAAGTACCCCACGGCCTTCGGGTCCGCCCATCTGGTGGTGCTGACGAAGACCGATCTGGCCGGGCCGGCCGGGTTCGACGAGGCGGCCTTCGAGGCGAACGTCCAGCGGGTCAACCCGGGGGTGGAGGTGCTGCGCTCCTGTGCCCGCACCGGCACCGGTGTGGACACCCTCCTGGGGCGGGTGCTCGCCGTCCGGGACGGAGCCCCCGTCCACCAGCCGCCCCTGGCGCCCCGCCCGCACACCCACACCCGCGAAGGCGCCGAAGCCGGCCTCGTCCCGTGACAGCGCCCGTCACCCGGGCGGTGCGCCGCCGCGTCACCGTGCGCGGCACCGTGCAGGGCGTGGGCTTCCGCCCCTTCGTGCACCGCCTCGCCACCGACCTGGCGCTCGCGGGCTTCGTGAGCAACACGGCGTCCGGCGTCCTGATCGAGGTGGAGGGCGCGCCGGACGGTGTCGCCGCCTTCTGCGACCGGCTGGCCGCGGAGCCTCCGCCGCTGGCGACCGTCACCGACGTCGGGGTCGAGGACCTGTCCGTCACCGGCGTCGACGGCACCTTCACCATCCGCTCCACCGACCGCTCCCCCGGCAGCACCCTTCTCCCGCCCGACACGGCGACCTGCCCGGACTGCCTGCGCGAGCTGGGCGATCCGGCCGACCGCCGGCACCGGCACCCGTTCGTCACCTGCACCCACTGCGGCCCCCGCTTCACCATCGCCACGGGCATGCCCTACGACCGGGCGGTCACGACCATGTCGGGGTTCCCGATGTGCGGTGAGTGCGCCCGGGAGTACGGGGATCCGCTGGACCGGCGCTTCCACGCCCAGCCGGTGGCCTGCCCGGGGTGCGGTCCCCGGCTGCGTCTGGTGCCGGCTTCCGGGAGCGGGATGCGCCCGGCGCGTGACGCCGAGGCCCTGGCATCGGCGCGGGCGCTGCTGGCGGCCGGGCGGATCGTCGCCGTGAAGGGCCTCGGCGGCTACCACCTGGCCTGCGACGCCACCGACGCCCGGGCCGTCGACACCCTGCGCACCCGCAAGGCACGCGGCGGCAAGCCGTTCGCGGTGATGTGCGCGAACCTCGACGACGTACACCGGATCGCCGAGGTCTCCGCCTCCGAACGGGCTGCCCTCACCAGCCCCCGGCGCCCCATCGTCCTGCTGCGCCGGCACCCGGAGGGGAACGGCCTCGCGCCCGGCGTCTGCCCCGGCAGCCCGCACCTCGGCGTGCTCCTGCCCTACACACCCGTGCACACCCTTCTGTTCGGCCTGCCCGGTGACCCGCCCGGCCCGCGCGTGCTGGTGATGACGAGCGGCAACCGCTCCGGGGAGCCGATCGTCACGGACGACGACGAGGCGCTGAACCGGCTCGCCGGGCTGGCCGACGCCTGGCTCGCCCACGACCGGCCCATCGCCTCGCCCTGCGACGACTCCCTGCTGCGGGTGCGGCCCGACGGCACCGAGCAGGTGCTGCGCCGGTCCCGGGGCTATGTGCCCCGGCCGCTGCGACTGCCGGTCCCGGTGCGGCCCGCTCTCGCCGTGGGCGGCGACCTGAAGAACGCCCTGTGCCTCGGCGCCGGCGACCAGGCCTGGTTCGGGCCGCACATCGGCGACATGGGTGATCTGGCCACCCTGGAGGCGGCCCGGCGGGCGGACGCGCGGCTGCGGGCCCTGACCGGCGTGAGCCCCGAACTGGTCGCCGCGGACCGGCACCCCGGATACCACTCGACACGGTGGGCCGCCCGGCTGGCCGGACGCGCGCCCGTCCTGGTCCAGCACCACCACGCGCACATCGCCTCCGCCATGGCCGAACACGGCCTCGACGGCACCACCCCCGTGATCGGCGTGGCCTTCGACGGCACGGGCTACGGCGACGACGGCACGGTCTGGGGCGGGGAGATCCTCCTCGCCGGTTACACCGGCTTCCGGCGCTACGCTCGCCTCTTGCCCGCCCCGCTGCCCGGGGGCGACGCGGGCGTCGCCAACCCCTGCCGGCTGGCCCTGGCCCGGCTGTGGGCGGCGGGACTGCCGTGGGACGCGGACCTGCCCTGCGTGACCGCGTGCGCGCCGGACGAACGGGCCGTGCTCCAACGCCAGTTGACCGGCGGCCTGGCCTGCGTGCCGGCCTCCGGCATGGGCCGCCTCTTCGACGCCGTGTCGTCGCTCGCCGGCGTGTGCCATCGCGCGGGGTACGAGGCGCAGGCCGCGCTGGAGCTGGAGGCGGCGGCCGCTTCGGCGTGGGGTGCCGACACGTCGGCGTACGCCTTCGCCGAGGGGCTCGACCCGGCGCCCGTGCTCAGCGCGCTGATCGCCGATCTCCGGCGCGGCACCCCGGCCGCCCTGCTCGCGGCCCGTTTCCACCGCGGCGTGGCGCGGGCGGTGGCGGAGATCTGCCGACGGGCGCGTCAGGACACCGGCCTGGCCACCGTCGCGCTGAGCGGCGGGGTGTTCGCCAACGCGCTGCTGGAGGAGGAGTGCGCGCGGCTGCTGGCCGAAGACGGCTTCGTGGTGCTCCGGCACGGCGAGGTTCCGCCCAACGACGGCGGGCTGGCCCTCGGCCAGCTGGTGGTCGCGGCACACCTACGACAGGAGGAGTGACCCATGTGTTTGGCAGTGCCCGGCAAGGTCGTGTCCATCGACGCCAGTTCGGATCCGCTCACCGGGCTGATCGACTTCGGCGGCGTGCAGAAACAGGCGTGCCTGGAGTACGTGTCCGATGTGCGGGTGGGTGAGTACGTCATCGTGCACGTCGGATTCGCGCTCCAGCGTCTGGACGAGGAGTCGGCCCTGGCCTCCCTGAAGCTGTTCGAGGAACTGGGGCTTTTGGAGGAGGAGTTCGGAGACGCCTGGGTGCAGGCGTCGAAGGAGGCGGGAACGGCGTGAAGTACATCGACGAGTTCAACGACCCCCAACTGGCGCGACGGCTGCTGGACGAGATCCACGCCACCGCCACCCGGCCGTGGGCCCTGATGGAGGTGTGTGGCGGGCAGACCCACTCGATCATCCGGCACGGGATCGACCAACTGCTGCCCGAAAAGGTGGAGTTGATCCACGGGCCGGGCTGCCCGGTCTGTGTCACGCCGCTGGAGGTCATCGACAAGGCGCTGGAGATCGCCTCGCGGCCCGGGGTGATCTTCTGCTCCTTCGGCGACATGCTCCGGGTGCCGGGCACCGACCGTGACCTGTTCCGGGTCAAGGGCGAGGGTGGCGACGTACGGGTGGTGTACTCGCCGCTCGACGCCCTGGAGCTGGCCCGCTGTAACCCTGACCGGGAGGTGGTGTTCTTCGCGATCGGCTTCGAGACCACCGCCCCGGCCAACGCGATGGCCGTGCACCAGGCGCGCCGGCTGGGCCTGTCCAACTTCAGCCTGCTGGTGTCGCATGTGCGGGTCCCCCCGGCCGTCGAGGCGATCATGACGGCGCCCGAGTGCCGGGTGCAGGGCTTCCTGGCCGCCGGGCACGTGTGCAGCGTGATGGGGATGGCCGAGTACCCGGAGCTTGCCGAGCGGTTCCGCGTGCCGATGGTGGTGACGGGCTTCGAGCCGCTGGACATCCTGGAGGGCATCCGCCGGGCGGTCCGCCAGCTGGAGCGCGGTGAGCACCGGGTGGAGAACGCCTACCCGCGCGCGGTGCGCGAGGAGGGCAACCCGGCCGCGGTGCGCATGATCGAGGAGGTCTTCGAGGTCACCGGCCGGTCGTGGCGCGGGATCGGGCGGATCCCGGACAGCGGCTGGCGGCTGACCGCCGCCTTCCGCGCGTACGACGCGGAGCACCGCTTCGACGTCGGCGGGATCCGGACCGAGGAGCCCGCCGAGTGCCGGGCCGGCGAGGTGCTGCAGGGTCTGATCAAGCCGACCGAGTGCGCCGCGTTCGGCACCACCTGCACCCCGCGCACCCCGCTCGGCGCCACCATGGTCTCCAGCGAGGGCGCCTGCGCGGCCTACTACCTGTACCGCCGGATGAACGCCCCGGCAGCGCAGACCGGCGGGGCCGGGAAGCAGGAGGTGGCTCCCGTTGCCTGAGCGACAAGCCGATGTGGTCGACCCGGCGAACTGGACCTGCCCCGCACCGCTGCGCGACCAGGGGGTTGTGGTCATGGGGCACGGCGGCGGGGGCGCGCTGTCGGCGGAGCTGATGGAGCAGATCTTCACCCCTGCCTACGGCAACGCCACCCTGTCCGCTCTCGCCGACTCCGCCGTCCTCGAACTGGGCGGGGCGCAACTGGCCTTCTCCACCGACTCCTACGTGGTCCGGCCGCTGTTCTTCCCGGGCGGCTGCCTCGGCGACCTCGCGGTCAACGGCACCGTCAACGACCTCGCGATGAGCGGCGCCGTGCCCGCGTACCTCTCCGCGGCCTTCGTCCTGGAGGAGGGCGTGGAGCTGACCGTGGTCGAGCGGATCGCGCGCTCGATGGGCGCGGCGGCCGAGGCCGCCGGGGTGACGATCGCCACGGGTGACACCAAGGTGGTGGAGTCCGGGCACGGCGACGGGGTGTACGTCACCACCGCCGGTGTGGGGCTGGTGCCCGACGGGGTGGACATCCGGCCGCAGCGTGCCCGGCCCGGCGACGCGGTGATCGTCAGCGGCCCGATCGGGCTGCACGGTGTGGCGATCATGAGCGTGCGGGAGGGGCTGGAGTTCGGGGTGGAGGTCGCAAGCGACACCGCGCCGCTGGCGGGCCTGGTGGCGGCGATGCTGGCCGTGACTCCGGACGTCCATGTGCTGCGGGATCCCACCCGGGGCGGCCTGGGCGCCTCCCTCAACGAGATCGCACGTGCCTCCGGGACCGGCGTCCGGCTTCAGGAGCGGGCGATCCCGGTGCCGGACGCGGTGGCGAACGCCTGCGGGTTCCTCGGGCTCGACCCCCTCTACGTCGCCAACGAGGGGCGGCTGGTCGCCTTCGTGCCCCCGGCGGAGGCGGAGGAGGTGCTGGCGGCGATGCGGGCCCATCCGCAGGGTGCCGGTGCGACGCTGATCGGCGAATGCGTCGCCGAGCACCCGGGGATGGTGGTGGTCGCCACCGGGCTCGGGGGGACCCGGGTGGTGGACCTGCCGCTCGGGGAGCAGCTGCCGCGCATCTGCTGACCGGGGTACGGCAGGGGCCCCGCCGACGTCGGCGGGGCCCCTGCCGGTTAGGCGGGTACCGGCTCGATCCCGGCGATCTCCAGTTCCCGGCCGCTGCGCAGGTCGCTGGAGGGCTGGTCGCAGCGCGGGCACCAGAAGAACGGGGGCATGCCCACCGGGAACTCCTCGGCGCACGGGCCGCACCAGGCCTGCGCGGGGATCTGCTCGACGACGAGCCGGGCCCCCGCGAGGGCGGTGCCGTCGCGGGCCACCTCGAAGGCGAAATCCAGGGCGTCGGGGACGACGCCCGCCAGCTCGCCGACCCGGACGGTCACCGTCGAGACGGCGTCCGTCCCGTCCGCCCGGGCCAGCTCGTCGGCCCGCTCGATGATCGCGGTCGCGATCGACAGTTCGTGCACGGCCGGCTCACGGGTAGCGACGGCCGGCGCGGAATCCGCCGGCCATCCGCCAGAGCCGCACCTCGCGCCTCAGGCTGGGCCACTCCCAGCACAGCAGGGCCAGGGCCGTACCGCCCACCAGGGCGGCCTCGGCCTTCAGCACCCGCCGTCCGCTCATCCCGCCCCGCCTGCGCGCGACGGGTCCGCGTACTCGTTTCATTGCAGTGACTCCCTGCTCGTTCCCATCACGGTGCTCATCCCGGCGAGATGTTCGGCATGGTCTCCGCGAGGGCGTCATGCCGCTTCCAGTGGATCCCCGTGGAGCGGCGCGCGTCGGCGGTGCCGTCCTCGTGGTGCCCCTTCTGCCGCTCGCGCGGGCCCTTGTTGCCCTGGTGCATGCCGGCGACGTGCCGGGGTGTGTCGGGCTTCGCCTGGGGCCGGCCCACTCTGATGCTGCCCATGGGATGTTCTCCTTCCTCGCCTCCGACCTGCGGAGTGCGTGGCTATGGCCGCTCGGTGAGGTCCTCGAAGAACTGCTCGACAGCCGGCCAGATCCGGCCGCCGCCGGACAGGCCCCGCCACTCCCGGCGTACGACGGCGACCATCCGGTAGCAGTCGTCGACCGGCACGATCCAGTGGTGGTCGAGGCCGTGGACGGTGTTCACCAGGAGGGCCTCCACCTCGGGTTCCACGGTGGCGAGCTGCGGACACCTGCCGGACAGCTCCTGCCAGGCCGCGGCGTCCACCTCCCACCGCATGGCGCCCGCGGGGCTCGGGCCCTCGGCGGTGACGGTGCCGTCCGCCCGGGGCACGAAGAAGACCAGGCCGACCGGTACGCCCAGCGCGGCCGTGTCGACCTCGGGCAGCCGGACCCGGCGCCGGGGCACGAGCCGGTAGTGGCCGTCCCCGGCAGCCGCCTCGGCGAACAGCACCGAGCAGGGGCCGCAGACGCAGCGCACCTCCTCCTGCCCGGTGTCGTACAGGTGGGCGTGCTCGTCGGCGACCGGCGCGGCGCACAGGTCGCACACCTCCGTCCGGGCCGCCGCGGTACGGTCGGCCGAGGAGCGGATGAGCCGGGCCAGTGCCCCCTCGGTGGTCACGGTGCGGCCCGGTGCGTGAGGGTGGTCAGCGGGACGAAGGCGGGGGCCGTCTCGGTGAGGGGCTCCACCGCCGTCAGCTCGGGCGCCGCGGCGAGCACCGCCGCGCGGACCGCGTCGGTGACCTCGGAACCTCCGCCGCCGCAGCCGGACCCGCACCCGCCGCCCTTCGTCAGACGCACCCGGGCCACCTGCCCTTCCACCCCGGCCCACTCCACGTCGCCTCCCCGCTCCTGCACGGCGGGCCGCAGCCGTTCGACCGCGCGGGCCGCCCGGCGGTCGGCAGGCTCGGGGTGGATGTCGTGCAGCACCATGAGGTGCCCGAGCAGCTCGTCCTCGGCGAAGCGCTCGGCCACTCGCTCGTCCGCGTGGTCCAGGACGCGCGCCAGGGCCTCGCCGTAGACCTCGGTCAGCAGGGCCACCGCCTCGGTCGCGGAGCGTGTCGTGGGGCCGGGCGCGGCCTCGATGCCTTCCAGCAGCTCGTCGAGCCGGCCGAGGCGGGCCTCGACGTCCGGGTCCGCCAGGCGTGCGGTGGCGGCCTCAGCCATGGTTCGCCCCGTATGTCGGCGAGTGCAGGGTGGTCAGCGTCTTGCCCTTGCCGACGTACATGTGCACACCGCACGGCAGACAGGGGTCGAAGCTGCGGACGGTGCGCATGATGTCGACGCCCTTGAAGTCGTCCGGTCCGTTCTCCTCGAAGATGGGCTGGCCCTGGACGGCGTCCTCGTACGGGCCGGGGGTGCCGTACATGTCGCGGGGGCTGG
>NZ_POUC01000278.1 GCF_002891435.1 Streptomyces cahuitamycinicus
AAGACGGCATACGAGTTGAGCGCTAGTCTCGTGGGCTCGGAGATGTGTATAAGAGCCAGCGGCAGGGGCGGCCCGGACAGGGAGCCGTCGGGCAGTGGCGCCGTCGCCCCGGTCGGTTCCAGGCGCAGCACCCGGCACTCGCGGGCCCAGCGCTCGGGCATGGCCTCGGCGTCGGGCGCGTTCAGGCGTTTGCCCTTCAGCTCGGCGACCGCCGCGTCCCACGCCTCGGAGCCCGGCGCGAGCTGGGTGATCCGCGCCGTCCAGGTGACCAGCCGGCCGCCCTTGTCCTTGCTGCGGACCGTCACCTTCGCCTCGGCGCCGTCGCTCAGCCCCGGCAGCGGCTGCTCGCCGGGCCCGTCGCCGACCAGGCACGCGGCGCCCTCGTGCCACACGTGCCACAGCGCACGCGCCGGGCCGTCGGCGCCCTGGACCCAGACGAGGCCGGACTTCTTGGTGGCCTCCTCGACGAGGGCCTGGTCGAGCAGCTCGCTTGTCATGGGGCCCAGCCTAACCAGGCTGCTCACAGCCATCCGTTCCGCTTCAGCGTGCGGTGGATGCCGAGACAGATGACCACGGTGACGCCCATGATCGCCGGGTAGCCGTACCGCCAGTGCAGCTCCGGCATGTGGTCGAAGTTCATGCCGTACACGCCGCACACCATCGTCGGCACGGCGATGATCGCGGCCCAGGAGGTGATCTTCCGCATGTCCTCGTTCTGGGCGACGGACGCCTGCGCGAGGTTGGCCTGGAGGATGGAGTTGAGGAGCTCGTCGAAGCCGATGACCTGCTCCTGGACGCGGGCCAGGTGGTCGGCGACGTCCCGGAAGTACTTCTGGATGTCGGGGTCGACCAGCCGCATCGGCCGCTCGCTCAGCAGCTGCATGGGCCGCAGCAGCGGCGACACGGCCCGCTTGAACTCCAGCACCTCGCGCTTGAGTTGGTAGATCCGCCCGGCGTCCGAACCCCGCGGTGCGCCCTTGCGCCCCGGGGAGAACACCTCGGTCTCGACCTCGTCGATGTCGTCCTGCACCGCGTCGGCGACGGCGATGTACCCGTCGACGACGTGGTCGGCGATGGCGTGCAGCACCGCCGAGGGGCCCTTGGCGAGCAGCTCGGGGTCGTCCTGGAGGCGGTGCCTGAGGGCCCGGAGGGAGCCCTGCCCGCCGTGCCGGACGGTGATGAAGAAGTCCCGTCCGGTGAAGCACATGACCTCGCCGGACTCGACGACCTCGCTGTTGGCGTCGAGCTGGTCGTGCTCGACGTAGTGGATGGTCTTGAAGACAGTGAAGAGGGAGTCGTCGTAGCGCTCCAGCTTGGGCCGCTGGTGGGCCTGGACGGCGTCCTCCACGGCGAGCGGGTGCAGTCCGAACTCGCTGGCGATGCCGGAGAATTCGGCCTCGGTCGGCTCGTGCAGGCCGATCCACACGAAGCCCCCGTCGCGGCGCACCAGGCGCACCGCCTCGTGCGGGGTCAGGGCGGTCTCGGTCTCGATGCGGCGGCCGTCGCGGTAGACGGCGCAGTCGACGACGGCCGTGGCCGCGCAGGGGCTGCGGGTGGCGTCGTACGTCCCGCCGTCCTTGCGCAGCGACACACGGGACGGACGGACGACTGCGCGCAGGTCGCGGATCATCGACATGGCGGGCTCCTTCGCGGGCGGGCGACGAACGCCGGCCGACGACGGGTGGAACTACCCGGAATGGGGACGTAGGGCCTACGGATGTTTGGCACGTCCACAAAGCGGGGAGCACCGCACCGTCGCGGTGGTCGGTTTCGTCACTGATTCAGCTACTGAGGCAGATCAGGCAAAGCGAAACGAAGCGCTCTTCCGCGGTGAAGCGAGTGCGAGAGGTGGCAGCCGGAGACAGAAGCAGCTACATCGACGGCGCGAAGAGCGTGGTGCTACTGCACGGTCGACTTCGATCCATTGCAGCCCCACCTCCTCCGGCCGGTCCCTCGTGAGGGAGTTCCTTCGGCGTCGGGGCTTGACCGCGACGCTTCTGCGTGCTGCCCCGAACCACCGGGCAAGAGTAGCAGCCGACACAACTGTCAAGGTGCTGCTTTGCCCGCTACTGGCGAGTTCTATGCTCGCCGCATGGCAGATGTTCTTCCTCTGGTCGAAGCCCGGTTGCGTACCGCGCTGGGCGAACCGGACGCGCGCGCGGCGGTCACCTTCCTGGGCACGGACCGCATCGAGGTGCTCCGCTTCCAGGGGGCCGGCATCGTCCGCTACGCCTCGCTCGGCATGTCCGCGCACCCCATGACGGACCCGACGGCGGTGGTGGCCGACCCGGTCAAGGGGCCGCGCGCCGAGCTGGTCCTCTCCCTCCGCGCCGGGCTCGCCGAGACCGACAAGGTGCTCCGGCCGCTCGCCGTGCTCGCGGCGTCTCCGCAGGTGGAGGGCCTGGTCGTGGCTCCTGGCGCATCCCTGGACGTCGGTGAGGCGTTGTGGCCCGGCGCCCCGTTCACCTCCGTCCTGGTCGCCGAGCCGGGCGGCCTGGTGGAGGACCTGGAGCTCGACGAGCCACTCGAGCCGGTGCGGTTCCTGCCGCTGCTGCCGATGACCCCGAACGAGGCGGCCTGGAAGCGAGTGCACGGCGCGCAGGCGCTTCAGGAGCGGTGGCTCAACTCGGGGACGGACCTCCGGGATCCGTCCCGGCAGTCCGTTCCGCTGGAGTGAGGAAGCTCACCAACCCTCCGTTGCGCGGCCTCAGTTGGCGAAGACGGCGACACCGTCCTCGGTCGCGTGCTTCGGCTCCAGTTCTTCGGCTCGGTAGGTGAGGGCCTTCCGCCGCACGACCACCACGACCGCGCCCGCGACCGCGGTGACCGCCGCCACCACGAAGGGGATGTGGATGTCGGTCCACTCCTCGATCTTCGGCGCGAAGAACGGGGCGGCCGCCGCCGCGAACCAGCGCACGAAGTTGTAGCCCGCGCTCGCCACCGGCCGGGGCGCGTCCGAGACGCCGAGGGCCAGCTCGGTGTAGACGGTGTTGTTCACGCCGATGAAGGCGCCGGACAGGATCGTGCAGACGACGGCCGTGGCGTGGGAGCCGTAACCGAGCACCAGTACGTCGGCCGCGAGAAGTACCAGCGAACCGCCCAGCACCTTCAGTGAGCCGAACCGCTTCTGCAGCCGCGGCGCCACGATCACCGAGAAGACGGCGAGCAGCACGCCCCAGGCGAAGAACACCGCCCCCGACCGGTACGGGCTCATGTTCAGCACGAACGGCGTGAAGGCCAGCACGGTGAAGAACGTGTAGTTGTAGAAGAACGCCGAGACCGCGGCGGAGGCAAGGCCGCCGTGGCCGAGGGCCTTGAGCGGGTCCAGCGGCGAGGTCCTGCGGGCCGGCTTCGGCTGTTCCTTCAGGAACACCGTGATGCACAGGAAGCCGATGGCCATCAGGAACGCCGTGCCGAAGAAGGGGTAGCGCCAGCTGGCGTCGCCGAGCAGAGCGCCCAGCAGCGGACCGCAGGCCATGCCCAGGCCGAGGGCCGACTCGTACAGCAGGATCGCCGCGGCGCTGCCTCCGGCCGCCGCGCCGACGATGACCGCGAGGGCCGTCGAGACGAACAGCGCGTTGCCGAGGCCCCACCCGGCCCGGTATCCGACCAGTTCACCTACGGATCCGGAGGTGCCCGCGAGTCCGGCGAACACCACGACGAACGCGAGGCCGAGCAGCAGGGTCCTGCGGCCGCCGATCCGGCTGGAGACGAAGCCGGTCACCAGCATCGCGACGGCGGTGATGAGGAAGTACGAGGTGAAGAGCAGGGAGACCTGGCTCGCCGTGGCGTCGAGGCCCTGGGCGATGGACGGCAGGATCGGGTCGACGAGTCCGATGCCCATGAAGGCGACGACCGACGCCCCGGCGGTCGCCCACACGGACTTGGGCTGCTTCAGGAGGCCGCCCGCTCCGGGGCCCAAGGGGTCCATTGGGTGCTCCCTTTCCGAGACTCAAGTAGTTGGTATATGCACATGCTAAGTTAGCAATGCTAATTAATGCAAGATGCATCTAGTGTGGGTGGTGAAGGGTTCCGTCCGGATGGGTGATCGTCCTTGACGCGGCGGGGTGGGGGTAGGACCGTGGGGCCCTATGAGGGGCGAACCCAGTTGCCCGAAGTGCGGTGGCCGGGTCAGGGCTCCCGGCCTCTTCTCCGACTCGTGGCAGTGCGATGCGCACGGCACCGTCCATCCGGTGCAGCCCGTGATACCGCCCAGCGTCGACGCCCTCAACGTCGTGGTGCATCGCACCCAGGTGCCGCTGTGGATGCCGTGGCCGTTGCCGGTGGGGTGGCTGTTCACGGGAGTGGCCTGCGCGGGGGACGACCGCACGGGCGGCCGGGCGACCGCCGTCGCCTGCACGGGGCCCGGCCCGCTCGGCGGCATGGGCGAGCTGATCCTGGTGGCCGAGGAGCTCGGCGTCGGACTCGGCGCGCGGTACGCCGGCATGGACGGGCCCGACCCCGGGCCGCACATGAACGTCGAGAAGCCCCCTCAGGCGAAGGTGCTGGCCGCCGGGCGCCCCACACCGTTGTGGCATGTGGCCGGGGCGCCGGACGACCGGGCGGTGTTCGCGGGGGAGGCGCTCGGAATGTGGCTGTGGGCGGTGGTGTGGCCCGAGCAGTCCGGATTGCTGATGTACGACGAGCTGGTGCTCACGGATCTGCGGGATGCCGGCGCCGAGGTCGAGCTGGTGCCGTGCGGCGCCCTGTCGCCGCGCTTGCTGGGACCCTGAGGCGTGTAGGGGGTGCTCGCCGGGTTCGGGTGTGACATGGGGCGTCGAAAAGCTGGTTATCCTTGAGCAGTCCTGTCGTCCCGCCCGTGTCTGGAGTCCGTGTCGTGCGTATCGATCTGCACACCCACTCCACCGCTTCCGACGGGACGGACTCCCCGGCCGAGCTGGTGCGGAAGGCCGCTGCCGCCGGGCTGGACGTCGTCGCGCTCACCGATCACGACACCACCCGCGGGCATGCCGAGGCGATCGCCGCGCTGCCCGAGGGAGTCACGCTGGTCACCGGGGCCGAGCTCTCCTGCCGGATCGACGGCATCAGCATGCACATGCTGGCCTACCTCTTCGATGCCGAGGAGCCGGCGCTGCTCGCCGAGCGGGAGCTGGTCCGGGACGACCGGGTACCGCGCGCCCAGGGCATGATCGCCAAGCTTCAGGAGCTGGGCGTCCCCGTGACGTGGGAGCAGGTCGCCCGGATCGCCGGTGACGGATCCGTCGGGCGCCCGCACGTGGCGAGCGCGCTTGTCGAGCTCGGCGTCGTGCCGACCGTGAACGACGCCTTCACACCGGACTGGCTGGCCGACGGCGGCCGGGTGTTCGTGGAGAAGCACGAGACCGACCCCTTCGAGGCGATCCGGCTGATCAAGGGCGCGGGCGGGGTCGCGGTGTTCGCGCATCCCGGGGCGACCAAGCGGGGGCTCACGGTCCCGGAGGCCGCCATCGCCGAGATGGCCGCGGCCGGGCTGGACGGCGTCGAGGCGGACCACATGGACCATGACGCGGACACCCGTGCGCGACTGCGAGGGCTGGCCAAGGAGCTCGGCCTGCTCGTGACCGGATCGTCGGACTACCACGGCAGCCGGAAGACCTGTGTACTCGGCGAGTACACGACGGATCCAGAGGTGTACGGGGAGATCACCCGGCGGGCCTTCGGGGCGTTTCCCGTGCCGGGGGCCGGCGGAGCTCTCTGAGGTCTCACTCCCGCAGGTCCGTCTCTTCTCTTTCTCCTTTTCTCACCCGGCGCTGCCCGCTGCGCCCAGGCGTTCTGCCCTGCGCACCGCCTGCCCGCGGCGGCAGCCCCCTGCGCAAGGCTCACTCATGTTCGACGTCGCCGTCTTCGGCTCCCTGTTCCTGACCCTCTTCGTCATCATGGATCCCCCGGGGATCACACCGATCTTCCTCGCCCTCACCGCCGGCCGGCCCGGCAAGGTGCAGAAGCGGATGGCCTTCCAGGCCGTCTGCGTCGCCGGCGGTGTGATCACCGTGTTCGGTCTTCTCGGACACCAGATCCTGAACTACCTGCACGTGTCCGTGCCCGCGCTGATGATCGCGGGCGGGCTGCTGCTCCTGCTGATCGCGCTGGACCTGCTCACCGGCAAGACCGACGAGCCGAAGCAGACCAAGGACGTCAACGTCGCCCTCGTACCGCTGGGCATGCCGTTGCTGGCCGGGCCCGGCGCGATCGTGTCGGTCATCCTCGCCGTGCAGAAGGCCCACAGCGCCGCCGCCCAGGTGTCGGTCTGGGCGGCGATCCTCGCCATCCACATCGTGCTGTGGCTCGTGATGCGCTACTCGCTGGTGATCATCCGGATCATCAAGGACGGCGGTGTGGTCCTGGTGACCCGCCTCGCCGGCATGATGCTCTCCGCGATCGCCGTGCAGCAGATCATCAACGGCGTCACGCAGGTGATCCAGGGGAGCTGACGATCCCCGTCAGGCCCGCAGGACTCCGCGGATCTCCCGGGCCGCCTTGGGGTGACCGAGATACTCCTCGATCTTGTGCGCGCGGTCGCGGCCGTTGGAGACGGCCAGCTGGGTGAGCTTCCCCCACCGTTCGTCCTCCAGGGGGCAGCCGATGGCCACCGCGTCGGTGGGGCACCAGACGTTCACCCAGTCACGCACCCGCGGCGGCTGGTGCGGACCTCGGGTGAGGAGACGCTCGTTGACGCCGTCCAGGCCGAGCGGGCTGCCCGCGGTGACCAGCAGCACGGGGTCGACGCCGTCGGGCAGCCGGGTCAGGAGGTCCATGCCCACGACCGTGCCCAGGCTGTGCGTGACCAGCACCAGCTCGCCGCTCGTCGGCATCGTCTCCAGGACGCTGTCCAACACCGCCTGCCGCACGGCGCTGTCGCCGAGGTACAGGTCGACGTCCCGCAGGAACGTGGCGATGGTCCACTCGTCCAGGTCGGACCGGGCGGCCAGCCAGCTCAGCGGCCGGTGCAGCACCCCGACCAGGCCCGATCCGAACCCCTCCGTGGTCGCCGGCCCGTTCTGGGGCATGCCGGCCCGGGCGGCCGCCTCGTGGAGCAGCCGCTCGTAGGAGCCCGTGGGCGACTCCGCCGCGAACACCTCGGCGGCAGCGGCGGCGCTCACCTGGCCGAGGCCGATGGGCCCAGCGGTGCTCTCCCGGCCGCTCACGATGTCGTGCAGTCTCGTGCCGTAGTACGGGAACCACACGTCCTCGGGGTCGAGCGGGGGCATGGACGCGAGGGTGAGTCCGCGGTTCAGGCCGGCCGTCCAGCTGCGGCGGAGATCGTCGGGGTAGTTCTCCTGCTGGTCCCGGCCGTGCAGGAAGACCAGGTGCTGACGGCCGCCGAAGGCGGTACCGCGGGCCCGGAGCCCGGTCCGGGGTCTTTGGCCGGCGGCCTCGCTCCCGGCCGTGGAAACCGTCACGCGGGCCGACGGGGATGTGACGCCCGGTACCCCGGCCGTCGCCCTCTCGGGCTGTGCGCCGGGGGCGGGCGTGGGAAGGGCCGGCGCGGTGGCCATGGCCCGGTCCAGGCCGGTGTCCGGGCCCATCTCGGCCAGCAGGGCGCGCCGCCCCGGGTCGAGCTCCAGCCCGGCCAGGTGCTTGAGGACCGAGCTGATCCGGACGCCCTCGTTGGCGACCCAGTCGATGGCGTCGTCGCCGTCGCCCTGCTGCCAGGGCCGGCCGTCCTTGCGCAGGACGCGGCCCTGGTCGTCCTTCCTGGGCACGCCGCTGTGGTGCAGCGCCACGACCTCCCACTGGTCGTTGAAGACGGGGGAGCCGGAGTTCCCCGGTTCGGTGTCGGTCGTGTAGTGCACGAAGTCGTCGAGGCGGACCAGCACCGCGTTGTCGCGCAGCGCGATCTCCTTCAGCCGCCCCGAGGGATGGCCGATGATGTTGACCTTCTCGCCCAGTACCAGCTTGCCGATCTGCACGCTCAGCCGGTTCCAGCCGAACACCTCGCCCGGAGGCGGGCCGTCCAGGGTGGGCGCGACCGCCACGAGGGCGAAGTCGAGCCGCCGGTCCGCCGCGAAGAAGGCCCCGGGGTCGAGCTCCATCCGGACGACGGTGTCGGGCAGGTTGTCGGCCGTGACCTGGGCGTTGAACTCCGCGAAGCAGCGGCGCGCGAAGCCCTCGTCGGGCAGGACGTGGTGGTTGGTCATCATCAGCCGCGGAGAGACCAGGAACCCGGTGCCGTGCGGCAGCTCGCGGCCGTCGCGCCGCAGGGTGATCCGGGCGACCGTGGCCCCGGCCCTCACCCCGCGCGGCAGGAAGCTCCAGGCCTGGAGCTCGTTGGACAGGTCGATGATCCGCTCGTTGGCGTCCGGCAGGTCCATGGCCTCGCGGTGGATGTCCGCCACCACCGCCGAGGGCGACAGACCGCCCCGGTCGAGGATCCGGTCGGCGCGCACGGCGAGCGCGTCCGGGGAGTCGGGGAACCGCACCCCGGCCGCCAGCCGGCCCTCCACCCGCTCGCGCTCCGCGGCGGAGTCCTCGTAGCGCCGTGCTGCCTCGGCGGCGGCCTGCTCGTGCAGTCCCTTGTGCGACCGGTCCGTCACCGACATGCTCCACCGTCCTGTCCTGGTTCGCGCTGGACCCTTCAGTCAGTACGCCCCCGACCACGGAGGTCCGCAACAGCGGAGCCCCCGCACGGCCGATGCCGGGCGGGGGCTGCGAAGTGTGGGAGAGCTGCGCGCGTTATGAGGCCGTGGTCTCGGCCGGGCGGATCCAGAGGCGCTGCCCTATGGCGGCCGCCTGCTGAACGATGCGGTTGACGGAGGCGGCGTCCACAACGGTCGAGTCCACAGCAGTGCCGTCGACGTCGTCGAGTCGCATGATTTCGAAGCGCAAGGGCTTCTCCCTTCGTCTGGTCATCCTCCTGAGGAGAACTACTCGGTGTCCGGCCCACCGGGCGTTGGCGCCCGGTGTTCCGTATGGGTCAACAGGGATGCACGTGTCAAACATTCCCTACGCTAAGGAAATTTTTCGAACGGCTAATTACCGAGCCGTAAGAGTGTCGTTACAGGACCGACCGGGACCGGTTGTACTCGCAGCGTGACCGCCGGGACAATGGAGGCGATGAACGACGACCTCGCGGCCCTCAGCGCCCGCATCGACCGCACCAACGAGCTGCTCCAGCGCATGCTCGCCGAGGTGGCGAAGACGCCCTCCACCCACGCGATCTTCGTCGATGCCGGGTACCTGTACGCGGCGGCGGGACGCCTCGTCGCCGGCACGGAGGACCGCCGCGCCTTCGACCTGGACGCCGAGGGCCTGATCGACGCGCTCATCGACAAGGCCCGCACGATCTTCGCCGACAGCCGGCTGCTGCGGGTCTACTGGTACGACGGCGCCCGCCGCCGCATCCACACCGCGGAGCAGCAGACCATCGCGGAACTGCCCGACGTCAAGGTGAGGCTGGGCAACCTCAACGCCAACAACCAGCAGAAGGGCGTCGATTCGCTCATCCGCTCCGACCTGGAGTCCCTCGCCCGGCACCGCGCCATCAGCGACGCGGCCCTGCTCGGCGGCGACGAGGACCTGGTGTCGGCGGTGGAGGCGGCCCAGGGGTACGGCGCCCGGGTCCACCTCTGGGGCATCGAGGCCCCGGAGGGCCGCAACCAGGCGGAGCCCCTTCTGTGGGAGGTCGACAGCCAGCGCACCTTCGACCTCGACTTCTTCAAGCCGTACGTATCCCGCCGCACGGCCCCCGCCTACGAGACGGCCGCCAGCAGGCCCACCCGGGATGACGTGCGGTTCGTGGGCGCGCAGATCGCGGCGAAGTGGCTGGCGGCACGCGGCCGGGACACACTGGTCGAGTTGCTGCCCGGCCACCCGTACCTGCCCGGCTCCGTGGACCAGGACCTGCTCGTGGAGGCGGAGGGTCTCCTGCAGTACTCACTGCGCGGCCAGGCGGACCTGCGGCGGGCGCTGCGGGACGGCTTCTGGGATCATCTGCGGACGCAGTACTAGGCCGCCCCGGGAGCCGCCGGGGCCTGGGATCAGTCGTCGTCCCGGACCCGTCCGATGCCGTCCCAGAAGTCGGCGAGGGCACGGGCCGTCGGCAGCGGGCGGTCGGCGTTGGGGGAGTGCTCCGCTCCCGTGACGACCGTGCGGCGCGCGTTCAGGCGCAGGGCCATGTCGTCGAGGACCGCCACCGGCCAGGTGTCGTCGTGCGCGCCCGACAGGACGTGGAACGGCAGCCGGCGCGCGGCGAGTTCGGCCACGCGGTCCGGCTCGGTGCACAACTGACCTCCCGTCGCCAGCAGTTGGGCGGGACTGTGGCCGAGCCAGCGGCGGCGCAACTGGTCCTGGTCACCGAGGCCGCGGGCGGGCCCGCCGACTTCCTCCGGCGGCCCCATGGCCTGGATGGCCTCCCACACCTCCTCCATCGACAGCACGGCGAGAGCGTCCCGCAGCAGCTTCACGCGCTGCTGCTGGGAGACGGAGATCTCCGCAGGCCCGGACGAGACCAGGGTGAAGGAGACGAAGGGGGAGTGGTCGAGCAGCACGGCGGCACGGGCGATCTGCCCGCCGAGCGAGTGCCCGACGAGGTGGACGGGCCCGCCCAGCGCCTCGGCCTGCGCGAGCACGTCCCGTGCCAGTTCCCGCTGGGAGTAGGCGGATTCGTCGTCCCGGGGGCCGCCCGACTCGTGCTGCCCCCGCCCGTCCACGGCGACGACCCGGTACCCCCGCTGTGCGAGGGGCTCGTGGAGCAGCCGGAAGTCCTCCTTGCTCCCGGTGAACCCCGGCAGCATCAGGACGACCCCCCGGCCCTCGACACCCGCGGCCGGCGACGAGTCGACGACGGCGAACTCGCCGCGCGCGGTGCTCAGGGCGTAGGCGCGGGCGCCCGGGGGC
>NZ_POUC01000279.1 GCF_002891435.1 Streptomyces cahuitamycinicus
CCTCCGTCCCGCCCCGCGAGGACCGGTTCCCCTTCGCGGAGGAACTGGCCCGGACGGGCACCGGCACCCAGGTCGCCGCCGCCGTGGCCGTGCTGCTCACCGGCGGCGGGGTACTGCTCGTCGCACGCCGCCGCCGCTGATCAGGGCGTCCCGCCAGTCGGGACGCCGCACGCGGGCCATTCCGCAAGATCCCGCCACTGTCTAGGCTGGACCGCAGGCTGGACCGCGTACGGCAGGAGATCCCGCACATGGCAGACCGCAAGCCCATCGAGTCGTGGCTCACCGACATGGACGGTGTGCTCATCCACGAGGGCGTACCGATCCCCGGCGCCGACGCCTTCCTGAAGAAGCTGCGCGAGTCCGGGAAGCCCTTCCTTGTCCTCACCAACAACTCGATGTACACCCCGCGCGACCTGCACGCCCGGCTGCGCCGCATGGGCCTGGACGTGCCGATCGAGAGCATCTGGACCTCGGCCCTGGCCACCGCCCAGTTCCTGGACGACCAGCGGCCGGGCGGCTCGGCGTACGCCATCGGCGAGGCCGGCCTGACCACCGCGCTGCACGACATCGGCTACATCCTGACCGACCACGAGCCGGACTACGTCGTCCTCGGCGAGACCCGCACGTACTCCTTCGAGGCCATGACGAAGGCGGTGCGGCTCATCCTCGGCGGCGCCCGGTTCATCTGCACCAACCCGGACGAGACGGGCCCCTCCACCGAGGGCCCGCTGCCCGCGACCGGCGCGGTGGCCGCCCTGATCACCCGGGCGACCGCCAAGAAGCCGTACTTCGCGGGCAAGCCGAACCCGCTGATGATGCGGACCGGGCTGAACGCCATCGGGGCGCACTCGGAGACCAGCGCCATGATCGGCGACCGCATGGACACCGACGTGCTGGCCGGCATGGAAGCCGGGATGCAGACGTTCCTGGTGCTCACCGGCCTGACCCGGCCGGAACAGGTCGAGGACTTCCCGTACCGGCCGTCGCAGGTCGTGGACTCGATCGCGGACCTCGTCGACCGGGTCTGAGCCCGGGCGGCGCCACCCGAGGGGCTCAAACCCGTCGTCACCCGTACGGAGCAGTCGCCGCGTCCCTGAGGATGCGGCGGCCCACCGAGCGGGGGAGGCTCCAGGCATCTGGAGGTTCACGATGGGTTCCCTGAGAGTCACTGTCTGTACCAGCGTCCTGGCCGCCGTCGCCCTCGCCCCGGCGGCACACGCGGCGGACGGGGGGAGCGTCTCGGTGACACCGGCGGCCCCCGCCCCCGGCAGTGACGTCACCCTCCGCGTGACCGGCTGCGCGCAGCGAACGGCCGTGGCCGCCTCGGCGGCGTTCGTCGCGGACGCCCGGCTCACCGTCACCGGAGCAAGCGAGCTCGCCGGTGAGAGCCGCGTCCGCTCCACGACCAAGGCGGGTTCGTATCCCGTGCGGGTCACCTGCGGTGCCACGCGGCAGACCGGCACGCTCACCGTCCGGAACGGCGAGGCGGGGCGGCCCGGGGCCGCGCCCGAACCGGTCCTCGTGCCCGGGGCGGGTGGTCAGCCGCCCGCGCCCGGGAAGGGCGGGCAGCCGTCCGCGCCGGGGAAGGGCGGACAGCCGTCCGCTCCCGGTGCCGACGAGGAGGCGCCCCCGTCCCTCCGGCCCGGCGCGCCCGCCTCACCCGTCGCCCCCGTCCGGGCGGGCGGTGGCGGTGCCGCCGCTCTCCTCGCCGCCGAGGAGAGCGGCGCCGCTCCCGGTACGGCGCAGGGGGTCACCGGGCTGGTGCTCGTGGGCGTGGCCGCGCTGCTCGTCGCGCTGCGCGGTGTCCGCCGGGGCCGTGGACAGGACTGACCATGCGGGATCACGATCAGGTTCGGAGTCGCTTCTCGGGCACCGGCCGCCTGCTGACCGGTATGGCCTGGGTCGTGCTGCTGCTCGGGCTGTGGCTGTGGGGCCGCGAGGTCACCGAGGTGCGGCACGGCATCTCGGCCCCCACCACGGGCGACATGGCGGCGGCCGGACGGCCCCCGGACATCAAGCTGCCACCCGAGCACCGTCCGCTGGGGGACGCGCTGCCGCAGCGCGTCGACATCCCCGGGCTCGGTGTCCAGGCCCCCGTTGTGGCACGCGGCCTCGACGCCCGAGGGGCGCTCGACCCACCGCCGTACGACCAGCCGGGCGTGGTCGGCTGGTACGCCGGCGGGGTCGCGCCCGGGGCGGCCGGCACCGCGCTGATGGTCGGTCACGTCGACACCGACTCCCGGCCCGCCGTCTTCTACAAGGTCAGTGCCATGCGGCCCGGCCAGACGATCCGGGTGCTGCGGGCCGACGCCAAGGTCGCCGAGTTCACCGTCGAGTCCGTCCAGGTCCTCACGCGGGACCGCTTCGACGCCCACCAGGCCTACGGGCCCCGCGAGTCGGGGCGGGCCGAACTGCGGCTGGTCACCTGCGGCGGCAGCTTCGACCGTACGACCCGCAGCTACACGGCGAACGTGGTCGTCTCGGCGTATCTGACGGGAACCGGCCTTTGATCCGACGGGAACCGGCCTCTGATCCGACGGGAACCGGCCTCTGAAGGCAGGTCCCGGCGGGTCGGGGGGCGGCCACCCAACCCGGTCGACGGCCCGCTCCCCCTGAAGCCGCCGACCGGGCCGGTCCTCGACCGCGCGCACGGGCCGCGGGAGTAACCCGGCGAGCTGCGCGGGAGGCCACGGGAGCCACGGTGGGTGAATTTCTGGCCGAAGGCCGGGTTCGTGCTGAGAAGACTTTAGAACCAAAGGGCGAGTCCGGCCTAGAGGTCGGATAACGCCAAGTCCCGGCATGGTGGCGCTGCGTCATCCGCACAGGTGGGGTTCGCCTCGTGGGTGTCGCGAGACGTATGTCAGGATTGAGACTTGTGACGCTGCACCCAAGGGGGAGTTGGATGTACGGCAGCAGGGGGGTCGGGGTGTTCGCCGGGAGGCGGATGTCCGCAGTGGTGCTGGGGGCGGCACTGCTGATCACGGGGTGTTCCTCGTCCGACGGAGGAGACGGATCGGACGATCCCGCCGACGCGGGCGCGAGGATCACCCAACAGCCCAAGGAAAAGGCCCCGTTCTGGGTCAATCCGGAAGGGACCGCGGCCCAGCAGGTCGCCGACCTGGAGAAGTCGGGCAAGGAGCAGGAAGCCGAGCAGATCCGCAAGATCGCCGAGCAGCCGGTCGCCGAATGGGTCGGCCCGGACGACCCGCAGCAGCAGACCCGCGGCCTCACCGAAGCCGCCGACAAGGCCGGCCGCACCGCCCTGCTGGTCCTCTACAACATCCCGCACCGCGACTGCGGCCAGTACTCGCAGGGCGGTGCCGCCGACGGCGACGCCTACCGCGACTGGGTCGACGGCGTGGCCTCGGGCATCGGGGACCGGCCCGCCACCATCGTCCTGGAACCGGACGCGCTGCTCCACCTCGTCGACGGCTGCACGCCCCAGCAGTTCCACGAGGAGCGCTACGACCTCCTCAAGGGCGCCGTCACCAAGCTCAAGTCCCTGAAGAACACGAAGGTCTACCTCGACGCGGGCAACGCCGGCTGGCAGAACCCCGACCAGATCTTCGAGCCGCTGAACCGCGCGGGCATCGCCGAGGCCGACGGCTTCTCGGTCAACGTCTCCAACTTCTACTCCACCGAAGACTCCATCGCCTACGGCAAGAAGCTCTCCGCCAAGGTCGGAGGCAAGCACTTCGTCATCGACACCAGCCGCAACGGCAAGGGCCCCTACACCGGCGGCAACCCCGACGAGCGCTGGTGCAACCCGCCGGGCCGCTCCCTGGGCGAGACCCCGACGACGAAGACGGCGGACCCGCTGGTCGACGCGTACCTGTGGGTGAAGCGGCCGGGCGAGTCCGACGGCGAGTGCAAGGGCGGACCCAAGGCGGGCCAGTGGTGGGCGGACTACGCCCTGAAGCTGGCGAAGGCCACCGGCTGACGCACCGCCCAGACCCGAAAAGGGGCGCCCTCCCCGCGGGAGAGCGCCCCTTTCCGTTGCCGTCAGGTCACCTTTGGTTGTCTGTCAGGGCACCTTGACCCACTGCGCCTTGCTCGGGGTCCCGTCGGCGTCCGTCACGAAGATCATGTACCAGCCCGCCTGGACCAGGTTCCGGTTCTTCGGCACGGTCACGGTCAGCTCGTCGCCGGACGCCTTGAAGTCCAGGGCGATCGACCGCTGGTCGACGTCGGTGACATGCGTGGCGGCGCTCGGCCGGATCAGCCGGACGTTCTTGACCTTCGCCGCGTCCGACGAGGTGAACGTCCCCGTCCCGCCGCGCTCGATGGTCTGCGGCCCGCCCGACAGGGACGGCCGGTCCCCTTCGCCGTAGAGGTAGGGCGGCGTGTAGATCTCGATGCGCTGCTCGAACTTGCCCGGCTTGGTGTTGGCCTTGTCGGCGTAGAGCGAGTCGGAGCCGAAGAACATCACGCGCCCGTCGGGCAGCAGGATCGACCCGGAGTGGTAGTTACGGCCCACGAGCGGGTCGGCGACACGCTTGAGCTCGTTCTTCTCCGTGTCGTAGAGCCGCGCCTCGAAGACGTTGGAGTCACCGCGGCCCCGGTAGTCCTCCGAACCGCCGGAGATCAGCACGCTGTCGTCGGGCAGGACCGAGGCGTTCGGGTAGCGGGTGCCCTTGTCCAGGGACGGGCCGTCCACGAACCTCGGGTCCGCCTTCTTCAGGTCGACGATCCGGGTCTTCTCGCTGGATTCCTCGGACTCACCGACGCCACCGCCGCCGACCACCATGTACTTCTCGTCCTGCGCCGGCGGCAGCAGCACCGTGCCCGACGTCTCCATCAGGGTGGGGTCGCTCAGGCCCGGGATCTTCGTGAACTTGTTGGTGTCCACGTCCCACACGCCCGGCTCGCGGCCCACGTCGTCGGGCCCGTATCCCGCGTTGGACCCCGAGTAGAAGACCTTGCCGTTCTGCATGAGGAACAGCGCCGGGTACGTCGGGAACTGCCGGACCTTGTCGGTGTAGGTCCACTTCTTGGTCTTCGGGTCGAAGATCTCGTTCTTGCCCGGGACCAGCTGGCCGATGTCGTCGAGGCCGGAGACGCTCAGGATCTTCCCGTCGCTCAGGGTGGTGAGCGTCGGGTACCAGCGGGCCTCCTTCATCGGGTCGACCTTGATGTACTTCTCGGCTACGGGATCGAACTCGAAGGCGTCCCGGATGCCCTGGAAGTCCTTCTTGTCGAGGGCGAGCTTCTGCGCGATGCCGTAGGTGTTCTTGGCGTCGGCGCCCTTCAGGCCGTGCACGCGGTAGTTGTCCTGCGTGCCCGTCTCGTGCTTCTTGCCCCGCTTCTGCGCCTCGACGTAGATCCGGCCGAGGCCGGGGTCGTTGCGCAGGAACCTGCCGGTCGCCTTGTCGAAGACCTTCTTCGCGCGCGGCACGAGCACCGGATCCTTCGAGACGAAGGTCTTGCCGTTCTGCTTGCCCGTGAACTTCGTGCCGGCGGGCAGCGTGATCGGCTTGTCCGGGTTCTCGTTGTGGACGATCATCAGGCCGCCGGCCTTGGTGACGTCACCCTTGAGCTTCTCGTAGCGCTTGGTACCGCCCGCGATCAGCAGGTTGCCGTTGGCGAGCTGGGTGTGGCCGGTGCAGAACAGGTCGGCCGGTGTGGGGACCTTCTTGATGGTGCCCTTGACCGGGTCCCAGATGCGGGTGTCGAACCTCTTCGCGTCGAAGTTGTCCTGGTTGTTGCCCGAGCCCGCGACGAGCAGCACCTTGCCGGTGCGCAGCAGCGCCGCGTGGATGGTGTTCTGCCGGTACTCCTCGGGGAAATCGATGATCTCCCACTTGCCGTTCGCGGCCTTGTACTCCGGCTTGTTGATTTTGTACTGGTGGTATTTCTCGGTGCTGAAGCGGTAGAGCCACGGCCCGTTCATCCCGGCCAGCGCGAGTACCACCGCCGTGCCTATCGCGAGTCGACGGGCCCGGCGGCGGCCTGCACGGTCGTTCATTCCTTACGTCCCCCAAGTCCACCAAGGGCGATCTGCATGGTCTGGTCGGTTCCCCCGACCTCCCCGTGTGCGCCCGGGGTGGCGGCCCACGTGGGCTTCTGCTGCGGGACGTGCCCCGACGGCTGCTGCGGGATGGGCAGCGGCTGCGTCCGGTTCGGCCCCGCAGGGTCCTGCGGCTGTCCCGCGGCATGGGCGGGAGGCTTCTTCGCGTCCTGCCGCAGCTGCCAGCGCCAGGCGAACACCGGCGAGGCGGTGATCAGCAGCGCGAACGTCGCCCAGATGATCATCGCGGGGTGGGAGTGGCCGAAGACGAACCCGGCGGCGATCGAGCCACCGAAGATCGCGACGAAGTACCAGTGGTAGCGGAACGTGCCGAACCAGCGGTCCGGGCTCGCCGAGTCGCCCTTGGGCGTGACCACGAACTTGCTCTTGCGCCGCAGCACGGAGTCGATCAGCGCCTTCGCGTACAGCGGCGCCGACAGCGCGGACATCACCATGCCGGCCACACCACCGGAGCCCTCGGGCTCGTGCGGCGAGACGTTGTGCCGGCGGTTCCAGACGTACAGGCCGATCTGCAGCGCGGAGGCGTTGCCGTAGAGCATCAGCCAGACCGCCGGGTCGATGTTCACGCCCGAGGCGCCCAGGCCCAGGAACAGGCAGCAGCTCAGCGCCGCCAGGATCCAGTTGAGGGCCGACATCGGGTAGAAGATGATCATCATCGTGTAGTTGAAGAGCTTGCTCGGCGGCAGCGAGTACCAGCCCTTCCAGTACTGCCCGATGATCGTCTCGTACGTCCCTCGCGACCAGCGCATCTGCTGGGTGAAGAAGTCCGTCCAGGCGCTGGGGCCCTCACCGACCGCGAGCACGTCCGGCGTGTACACCGAGCGCCACTTCTTCCCCGTCGCCGGGTTCTTGTGGCGGTGCATCTCGAAGCCGGTCGCCATGTCCTCGGTGATCGAGTCGTACAGGCCGCCGATCTGCTTGAGCGCCTTGATGCGCACGGCGTTGGAGGTGCCGACGAACATCGGGGAGCCGTAGCGGTTGCCGGCGCGCTGGATCAGCGCGTGGAAGAGGAACTGCTGCGACTCCGCGGCCTTGGTGATGGGGTTGTCGTAGTTGCCGTAGACCTGCGGGCCGATGACGAAGCCGACGTCCGGGTCGCGGAAGAAGCCGAGCATCCGCTCCAGGTAGTTGGGCAGCGGCACGTGGTCGGTGTCGACCGAGGCGAAGAAGTCGTAGTTGTCGCCGTGCGCTTCCAGCCAGGCGTTGTAGTTGCCGTGCTTGGTCTTGGCGCGGTGCGGGCCCTTGGCCTGGTTCCACTTCGCGACGCCCTTGCGGGAGAAGTGGTGCACGCCGAGGCGCTCGCAGACCGCCTTCACCTCGGGGTCGTCGCCCTCGTCGAGCAGCCAGACGTGCATCAGGCCCCGGTGGCGGATCTTCACGGCCGCCTCCAGGGTCTTCGTCACCATCTCCAGCGGCTCCTTGCCGGGCACGAAGGAAGTGAGGAAGGCCACTCTCGTGCCGGTCTCCGGCACCACCGGGATCGGATCGCGGGCCACCAGGGTGGCGTGCGCGTTCGACAGCACGTTCATGCAGCGGAAGAACTCGATCAGGCCGATCGAGACGAGCATCACCATGTCGAGCGCGGGCAGCCAGTCGAAGGCCGGGTAGTCGCGCTCGGTCCAGTGCTCGGGCTGGAGCAGCCAGAACAGCAGCACCAGGGACAGCACCGGTGCCGCGGCCAGCATCAGGGCGACGCGGATACGGTGCGGCTCCTGCGAGATGAGCGAGCGGTACTGCACCTTGTACGGCTTGCCCGGATCCGGCTGGGTGAGGGGACCCGCGAGCCGGCTGTAGTGCTCGTAGTCGTACCTCGGCAGGGTCTTCTTGATCCGCCGGAACGTCCCCGTCGTGCTCAGCCGGTGTCCGGGCACCCTGAGCTGGGTGGTCTGGGACGGGTCGTGGTCCTGCCGGGCACCCGTCGGCCTCGACGTCATGAGTCATCCCCCCACACGCGGACAGCGCGTGTTTCGTAGCTTCTTACCGTCTGCTCCAGGTCCCCCTCGACCTTCACAGACGTATCAGTGGTGGATCGCAGTCACCACGTCATCCACACCCTATAGACACGGCAACGCGACCTTCCGGTTGCATGATGCCCCCCTCGGCATCGGTTCATGAACGCGGGCCCCTACCCCCGCTCCACCTGCAACCGGCCCTAAAGCCCCCCAACTGCCGCGAACCCGCAGCATCTTGTAAAAGCAGAAGACCAGAGTTCTACGGCGTTCATCATGATCGCAAGATGCGAAACACGGTGGTTACCGGTCAAACGCGTTCATTGTGACGGGTGTGGGGGCCCTGTGGAGCCGTTGTGGGCAGGCGGGCGCGGTTGTTGCCGAAGTGTTCTCTTACGCCTCGCACAGCAGCACGTTCTCCAGCCTCCGGTAGAGGGGGCGTGGAAGGCCCGGTCGGTCTCGGCGAGGCCGGCCCCCTGCGCGGCCTGCTCTTCCGTACGGTCGACGAGCGTGTTCGGTTCAACGAGGTCCGCTTCCGGCATCCGGCCGGCTCCATCAGCGCGGGCTCGGTCGGCAGCGGGGCCCCGGAGGCCGGCCGGCGGTCGATGACGAGCCTCTTGATCCGCTCCCGCAGGTCACGCGCTGCCATGGCGAGAGGGTTTCCGGCCAGAAGGCGGCAGGCCCAGCGGGCGGCAGGCTGTGCACAGGCAGGCAAAAGGCCCCTCGCTTCCGCGAAGGGCCTTCCGGTCGGTGCGCCGCCAGGGACTCGAACCCCGGACCCGCTGATTAAGAGTCAGCTGCTCTAACCAACTGAGCTAGCGGCGCCTGCTGACGCCGAAACTCTACAGGACGTGCGGAGGTGCTCCGGACCACCCGGCCCAGGGCGGGGAGGGGGCCGTTAAGGCGCCCGCGTACATCATTCGGACCGTCAGCATGCGCGTGCCGAAGACAGTTGCGAAACTGACGACGCGCGCCCTCTGGTGCACGGGCGCCGCATTTTCCGGCGCAAGTGTGAGGGGAATCGCATGGAGTCTCCGGTATTCGAGGAAATCGACCCCGCGAGTGACTGCGACTGCCCCGGATGCGTCCACTGGCGTCGCGCCCTGCCGCATTCCTGGTCCGGCCGGACCAGCGCCCACCCGGCCGCCCACCGGGCCCTCGCCCTGGCGGCCGTGGCCTCCGCCGCACTCGGCACCGGTCACGCCGTACCGGCCGCGGCCGCCCCGCACGCACCCCACCGGCCGGGCGTCTCCGCAGGTGACGATCCCGACACCCTCCAGGGCGGCTCGGCCCCGCTGTACGGCCCCGGCGGCCGTCCGGGGAAGCCGTCCGTCGCCCCCAAGCCCACCGCCACCACCCGCACGGAGATCATCAACCGGGCCAGGACCTGGGTCACCGCGAAGGTGCCGTACAGCATGAACGCCTACTCCTCCGACGGTTACCGGCAGGACTGCTCCGGCTATGTCTCGATGGCCTGGCAGCTCCCCGGAAACGAATGGACGGGCAGTCTCGCCCAGTACGGGGAGCGGATTTCCAAGGAAGAACTCCAGCCTGGCGACATTCTGCTGTTCCACAATGCGTCCGACCCCGCGAATGGCTCGCACGTCACCATTTTCGGCGGCTGGACGGACGCCTCGCGCACCCACTACACCGCCTACGAGCAGACCCGCCCGCACACCCGCCGCCAGTCCACCCCGTACGCCTACTGGAACGACTCCGCCCGGTACGTGCCCTACCGGTACAAGGGCGTCACCCCGGCGGAGCCGGTACCCGGGAAGGACGGCGGCCAGCCGGGCGCCCGGGCCGTCACGCCGTATCCGGGAGCGTCGTATTTCGGCCCCGGCGCGAACAACAAGTACGTCACGCGGCTCGGCCGGATGCTCGTCACACGCGGGGCCGGCGGCTCGTACGCGTCGGGCCCGGGGCCGCGCTGGACCGACGCCGACCGCCGGGCGACCCGGGCGTTCCAGCAGGCGCAGGGCTGGACGGGCGCGGACGCCGACGGGCTGCCCGGCCCGCGCACCTGGGAGCTGCTGGTCACCGGTGAGGGCAAGGACGTGAAGGGCGGGGTGGTCGGCCCGCCGCCCGCCTCGCACGGCGTCCCGGGCTACCCGGGGCGGGCGCTGTTCCGCCCGGGTGCGAACAACGCCTACGTCACCCAGCTGGGCAGGCAGCTCGTGCGCAAGGGGTTCGGCAGGTTCTACCGGGTCGGGCCGGGGCCGCACTGGACCGAGGCGGACCGGCGTGCCGTCGAGGCCTTTCAGCGCACCCAGGGCTGGCGGGGCGGCGCGGCGGACGGCTACCCGGGGCCGGAGACCTGGCGGCGCCTCTTCTCGTAGGCCCTCGGTCCGCCTCGGCGTGTCCGGGCGGTCCCTCATCCGACCACTGTTGTGACGCATCTGGCGCGGAGGCTGGAGGCACGCGTGAGTACGACCACTTCCCACACGTCCGAGCCCGACGGACCGGTCGGCAAACCTGCCGACGGACCGGTCCGGCCCGCCCGGCTGATCCAGAACGAGGCCACCACCGAGATCCCCGTCCACCTGCTGTTCCGCGACGACCCCGCCCCGGCGACGGTGCCGCTGAAACCGGCGGTCGTCGGCCGCAGGCAGGGCACGGGGGAGCAGCCGCGCCTGAGGCGCCCGGCCATCGCCCCGAAACGCCCGGTGTCGCAGGTCGATCCCGACCTGGTGGAGCGGTCCGCGCGGGTGCTGCCCGGCGCGGCCGGTGTGCTGGCCGGGGCCTGCGGTGCGGCGGGTTGTGTGGCCACCTCCTGGTGGGCCGGGGTGCTGCCGCCGCTCGCGGTGGAGGCACTGCGGCTGCCCGTGAT